>CALFRN010000492.1 GCA_937919085.1 uncultured Reyranella sp.
GCGCTCGGCGAGGAGAACTACGGGAAGCTGCGCGACGCCCAGGAGCAGACCACGCCGCTGCGCCAGGCCGGCACACCGGAGCAGATGGCCGAGGCGGTGATGTTCTTCCTCACCAGCGCCAGCAACATCACCGGCGAATTCCTGATCGTCGACGCCGGCACCCATCTCGGCAGTCTGCCGATGAAGGGCAGGTAGCTGCGCGCCGGCCACTGCCGGCAAAATGCCAGCAGAATGCAAAGTTGACGCTGCAAGAAGCGGGCCGCCTGAGCAAAGCAGCACCGCGGCAAGCAAAAGCGCGAGGAAGCGACGGAAAAGTTGGGTCCAGATTTGGGGCCAGATTGGGGGCAAGGCTCGTGTCCTCCGGGATCGATGAGCCCCCATTTAGAGTTAGCTGCCGGATCCGGTTTCAAGCGAAAAGCGCATGACGGAATGAAGCGATTCGTCCCGTCCCGCCAGATGATTCAAAAACGAAGTGTTCCACGCCGTGCGGGACAGCTGGCGACGTCTTGCGGCACGTTCCGTGTGCCGCTGCCCGGTCCATGATTTCAGCGCGGCAGCCGTACTTCAGCGTCCCGGGCCGGCGCTACACCGGCAGCTCGTGGCCGCGGCCGATGTTGCGGACGATCTCGCTCAGGTGCGGCTTGGCCTGCAGCAGCGCCCGGCGGTAGGCGACGAGGCCGCGCAGCATGGCGCCGTCGCGCTTCAGCAGCCGGTCGGCGAATTCGACCATGCGGGTATTCGGCCAGCCGTGCTTGCGCATGTTCAGCAGCTTGAGGAAAGCCGCTTCCTCCTGGCCCGGGGCGTGCTGGGTCATGAGGATGGCGGCCGCCGCGGTCGAGCGCGAGACGCCGGCATGGCAATGCACCAGGACGTGGCCGTCGGGCCGGGCGTGGATCTTCTCGCCGAACTCCAGGATCCGGGCGATATGGTCCGGCGTGCAGGCTTCGAAGCCCGGGTATTCGGCGACGATATCGTCGAAGCGGATCAGCTCGTGGTCGATTTCGAAGAAGTCGTCGAGGGCTGAAGGCCGAGGCTCGTGCGTGTCGATGATCGACAGCACGTGGCTGACGCCGACGGAACAATGCTGCGGCAGTTCGGGGATGCCGCAGATCGTGACTTTGTGGGTGAGCAGGGGCATGGCCCGCGATCCTACAGCAAGCCGCGCGCCATGTGCAGGCCAAGCGCCAACATGCCGTAGAGGAATATCTTGCGGAAGGTTTCGGGCGAGGCGGCATGGCGCACCTTCTGGCCGATCCAGACGCCGATGAATGTCGGCACGACGGCCGCCATGGCGCCTATCGTGTTGGCGGTGTCGAAAATGTCCTGCTGCGCGAGGGCGGCGGCAATGCCGCCGATGAAGAAGAGAAACAGGATGCCGAGGCCCTGGATCAGTTCGTTCTTCGAGATCTGCAGCGACTGCATGTAGGGCAGGAACGGCACCGCCGCTATGCCGGTGACGCCTGCGACGGCCCCGCTCACCAGACCGACCAGAGGGTTGGCCCAAGGTTCGGCGGCGCGCGGCACGACCGGACGCCAGGCAAACAGGGCGAGCAGGGAATAGAGCACCAGCATCATGCCGAGCCATCCGGTGGTCTCCGGGGTGCCCAGCTTGCCGACCACCACGGCCACGATGAAAACGCCCGCCACGGCCGCGGTAGCCATCGTCCCGAAGCGGCGCAGCAGCGCAAAGAACCGGCCGCCGTTGAGCGCCTGGAAGATGTTCGTGGTCAGGGTCGGGATGGTCATGATCGCCAGGGCATCGCCCAGCGGCAGCGCGAGCGTCATCAGGCCGACGGCGATCGGCGGCAGGCCGATGCCGATCGCGCCCTTGGCGATGCCGGCGACGATGAAGGCGCCGGCAACCACCAGCATCTGCAGTTCGGTCATCGGCCGAGCACGCCTTTCGCCAGTCGGTCGAAGGCTTCCCAGAACAGGGCGCGGATGTCGTCGGTCTCCATCATGATCTCGTGGCGCGCGTTGGCGATGGTGAAATGCTCGGCGTGACGCATGCGGGCGACGATGGGGC
>CALFRN010000493.1 GCA_937919085.1 uncultured Reyranella sp.
GGCCGATGGTCACGTGGCCCCTCCGTAAGGCCCAGGAGCGGTGAGGGCTGGCCGGGTTTCATCCGGTTCTTGCGCCGCTCCCCGGGAGTGACCTTCCCGGGGCTCGGCTGGGTCTTGCGTTCAGCACCCTCTCTTCGAAGGGCGCGGTCGGTCGGCCGGGCAACAGCGGCGGGGTTAAGGTCGGACCGCGTGTTGTCTTTAGGCGCAAGCTTGCAACGCGGCGCCCAATGCCAGCAAAGCGCTGGCATTCGAGTGAGACGGTTTGAAGCCCCGCGCCGCGCGAGGCGCCGCCGTCCAGGCCCATCGGCCGCCTTGGCGTGCACCGGCAGCTTCGAACCGGTCACGACAAGAAGCCGTCCCGGGCAAGTGACCGGGCGGCTCGGCCTTTGAAGACAGGCCTCGTGCGGCGATATCAGAAATAGAGGCCAAAGCCTGCCGAATCTGCGACCCGGCAGCGGGTCAGTTCGACTTCCTGGGCAAGCGGTCGACCTCTTCCTCGATCTTCCGCCGGGTGTCTGCATCGCCGTGCAGCCATTGGCCGGCGACGAAGTCGTCGGGCAGGCGCCTGGGGGCCGCCCGCCGATCGACGGCCCCTAGCCGATCAAGCAGATCGAACAGTTTGCGCCGTTCTTCCCGAGCGCCCGGACCGGTTGGCTTGGACATCGCTCTCTCCGAATTGTTCGGCGGCAACAGTCTGGCGTGGATTTTCCCATTCTTCAATCATCGCCACCGCGTCGTCCATCGACCACGGCTCTTGCGAGACATGCGGCCAGCCGTTGCCGGGCACCGCCGGGTGGCCGGCGGCCGTGAAATCCGGCCACGGCCGGGGACGATCTGGCGGCGCGCCGGCGATCCAGGCCGAGCTATGGTTGGAGCATGTGGCGCTTGGCGAGTTCCGCCGCCACCGCGTCGGCGATCAGACGGTTGCCTTCGGAATTGTGATGCCAAACCCGATGGAGCGCATCGACGCCGCGCGCGCGGACGGCGTCCTGAACGATCTGGAAGGTATCCAGGGCACCGAGGCCCGCTTCTTCGGCACAGCGCAGGACGATTCCGGTAAGTCGCCGTTGCCCGCCCGCAAATTTCCTGGTGTCGCGCCAGGTACGAGGCGGGTACTGCGCCACGACCAGGGTCGGTATCGACAATTGCGCGAGGCGACGCATCAGCGGGCAGGCCAGGGACTCGCCCGCGCCTTTCGGCAGGGCACGCCGCCTGTTGGCATACCACCAGTCCACTTCGTCGAGGGCGCGGACGACCTTCTCGGCGACAAGGGACCAGCCCAGCGCCTTTTGCCAGAAAAGGTCGACGGGCTCCGATTGCGGTACCGGCACGTGCCGCAGTTCCAGTCGGCCGCCCACAAGCTCGAAGTATGGTTTTTCGGCACCCCACACGCGGCTCAGTTCGCCCCGTGCCACATCGTCGGCGGTAAAGGTCACGATCATCGCGGCCGGTGCGATTTCCTTCGCCAACTGCTCCGAGCGCAACACCGTCTGATCGAGGGAATAGCCGGTGACTCCCGCGTTGATGACCTTGCGATGAATCAGCCCCTGCAGGTACGCAGCCCAGGTCTCGCCATCCGACACCTCGTCGCCATAGGAAAACGAGGCCCCGGTGACCAGTACCGCCGGTTCGCCAAGCGACTGGCCGGTCGGGCCGGGCACCACCCGGAAGCCCTTCGCGTCATGGTGATATGAAGGCGTGGCGCAGTTCGGACTCGTTACCCAGCCCAGGCGATCGTCGAAGAGATTGCCGCAGCGATCGTTAGATGGCTTGAGCACCTGGGTCGGAAGGTGCGGCCAATAGAGCAGCCAGCCTGGACCGCGCCACAAGCGGCTGGCGATCTCGAGGGCCGCGAACGTCAGAACCACGGTCGCCACGATGAGAGCAAGGCGGCCCAGATATTCTTTCGCGCTGTTCATATACTTGAAGTCCAAACGAGTAGTCCCATCGAACCTGATTCAGGGACGCATGAACGGGATTGTCCAGTCGGCGACGGGCCGCGGCGGCGACGATCCACGGCCGGGAAATCGAAACCGCCCCGTCGCCCGGGATCTACTTCTCGCCCAGCCACATGGGCCACAGCCCGGCACGCGCCTTGCGGGCGATCTGCTCGAAGTGGCCGTCACCCAGCAGGATGTCACGATGCGGCGGCAACAGAACCACGTCCGCACCCGGCAGCCAAACCGGCGACCGCCTTCCGCCAACAGGTTCTCAAGCAAACTCCGAGCCGCCATGCCGGGCACGGTTTCCTGCTTGTCCTTGTCGGGCAGCTCGGGGTCGTGAAGGTCGGGATCGGGCAGCTCCGGGTCGGAAGGAAAGCCGCCGCCCTCAGGCCTCCAAGGGCGGCGGCTCCCTTCATGACGGCACGCGGGAGGGGATCCAGCCACGGCCGTCCGCGAGAATGACCGGAGCACCGCCCCGACTCGCTTGAACACACGGCACGCAACGCTTGCCCGGGCACTCCGACCCAGACAGAAGAAGCCCGCCAACTGGGGGGAAGGCGGACTTCAACGGACTTTGGAATCATGTCCATGAGACATGACAGGGGTGTCCATACATTCAACGCCCAACCCGCCAACAGGTTCCGGGCCGCTTCCACATCCGGTCGCCGCCCCCGCCAAACGGTTGCGAAAGGCAGCGCACGGAGCAGCGGAAGGGGCAGCGGATGGTTCTGCGGAGATCGGGGAAACGCCAGCCGGCCTTCTTCCCGATGGCAACAGTGCGGTCACGCCCTTCTTCGCAAGCTTCTGCAGTTTCAGCGCTTCGTCCATCGGCGCGGTCAGCCGGATTCCGATCTCTTTCTTCGTCGTCAGGATCGCGGCGTCGCCGATCAGGCCTACTCGGCCGCCCTGGCGCGCACCGGCAGCTTCCAGCCGGGCCGGATGAAGTGGCAGGTATAGCCGTTGGGGATGCGTTCCAGGTAATCCTGGTGCTCGGGCTCGGCTTCCCAGAAGTCGGCGGCTGAGGCGACTTCGGTCACCGCCTTGCCGGGCCACAGGCCGGACGCGTCGACATCGGCGATCGTGTCCAGGGCGACCCGCTTCTGCTCGTCGCTGGTATAAAAAATCGCCGAGCGATAGCTGGTGCCGCGGTCGTTGCCCTGGCGGTTCATCGTCGAGGGATCGTGGATCTGGAAGAAGAATTCCAGCAGCGTGCGAAAGCTGATCTTCGCCGGATCGAAGACGATCTCGATCGCCTCGGCATGGCCGTCGTGGTTGCGATAGGTCGCGTTGGCGACGCGGCCGCCCGTATAGCCGACCCGTGTCGAGAGGACACCGGGCAGCTTGCGGATCAGGTCCTGCATGCCCCAGAAACAACCGCCGGCCAGAACTGCGCGCTCTTCGCTCATTTCACGTCCTCCACCTGGTCGATGTAGGCACCATAGCCCGCCGCTTCCATCTCGTCGCGGGGGACGAACCGCAGCGAGGCCGAATTGATGCAGTAGCGCAGCCCGCCGCGATCCCGTGGCCCATCGGGGAAGACGTGCCCGAGATGGCTGTCGCCGTGCGCCGACCGCACCTCGATGCGCATCATGCCGAGCGTCCCGTCCTTCAGCTCGGCGACATTGGCGGGCTCGATCGGCTTGGTGAAGCTGGGCCAGCCGCAGCCCGATTCGTATTTGTCGGACGAGGCGAACAGCGGCTCGCCCGACACGATGTCGACATAGATGCCCGGCTCCTTGTTGTGCAGCAGCTCACCGGTGCCCGGGTATTCGGTGGCGTTTTCCTGCGTGACGCGAAACTGCTCGGGAGAGAGTTTCGCCACGGCCTCGGGGGTCTTTCTGTAGGTCGGCATTTCCGGCTCCTGTATTCACGCAATATGGGTAGAGGCGTGACGGTTCGCTACTGTCGCAGAATCTTCTCCATCGCCTTTCCCTTTGCCAATTCGTCGATCAACTTATCGAGATAGCGGATTTCCAGCAGGGTCGGTTCCTCGATGTCCTCCACCCGGACACCGCAACCCACGCCCTTGATCAGGGCGCTCGAGGGATTGAGCCGGGGGATTGAGCCGGGGGATTGAGCTGGGGGATTGAGCTGGGGCGCTCCTGCAAGGAAGGTCTCGAAGTCGGTCCGCTTCTTCAGCTGGGCGCCCAGCTCTTTCGGGCCGTATCCCATCAGCCAGCGAATGATTTCATCGACTTCGGATCTGCTGCGCCCCTTCTTCTCCGCCTTGGCGAGGTAGAGCGGATAGACGCTGGCGAAGCTGCTTGTATCTGGGGAGGTGCCCCCGAAGGGGGCGGAGGGGGTCATGAGTTATATACTGCGGCCTTCCGACCCCCTCCGCCGCGTATAACGCGGCACCTAGCTGCTATGGCCGATGCGGTCACAGCAGCGACCCGAGACGGGGGAGGAGAAGAAACTGACTCCTTCCAGCCGCCGACCGGCGGGCAACCATCGGCGCACGGCAGCGTTCCAGTCCCATGGCGCGCTTCCTCAGAATCCTCGGCTGGTCAGCCGGCGTTGTGCTGTGTCTCGTCGTGGTGAGCGCCGGGGCGCTCTATCTTTTCCTGACCTCGGACTACCTGCGAGGCGAACTCGAAGGCCGCGCCAGCGACTACACCGGGCGCAAGACCAAAGTGGCCGATTTCTCGATCGAGTGGGGCTCGACCGCGCGTGTCCGGCTCCACGGCGTCGAGATCGCCAACGCCGCCTGGGGCAAGGCCCCGCACATGCTCACGGTCGACGAGGTCGATTTCGACATCCGCCTGTGGCCGCTGCTGAAGGGAGATCTCGTGCTGCCGCGCCTCGTGTTGCGCAAGCCCGAGGTCCAGATCGAGCGCGGCGACAAGGAACAGCTCAACTGGAGCACCGAGGAGGCGCCGGGTACGGTGGCCGTGGCCAAGGCGATCGATCCCGAAAGCCGCACCGGCACGCCGCTGATCGGCCAGATCGAGATCACCGACGGCAAGGTCGGCTACCGCGATCCGCGGCGCAAGCTCGAGCTCGACGGCAGCGTGACGACGGCCACGGGCAAGGCGGGCGACCAGCCGAAGGCGGAGCTCGAACTGAAAGGCAAGCTGGAAGGCCAGCCGCTGACGCTGAAATTCGTCGGCGGCTCGATCCTGGCGCTGCGCGACACCGAGCAGCCCTATCCTCTCGACCTCGACATCGTCTTCGGCGCCACCAAGCTGAAAGCCAAGGGCACGGTGCACGATCCCTTCAAATGGACCGGCGCCAATGTCGATCTCACGCTCTCCGGCCCCAACATGTCCGACATCTATCCGTTGCTCGGCATCCCGGGACCGCCGACGCCGCCCTACACCATCACCGGCAAGCTCGAGCGCGAGCCCGGAACATGGAAGTTCGTCCAGTCGAAATGGCGCGTCGGCGAGAGCGACCTCACCGGCGAGGTGACGATCGACGAGCGCAAGAAGCCCGAGTTCCTGACGGCCAGGCTGGTCTCGCAAAAGCTCGTGTTCGAGGATCTGGCGCCGCTGATCGGCTTGCCGCCCGCGCGCAAGACCAACGTCTCGGCCAAGCAGGCGCAGACCCGGCAGCAGCTCGAGGCCAGCGGCGATCTCTTCCCCAACGTGCCGCTCAATATCGAGAAGCTGCGCGCCATGAACATGGACGTGACACTCGACGCCAAAAGGGTGATCGCGCCGCCATGGCTGCCGGTACAGGCGCTCGCCTTCCGGGTCGTGATCCTGGACGGCGTGGCGACGGTGAAGCCGCTCACCATGGCGGTGCTGGGCGGCGGCAGGATCGCGGGCGAACTCGTCATGGACGCGCACACCGACACGCCGAAGGTGCGGGCCAATCTCCAGGCCGGCGACATCGAGTTGAAGAACTTCTTCCGCGCGTCGCGCTATTTCGATGCCACACAGGGCAAGATCCAGGGTCGCCTGGCGCTGGCCGGCAGCGGCCGCTCGCTGGCCCAGGTGATGGGCACCGCCAACGGCCACCTGGCGCTGGCGCTGGGCGGCGGCTCGGTCAGCAGCCTGATGGTCAGCCTGGCCGGGCTACAAATCTTCGACGCACTCGTTCTCTATGTGACCGGCGACAATCGCATCCCGATCAAGTGCGCGATGGGCCGGCTCAATTTCCAGAACGGCACCGTGGCCTTCGACCGCACCGTGCTCGACACCGAGAAATCCGTCCTCTACGTCCAGGGCCATGCATCGTTGCAGAGCCAGACCGTGAAGGCGGAAGTCGACGCCCATCGCAAGGGCTTCGACCTGCTCGACCTGCACGGCACGGTCAGGGTCGAGGGCAAGCTGCGCAGCCCGCAGATCGGGCTCGGCCGCGTCTTCCCGCTGCCGAC
>CALFRN010000494.1 GCA_937919085.1 uncultured Reyranella sp.
ACGTTCAACAGTGACTAAACGCTTGAGTTGCAACTCTTGAGGTTGAAGAGGTCGTCCTAGAGAATTGGAGAAACTAGCTCATCATGACGCGCTTGGCCGGTCGCGCAGTTGTATGAATGTTAGGGGGCGAATGCTGATTCGAGATTGTGGGCTCGTCTGGAGAGAAGACTGGGTATTCTGGGGTACCTAGCCTGCTATGCTGCGAATGTTGGGCTGATTGATCAGCCGAGCGTAATTGTAAGGTGATGAGTTCCTGGGAGGGGTGTTCGTGTCAAACCATTCTCTGCGTCACGCGGTCGACATTGCCGCCGATCCCATCAAGGTTCTGGGCGCCCTGACCACCCTCGAAGGGTTGAAGGGCTGGACAATGGCCGAAGTGTCGGGCGGTGGTGGCGTCGGGGCAAAATGGTCGCTGAAGTATCCGGGCGGTCCTACCTTCGTCTGGGAGATCGCGGCGCACGAAGATCGCGGAATCGCATGGAAATGCATCGAGGGCCCGGGCGAGTCCAAGGGAACGACTGTCACGTTCTCGCTCGGCAAGACGCCGCATGGTCGCGTACATCTCACCTTTGATCACGCTGGCTGGCCACACCAGGAAGGCAACTTTGCGAAGTGTAACAGCCTGTGGGGCATGATGCTGCATCATCTCAAAGGCTACGTGGAGAAGGGGAAAGTCGCACCCGCCTACTCCTGACGTTTAGACCATTAGAGGGTGCAGAACATGCAGCAGTCGCTTTCGGATTTCGTCGCCGCCATGGACAAGGCAGGCTTCCTCGTGCGCATCAAGGAAGAGGTCCGCGTTGACCAGATTCCCAAGCTCATGGAGGCCAACCCAACAAAGGCCATCCTGGTCGAGCAGGTGAAGGATTCCGAGTTCTCCGTTCTCGCCAATGCCTATTCCAACCAGGACATGTTCGCTTGGGTGATGGGCTGTGACAAAACAAGGACTGGCCTCGAGATGGTCAATCGCTCGAAGGGCCGCGTGAAGTGGGAGACCGTGACGACCGCGCCTTGCAAGGAAATCATCTTGAAAGGCGAGGACGTCGATCTGACGCGCCTGCCATTGTTCCTCCATCACGACCGCGACGGCCACGCCTACACCAATGACAATCTCTTCGTCAGTAAGCATCCCGACACTGGCATCTACGACTGGGGCATCTACCGGTCGATGTTCCGGTCGAAGAACGAGAAATCGGTCGATATGACCTGTACGTCTCACCGCCAACGCCTTCATGCGATGGCGGCGGCGGCAAAGGGACAGAACCTCGAAGTGGCGATAGTCATCGGCGGTCCGACGATCGACAAGATCTCGGCTTTGGTCGGTGTCACGACCGACACTGACGATTTTGAGGTGCTGGGCGCCTTCTATGGCGCGCCTGCTAAAATGATTAAATGTGAGACCATCGATGTGATGGTGCCCGCCAATGCCGAGATCGTGCTGGAGTGCGAGCTGATGGCCCTGGAAGGGCTCATCTTCGACGAGGGTCCGTACGGCGAGTTCACTGGCATGTACGGCGGCGGCATCAAGCACAACTACCGCCTCAAGGTGAAGGCGATGACGCACCGCAAGGGCGGCATCTTCCAGCATTGCACGATCGGCGGCCTGCATCCCTGGTATACCGATAATATGCTGCAGTTGCCGGCGATCGAGGCCGACCTATTCAACGGCCTGAAGCAATCTGGCATCGACGTGCGCGAGGTGCGCTGCCCGGCCGGCGGCCTGTCCAATATAGCCTATGCCAAAATCCATCCGCTGGGCGGCGGCGATGCCAGGCAGGCCCTGGGCGTCATGCTCACTTGCTCCAAGCAGGGCCTACCCAAGGTTGCCATGGTCTTCGACACCGATGTCGACATCTGGGATGATCAGGCCGTTCTGGCCGCCATGGCCTATCGCTACATGCCCGACCGCGACACGGTGCAGCTCCAAGGTCTCAACACCATGACTGTCGACCCCACCAGCACGGTGCCCGGCATCTCCTCCAAGATCGGTATGGATTGCACCATTCCGATCGGGCCGGACTGGAATCCCAACGAGTTCGTGCGCAGCACCGTCACCGACCTCGGCGACCCGCCCGCGAACGTGAAGCCGATGACGGAGGAGGCGCTCACGAAGGACATGGAGGCCTTTATCGCGGCCGCGCCACGCGCCTGGTACGAGATCCTCAAGAACTACCATGGCCAGCCTTACCCGGTTCTCTACCGGGCCTTCGGCAACCTGCGGCACAAGCTCGGCCGGACGAACGATCCGCCGTGGTATCGCTACACGATCTCGGACAAGCCCTTCGCCTACGAAGCCAAGCCGCAAGCGCTGAACCATTCCGATCCGCGGCACCTCAAGACGACGACGGCCTGAACGGCACGGATCATGTCATCCCCTCCACTCGTCCGGCGCCATGCCCTTTCGGCACATGATTGCGGGCATCACAGACGCCTCGGGAACGATCCCCGGCACCCGGATTGGAGGGTGGCCGGCTGATCTCGCTTCGAGGTGGCGACTTTGAATTGACGGTCGGGCGAGATTTCCCGATCGGCTAGGCGTTCGACTAAT
>CALFRN010000495.1 GCA_937919085.1 uncultured Reyranella sp.
AACGCGGTGGCGTAGGGCTTGATCTCGTCGTGCGTGAGAAGTTCGCGGTGAGCGGCCGTGACATCGCCGACGAAATTCGCCCAGGCGAAGAACTTCTCCTGCTCCTCCAGCGTGCCTGTGGGGCGCGGTGTCGAGCCGCCGATGCCGCGCTTGTCGTAGCGCAGGCTGGCGATGCCGGCCTGCGCCAGCAGCTCGGCGATCTGCTTCAGAAGGTCGATGCGTCCTCCGACCTGGGACTCCGGCACCAGCGGGTTGTTGCCGTCGCGATCGGTGGGGCCGCTGCCGGCAATCAGGACGATGCCGGGCACACGCTGCAGCTCGCTCCAGACCGGCAGCAACAACGTGCCGGCAAGCGTTGCACCGTCGCCACCTGCGAAATGAACCGGCCGCTGCTTCGTGCCGGCCGCATAGTAATCTTTCCAGGGGCTCTGTGCGCGTGCCGCCAGCGGTGCCAGCGCACCCGCGGCCAGTAGCGCACGACGGTCGATCATGTCCCGTCGCCGAGCCTCGGTGCGCCGCCACCGACCGTCTTCATGTGCCGTCCGCCGATTATGTGGACATGGAAATGGAAAACGACCTGGTTTGCATCGGCGCCATGATTGGCAACGAGGCGATAACCGGGCTCGTCGAGGCCAAGTTCGTTGGCCACCTTTCCGACCGCCCGCCAGAATCCGACGACCAGCTCGGGCGGCGCCGCCGCGCAGAAATCCACGCTGGAGACGTACTCGCCTTTGGGAACGACCAGCACATGCACCGGTGCCTGCGGATGGATGTTGTGAAACGCCAGCGCGAACTCGTCTTCGTACACCTTCTTCGATGGCGCTTCGCCACGCAGGATCAGCGCGAAGATATTGCTGCGGTCGTAGGGGGGCATCATGGACTCCGGAAACACGCGACGGAGACGGTAGAGTAACCGTATCCCGGGGATTCCGCGAAGCCGTCGTCTCTATCGCTTGCGGCTTGCCTTTTCGGCGACGCCGGAGAGGCCTTCGCGGCGTGCCAGCTCGGTCCATACCGCATTGGGGCGTACGCCGGTCGCGGCCCACAGGGTCAAGAGGTGGTAGAGCATGTCGGCGCTTTCCGCGACGAGCTTCGGCCGGTCGCCCCTGATCCCTTCGATCAGAGCCTCGACTGCTTCCTCGCCCAGCTTCTTTGCGATCTGGGCGCGGCCGCGGCTGAACAGGCGTGCCGTGTAGGATGTGTCGGGGTCGGCGCCCTTGCGGCTCTCGATCACGGAATAGAGACGGTCGAGCACATGCTCGTCGACGCTGACGGAATTGGTCTGGCGCCGATTCTTGTGCGCCTTCTTCTTGGCTTTCTTTTCTTTGGCCATCGAGGGAGAAACTCCATCGCCCGAGGGGATAGGGCGATTCTGGCGCCTCTTGAGCGGGCGCTTACATGAATCTACGCCAAAATCACGCCGCGCGCGAGACCTGTCGTACCGGCACGCCGGCGCGCGCGAGATGTTCCTTCGCTTCGGCGATGGTGAATTCGCCGAAATGAAAGATCGAGGCGGCCAGCACCGCCGAGGCGCCGCCCTTGGTCACGCCGTCGAGCAGGTCGTCGAGCGAACCCACGCCGCCTGAAGCCACCACCGGCACCGGCACGGCGTCGCAGATCGCCCGGGTCAGCTCGAGGTCGAAGCCGGACTTGGTGCCGTCGCGATCCATCGAGGTGATCAGCAGCTCGCCCGCGCCGGACTGTGCCATGCGACGCGCCCAGTCGAGCGTGTCGAGGCCCGTTCCCTTGCGCCCGCCATGGGTGAAGACCTCCCATTTGCCGGGAGCGGTCCGCCGGGAATCGATCGAGACAACGATGCACTGGTCGCCGTACTTCTCGGCGGCTTCCTTGACGAACTCCGGCCGCGTCACGGCGGCCGAGTTGATCCCCACCTTGTCGGCGCCGGCCAGCAGCAGGCGGCGGATGTCTTCGATGGTGCGCACGCCGCCGCCCACGGTGAGCGGCATGAAGCATTGTTCCGCCGTGCGGCCGACGACATCGAGGATGGTGTCGCGGTTCTCGTGGCTGGCGGTGATGTCGAGGAAGGTGAGCTCGTCCGCGCCGGCGGCGTCGTAGATGCGTGCCTGCTCGACCGGATCGCCGGCATCGCGCAGCGATTCGAACTGCACGCCCTTCACGACGCGGCCGTCCTTGACGTCGAGACAGGGGATGATGCGGACCTTCAGCATCGATCGCCCTCCCTCATTCGCCTTTGAGGACGCGGATGGCATCGGGCACCGTCACGCGGCCGTCATAAAGCGCGCGGCCGACGATGGCACCGATGATGCCGTGCTCTTCGGCCGGCCTGAGTTCGCGCAGGTCGTCGAGGGAGCTGACGCCGCCCGAGGCGATCACCGGCGTCGTGAGATGCTGGGCCAGGGTCACCGTGGCGTCGACATTGACCCCGCCCATGGCGCCATCGCGGTCGATGTCGGTGTAGATGATGGCGGCTACCCCGGCGTCCTCGAAGCGCAGCGCGAGATCGAGCGCGCGCACGGCGCTCTGCTTGGTCCAGCCGTCGACTGCCACCACGCCATCACGGGCGTCGATGCCGACCGCGACTTGGCCCGGCCACTGCCGGCACGCGGCCTTCACCAGCCCTGGTTCCTTGACTGCGATGGTGCCCAGGATGACGCGCTTGATGCCGGCCTCGAACCACTGCGCAATGCTTTCGATCGTGCGGATGCCGCCGCCGAGCTGGGCCGGGACATCGATCTCCTTCAGGATTTCGACCACCGCCGCGCGGTTCACCGGATGGCCCTCGACCGCGCCGTTGAGGTCGACCAGATGCAGCCATTCGCATCCGGCCAGGGCAAAGGCCCTGGCCTGGGCGACCGGGCTGTCGTTGAACACCGTGGCTCGTGCCATGTCGCCGCGCAGCAGGCGAACGCACTTGCCGTCCTTGAGATCGATGGCGGGAAAAAGAATCATCGCGGCGGCGGTTTAGCGCTTTGCGCGTGCGGACGCCACCCTGTTCAGGCGGCGCGCTTCGGCCCTCATGGCGCGCGACGCTTTGCCGTCATCTGCCGATGCCCAAGATCCCGCCGATCAGGCGGCCGACATGAAACTTCGTCCATATGTCCGCGGCGGAAAAGCTGGGACGCGCCTGCAGGACGCCCCAGTAGCGCGCGAGCGCCGGTCGCTTGGGGATCTCCGCGCCGAGACCGGCGAATTCCATGCGCCCGAGGAACACGGTCCAGACGACATCGGCGACGCCATAGGCGGGCGGTACCAGCACCGCACGGCCATCGCGCAGCGTCTGCTCGAGCCGGTCCATGAAGCCGATGGCCTCAGTGCGACGCCGCTCCGAAAGCTTTGCGACGACGTCCGGCTCGAAGGTGCTGACGCGCTCGGCAAAAACTGCGGCGCGCGCCTCGTAGACGGAAGCGAGATCGGGATTTTGGGCGGCAAGTGCCAGGAGTCGGCGGCGTGTCGCCTCGAGTCGCTTCGGGATCAGGATCCGCGCCAGGGGATTGCGGGCTAGAATCCCGCCGAAGGTCAATTCCTCGACCGGATAGCCGTAGTGAAGGTCGAGCCAGGCTTTCGTCTCACCGTCCGGTGTCGAGCCGAGCGCAAATTCGGCGATGTCGCGACTCTGATCGAGGATGCGATCGGCCAGCACCAGTGCAGGAACGGTCATGCCCGGATTGATCCGCACATAGTCCGGCTGCTGCTGGCTCAGCCGGAAATGGATGTCGACGAA
>CALFRN010000496.1 GCA_937919085.1 uncultured Reyranella sp.
GGCCGTGTGCCGGCGTGGCGTTGGGCGCGGCCGCCAGCCATTCGTTCAGCGCGCCCGATTCGTCGCCCTCGACGTGACTGCAGGTCGTCCAGCGCAGCTTGGTGAGCGGGATGACGCGCTTCACGGCGTCGCAGACCAGCGGGAACAGCGAGCGCTGGCCGTAGTGGAACAGCAGCGGCTCGTCGGCATCGATCAGGAACTGGTTGAAGGTGAAGCCGGTCGGCCCGACCGCGGGCACGAAGGTCGAGAGCCGGTAGATGCCGGGGGCGATCTCGGAGACTTCGGTTTTCATGGCGTGGTCCTCCGCAAAGGTGCCCCGGTCACTGCATCCACTGCTCTTCGACCCGGGGATCGATCTCCTTGGCCCTCTTGAGGTCGGCCGCCGCGCCGGCGCTGTCGCCCAGCTCCTTGCGGCACACGTGGCGCGACCAGTAGGCATCGGAGTCCTTGGGATCGTATTTGATCGCTGCCGTGAAGTCGGGGATGGCGAGCTTGCAGCGGCCGGTCTGGGCGTAGGTCAGGCCGCGATAGAAGTGGGCCATGTTCATGCGTTCGGCATTGAACTTGCCAGAGGTGATCATCTGCGTGCAGGCGCTGATCTGGACGTTGTCCGGCACGTGGCCGCGGCCGTCGCACCATTCCTCGACCTGGGGATGAAGCGCCTGGGCCTGCGCCGCGCCGCCCGAAAGGGCGGTGGCCGCGATCGAGATGCCGAGGGCAACCGCGCGAAGTGTCGTGAACATGTCATCTCCCGGAGGGCCGGATGCCTCTGGTTAGTCCTAACGCATGCGGCGGCCTTGATCGAGGTCAAGCTGCCGCAAGCGCGTCAGGAAAGCGGCTGCCAGATCGTGCTGCGCACCTCGCCGAACTCGCGCGGCAGCTTGGTCCAGCTCTCGCCGCCGTCGGTCGAGCGGAAGAGCTGGCCGAGGTTGGAGCAGACGAAGATCAGCTTCGGGTCCGCGGGATGCGTGGCCACCGTCCATGGCGTCGAGTTGAGCGTCCCGGGCAGCTTCGCATCCTCGAAGGTGACACCGTGGTCGCGGCTCCGGAGCAGGCGGCCGGTCGAGCCCGGCGGGCCGTTGCCGTTGGTCAGGAACACGGTCTTGTCGCGGTCGGCGCGCGGCACGATGGTCCGCGTGTACTGCCACGGCGAGTCGAGTTCCTGGAAGCTGAATGTCTCGCCGTTGTCGCGGCTGACGTTGAGGCCGCGGTTGGTGGTGGCATAGACCAGCTTGCGGCCGTTCTTGATGACGACCGAGAGGCCGTGGATGTCCTCGGAGTTGATGCCCTGGCCGACCTTCTTCCAGCTGCGGCCGCGGTCGGTCGAGCGGTGCACGCCGTCGATCTCGACGCCGGCCCACAACGAGTCCTTGTCGATCGGGTCGAAGATGATCTGGGTGACGCGGGGCTTGCCGACGAAGATGCAGGCCTCGGCGAAGGCGCCCTTGGCGGCGGTAAAGCTCTTGCCGCCGTCGGTCGAGACGAAAATGCCGGCGGGCTGGGTTCCCACCACGATGGTGTCGGGATCCTCGGGCGCCTGGGCCATCGACCAGATGTCGTAGTCGTCGAGCACCGATTTGAGGTGCGTCCATTTCTGGTCGCCCTCGTTCCAGCGGTAGAGGCCGGAGTCGGTGCCGGCCAGCACCTCTCCCGGACGCGACGGGTGGGCGGAAAGCGCCCAGACCCGGGCCTCGAGATAGAGGCCGGATTCGATGTAGGGGCGGGTCCAGGTATCGCCGTTGTCGCGGCTGAACCACACGGACATGCCGGCGGTGCCGACGCAGAGCAGGTTGGACATGGTTCCCTCCCTAGGGGGACAGGGTTCTGATCAGGACCTCATTGAAGTCCGACGCGGCCTCGTAGGCAACCCAGTGGCCGGCATCGGGAATAACGTTCATCTCGAAATCCGGTTGCAGCGCCCGGAACAGGTCGATGCGCTCCTGAATGTGAGGATACGTGGTGGAATCGAATTCGCCCCAGATGCCGGTGAACGGTGTCTTTACCCGCGGCAGCACTTCGCTCAGCCTGAACGCCTGGCCCATCTGCCGGCTGCGGGTCTTGGCCCGCGTGGTGTTCAGGATCTGCATGTGGATCGCCACGCCATCGACGTTGTTGGGATCGTGCAGCATCAGGATTTCGAGGTTCCTGCGCGCCTCGGCCGCCAGCGTCTGGGGCGGCATGTCGGCCAGCAGCTTGCGCAGTTTTGCGCCGGGCTTGCGCGTGGCCTTGAGGCCGCCGGCGCCGACGAAGGCGATTTTCCGCAGGCGTTCCGGGAACAGCGTGGCGATGTGGCCGCCGACCATGCCGCCGAACGAGAAGCCGGTGAGGGCGAACTGTTTGTCGCTCGGCAGGAGTTCCTTCATCGCGTGTTCGACGCAGTGCGCCACCGACCAGATGTCGTTCACGTCGTCGGGCGGATCGCTGTCGCCCAGGCCCGGCAGGTCGGCGGCATATACCGCGAAATGCTTCGACAGCGGCTGGACGTTGCGGAACCAGTGGATCCACGAACCCGAGCCGCCGTGGAACAGCAGCAGGACGGGTTTGTTGGTGCCGTCGTCCCAGACGTGCCAGGTCATGCGGCCGTCGCCGCCGGCACTTCGCGGGCCCATACAAACCCGAACAACTTCCGACGCAGTCTTTTCGAGTGTCAGAATGTGTTCGGCGGCGCTGCGGCCGTCCGGCATTTTCGGCACGGCCGAGTAGTCGAGGCTCATGTGCCGATCGCGCCCAGCAGCCGTTCGACGAACCCCGCCGCCTTCTTGCGGTCGATCCAGCGCAGCACCGTCACGAGGTCGTTGTCGGGATCGATCCAGACGATGTGGCTGCCCCAGCCCAGCGCGAAGTAGCTGCGCTCCGACGCCGCCGCGAACTGCCGCCGGTCGGTGTTGAGCCACCACATCAGCCCGTAGAACGGCGCCACCGGGCACGGCTTCACCAGTTCCGCCGTCCAGCCCTTGGGCAATATCTGCTTGCCTTCCCAGACGCCGGCGTTGGCGACCAGCCTTCCCATCAGGGCAAGGTCGCGCGCCGAAATGACGATGCCGCCGCCCCAGTGTCCGCCGCCCGGCACCGACAGCATCTCCTTGCCGTCGATGGTGACGGTCGAGGTCTTGTAGCCGTCCCACTTCCAGCCGTTCGACGCGCCGATCGGATCCATGATCCGGCGCTTCAGCACCTGCGGCAGGGGCTCCCTGAAGACCTGCAGCAGCGAGTAGCTGAGGCGGTTCACGCGCACGTCGTTGTATTCGTAGAAGGTGCCTGGCTTCTTCAGCGCGCGGCGCGTGCCCTTGGGCGCTTCGGCGACGGCGAGACCGACGACGCGGTTGTGGTCGATGCGATCTTCCTTGCCGAAGACATCGCCCGACCATTCGCTGGTCTGCGTCAGCAGGTGGCGCCAGGTGATGTCGCGGTTCTGCTCGCTCTTGAAACCGTCATCGAGCACATAGCCGCCGACCTTGTCGTCGAGGCTCTTTATGAGACCGTCGCCCAGGGCCAGACCGGCGAGCAAGGCCAGGTAACTCTTCGCGACGCTGAAAGTCATGTCGGCGTTGTCGACGTCGCCCCACTCGGCGAGTTTTTTATCGCCCCGGTAGACGATGCCGGCGTGGCCGCCCCTGGGCGTCACCGGCCCCAGCACCTCGTTGTCGGGGGCTTTTTCACCGGAATCGTAGGTCATCACAAACTGCCCGTCGGGCATGTACATGCTTTTGGGCCAGTGGGATTCGGCGGATTTGGCGAAGTCTATGGCATCGTTCATCTTGTTCATCGTTGCAATCAACATTGGAGACTGCCCGGGAGCAAGCTAGAAAGCGCCTCATGCCCATGCCGAAATCGATCACCATCCGCCGTCCCGACGACTGGCACGTCCATCTGCGCGACGGTGCGATGCTGGCCGCCTGTGCCGTCCACACCGCCCGCCAGTTCGCCCGCGCCATCATCATGCCGAACCTGGTCCCGCCGGTGACCAAGGTGGCCGAGGCGGTGGCGTACCGCGACCGGATCCGCGCCGCGGTCCCGGCGGATCTCAGGTTCGAGCCGCTGATGACCTGCTATCTGACCGACGGCGCCGACCCCGCCGAGCTGTTGCGCGGCAAGCAAGAGGGCGTGTGGGTCGCCGCCAAGCTCTATCCGGCGCATGCCACCACCAATTCGGCGCATGGCGTGACATCGATGGATCGCGTCGCGAAAGGTCTCGAGGCGATGGAAAAGGCCGGCATGCCGTTGCTGGTCCACGGCGAGGTGACCGATCCCGAGGTCGACATCTTCGACCGCGAGGCGGTCTTCCTGGACAAGATACTGGCGCCGCTCCTGAAGCGGCATCAGGGTCTGAAGGTCGTGCTGGAGCACATCACGACCGCGGAGGGCGTGGCCTTCGTCGAGGCGAATCCCGGCCGCATGGGCGGCACGATCACGCCGCATCATTTGAGCTACAACCGCAATGCGATCTTCAAGGGCGGTATCCGTCCGCACTTCTATTGCCTGCCGATCGCCAAGCGGGAGGAGCACCGTCTCGCTCTGCGGCGCGCCGCGACTTCCGGCGACCCGGCTTTCTTCCTCGGCACCGACACAGCGCCGCACACCGCCGACACCAAGGAATGCGCCTGTGGCTGCGCCGGCATTTTCAACGCCCCGGTGGCGATGCAGGTCTATGCCCAGGTCTTTGCCGAGGAAGGCGCGCTTGGGAAACTCGAAGCCTTCGCGTCGCTGAACGGGCCGCGCTTCTATGGCCTGCCTGTCAATGAGGAACGCGTCACCCTGCGGGCCCAGACCCTCGACGCGCCGGAGAGCGTCGACGTGCCGGGCATGGAAAAGACCATCGTCGTATTTCGCCCCGATACGCCGGTCGGCTGGTCGTTCTAGCGCCGCTGGTCTATCGTGGCGGCATGAACAAAAAAGGCATACCCGCCGGCGCCGTCGTGCGCGGCACCGACAAAGGCTACGTCCATGGCGATCTGAAACCCGGCGGCGAACGGCCGGTGGAGCAGATCGAGAAGACCTACCCCTACATGCGGCCGCGCGATGCCGCGACGCTGATCCTGGTGCGCATGAAGGGCAAGACGCCCGAGGTCCTGATGGGCTGTCGTGCCGCCGCGCACGCCTTCATGCCCAACCGCTACGTGTTCCCTGGCGGCCGCGTCGATCGCGCCGATGCCCATGTCCCGATCGCCACGCCGCTCGATCGCTACGTGAACGCCCGCCTGCAGAAGGCCGCGACCGCGCTGCGTGCCCGAGCGCTGGCCGTCGCCGCGGTGCGTGAGACCTTCGAGGAAAGCGGCCTGATGCTGGCCAAGCCCCTCAAGGGCGGTGCTCCTGACAGGGACTTTGGCGAGCACTGGAAAGGTTTTCTCGACACGGGCATGGCCCCCGCGCTCGACTGCCTCGACCTGATCGCCCGCGCGGTGACACCGCCCGGCCGGCCGCGCCGTTTCAATGCGCGCTTCTTCATGGCACGGGCCGAGGACGCGACGGGCGAGATCCGGCATTCGAGCGAGATGGGTGATATCCGCTGGGTCCGCCTCGACGAGGCGCGCGAGCTGCCGCTGCCGACCATCACCGGTTTGATCCTGGGCGAGATTGGCCGCCTCGTGAAGGAGCCGCCCGATCGCAAGAAGCAGCGCAGGATCCCGCTGTTCACCACGATCCACCGCAAGCACCTGATGATCGAGGAGTGACCGGATGACGGTGCGCGCCGAGATCGCCTCGTCGCCTGCCGCTCCGGGGTCTTCCAAACCCGCGGCCAAATCCGGATTGCCGTCGCGAGGCACCGTTCGCCTGCGGGCGCTGGTGCTCATCCGCTGGGCCGCCGTCGCCGGACAATTCCTCACCGCCGCAATCGTCCACTGGGGCTTGGGATTTGACCTGCCGGTGCTGGCGGTGGGCGGGACGATCGCGCTTTCAGCGCTGCTCAATCTTACGGTCAGTCTCGGCCGACCGGCCTCTGCGCGCATCGACGATCGCGAGGCCGCGATCTTTCTCGCGTTCGACATCCTTCAACTGGCCGTGCTGCTCTACCTCACCGGCGGCCTGATCAATCCGTTTTCGCTGCTGCTGCTGGCGCCCGTGGTCATCGGTGCCACCATCCTGTCGCTGGCGAGCAACATCGCCTTGTCGCTGCTGACGATCCTCAGCATCGCGATACTCGGGCTCTTCCGCCAGCCATTGCCCTGGCAGGGTCCGCCGCCTGAACTGCCGGAGATCTACCAGACCGGCATCTGGGCAGGCCTCACGCTCACGACCCTGTTGATCACGCTTTACGGTTGGCGGCTGGCCGAGGAGGCGCGGCAGATGGCGGCAGCTCTTGCGGCGGCGCAGGAGGCTCTGGCGCGCGAGCAGCGCATGTCGGCACTCGGTGCCCTGGCCGCGGCTGCGGCGCACGAGCTCGGCTCTCCGCTTTCGACCATTGCCGTCATTGCCAAGGAAATGCTGCGCGAGATCGAGCCCGACGATCCCCTACGCGAAGATGTCGAACTGTTGTGCGCCGAATCGGATCGTTGCCGCTCGATACTCGCGCGTCTGTCGGTCGATCCGACGGGTGACGTGTCCGATGCATACGTCCTGGTTCCGCTGCCGGCCCTGATCGAGGCGGCGGCGCAGCACAACCATCGCGGCAACATCGCCATAACCTACGAGTCGGGTCCGGCTGGCGCCGATGTTCCGGCCGTGGCACCAATCCAGATCCGCAGCCCGGAGATCATGCAAGGTATCGGCAACATCGTGCAGAACGCCGTTTCCTTTGCGCGGCATGAAGTCCGTATCGTGACGCGGTGGACGACCGAGTGGTCCGAGGTCGAGGTGACTGACGATGGGCCTGGCTTTTCCGACGCGCTGCTTGACGAGCTCGGCACGCCCTTCATTTCGACCCGGCAGGGCGAGGAAGGTCACATGGGTTTGGGCGTATTCATCGCCAAGACACTTCTCGAGCGCACCGGGGCCACCGTCATCTTCGGGAATCGGGCTGCCGTCGGAGCAGTTTCAGGCGGCGGTGCCGCGGTCTCGGTGCGCTGGCCAAACCCCGTCTTCAAGGCTACATAGCGGCCGATGTCGAAGGAATCACCATGAGCCAGGACCCAGGTGGCGGCCACCCGGTGTCGCCCGTGATCGCCGGCGCAACGTCGAACAACGACCGAACGCTTCTGATCGCCGACGACGATGCTGCGTTCCGGAACCGCATCGCGCGGGCCCTGGAATTGCGCGGCTTCATCGTAACGGCTGTCGGCTCGGTTGCCGAAGCGCTGACCCAGATTGCCCGGCCGCCGGCGTTCGCCGTGCTCGATTTGCGGCTGGGCGACGGCAACGGCCTCGAACTCGTGGGCCCTTTGCGTCAGGCCCGCCCCGACATCCGCATCGTGGTGTTGACCGGCTATGGCAACATCGCGACCGCCGTTGCCGCCGTGAAGGAAGGTGCGGTTGACTACCTCGCCAAGCCGGCCGACGCCGACGCCATCGAGCAGGCGTTGATCGCGCACGGCCGCAAGCTGCCGCCGCCGCCCAGCAATCCGATGTCGGCCGATCGCGTGCGTTGGGAGCACATTCAACGCGTCTTCGAACAGTGCGATCGCAACGTTTCGGAAACGGCGCGCCGCCTCAATATGCATCGGCGTACCTTGCAGCGGATCCTGGGCAAGCACGCCCCCCGCGAACACTGATCACCCTTCAGCTCTTGCTCAACGCTACGGCGCTGGGCATGGCCTATGCGCTGGTGGCGCTGGGCTTCGTGTTGGCGCTCAATGCCGCTGGCGCGGTAAATTTCGCGCACGGCGACCTGGTGGTACTGGGTGGCGCCGTGGCCGTGCTCGCCGGCCAGATGACGGGACTTCCGGCACCCCTGCTGCTGCCGCTGGTTGCGTTGGTGCTTGCCGTCGCCGGGATCATTGCCGCACGGATCTCGATCCTTCCGCTCGTCTCGCGGCCACCGGAAGCGACGTTTGTTGCCACCATCGCGCTGGCCGCCATCGTCGAACAGGGTCTTACCTTCGGCCTGGGCGCCGCGCCGCGCACCGCGCCGGCCCTGGCCGGCAGCGGCTCCTTCGAGATCGCGGGCTTTGCGCTCGGCCGGCAGCCGATGGCGATCGTCGCCATCGGCGGTGTTCTCGTCGCCGCCGTCTGGTTTCTGCTCGAGCGCACCCAGACCGGGCGACGCATGCGCGCCGTGTCGGCCGACCGCTACATGGCCCGCGCCGTCGGCATTCCCGTCGGCCGCTACATCATGCTGTCTCTGGCGCTCGCCGGTGCCTTGGCAGGTATTGCCGGCCTGCTGCTGGGGCACCAGTTCCTGGTGGCGCCAACGCAGGGTGCCGGCCACATGCTCAAGGCCTATATCGCTGTCGCGCTGGGCGGCTGGGGCAGTGTACCGGGCGCGCTCCTGGGCGCGTTGGGCATTGGCTTCTTCGAGACCTTCGGGTCGGTATGGCTGGGCGATGCCTGGGCGTCGGCGGCACTCTATGCCGGCGTTCTGGTGGTCCTGGCATTCCGGCCGCAAGGCCTGTTCGGCGAACCTGTCGGCAGGCGTGCCTGAATGCGCGCGCTTGGCCCCTTCTGGATTGCCATCCTCCTGCTGCCACCGGTTCTGGCACTGACCGTCCTTCCGCCATTCGGGCAACGCATGGTCGTGCTTGTCGGCATCTATGCACTGATGGGGCTGGGCTATCAGCTGGTCTTTGGCCAGCTTGGCGCGCTGAACCTGGCACAGGGCGCGTTGTTCGGCGTCGGGGCCTACGCCGCCGCGCTCGCCGCACCGGCGCTCGGCTGGCTGGCATTGTCCGTCGCGATCGTCGCCGCGGCAGTTCCAGCGGCGATCGCCGCCGGACCGATCCTGCGCCTGCAATCGCATTATTTTGCGCTCGCCACGCTGGCGCTGGCGTCGATCGTCAATCTCGTTGCCATACACGCCGAGGCGGTGACCGGCGGCGCCAACGGAGTCTCCGGGTTCGCATCCGCGCTGCCGCGCGGGTCCGTTCTGCTGGCGATCGTCTGGGCCTGCCTGGTCATGGGCGTGCTGGCCTATTCGCGGCTGTTCGGGGGTCGGCTTGGCGAAGAAGCCCGTCTGGTGCGCGAGGCACCGTTGGTCGCCGCCACGCTCGGCATCGATGGCGGCCGTTGGCGCGTCGCGGCGTTTATTGCGGGCGGGTCCCTCGCCGGGTTGTCTGGCGCGTTCGCAGCGGCCCTCAATGGTGTCGTCTCGCCTGACGTGACCGGCTTCCCGGTCATGGTGCTTTGCCTCACATCGGTGGTCGTCGGCGGATCGAGGCATCCGATGGGCGCGGTCCTGGGGGCGGTGCTGGCCGTTTGCCTGCCCGAGCTGTTGCGCGACTTCCAGGGCGCGTGGCTACTGGTGTATGCGGCGGCAACGCTTGCCGTCGTGCTGTGGGCCCCAGGCGGCCTCGCCGAAGGGATCGATCGTCTGCGCGGTGCACCGCTGCCAGTACGGCCCGAGCCCGCCGTGCCGGAACGGCTGTTGCCCGCAGCCGGTCCGCAGCGGTTGGTGCTCGCAGATGTTGCCAAGCGCTTTGGTGGCGTCGAGGCTCTGAGCGACGTGTCGCTCGCGATCGAACGCGGCGAAATCGTCGGCCTGATCGGCCCCAACGGCTCGGGCAAGACGACGCTGCTCAACGTGATCTGCGGCCTTGACCGCGCCGACAGCGGAACGATCAAGCTGGACACCGCGCATCTCGAGCGCCTGCCACCGCATGCGATTGCGCGCCACGGCCTTGGTCGCTCGTTCCAATCGAACATGCTGCCGGGAGACACGCGCTCGGCTGGCCTGGCGCGCGCGATCTCGACGCATGCGGCCTTTCTGCTGCTCGACGAACCAGCAGCGGGTGCCACCGATCGCGAACGCGAGCAGCTCGCTTCATTGCTGCGCCGTCTGCGCGACGCCGGCAGGGGCGTGGTGATTGTCGATCACGACATCGACCTTCTGGCGCGGGTCTGCGACCGGCTGATCTGCCTCGACCGTGGCAAGGTGATCGCCGTCGGCCGACCGGCCGACGTGCGCGCCAACCCCGATGTGCGGGCGAGCTTCCTCGGGCTGGAGGAGGCGGTGGCGTGAGCATGCCCGTGCTGGAGGTCGGAAATTTGACCGTCGATGCCGGCGAGATCGTGGCGCTGCTCGGCGGCAACGGCGCCGGCAAGACTGCCTTGCTCGAGGCTGTCCTTGGCATCCGGCCAGCGTCCGGTCCGGTGGTGCTGTTCGGCCGCGATGTATCGGCAATGACGGTCGAGCAGCGCGTGTCGCTCGGTGTCGGATACGTGCCTGAAGGCCGGAGGGTATTTGCCGGTCTCACCGTGCGCGAGAATCTCGAGGTGGCTTCGCTCCTGCCTGCCGTCGGACGTGACAGGCGGATAGAGGAAATGCTGGCCCTGTTTCCGATGTTGGGCGAACGGCCGGAGGCGCGGGCCTGGCTGCTGTCCGGCGGCCAGCAGCAGATGCTCGCCCTGGCGCGAGCGCTCATGAACAGGCCGCGTCTGCTGCTGATGGACGAGCCGACCTTGGGTCTTGCACCGCTTGTGGTCGCCGATCTCCTGCGTCGGCTGCCGCGGATGGCGGTCGACGGGACGGCGATCGTGCTGGCCGAACAGCGTGCCGGGCTGGCGTTGACGGTTGCAGGCCGGGGCTTGGTCCTGAGACGCGGACAGATCATCCGCACGGGGTCGGCGGCGGAGCTTGCAGCCGACCCAGGGTTGGCCGATCTGATGGCGGGGGGCTGACTAGGCCCGTCGGCTCTGGGCGTTCCAGTAGAGCTCAAGATTTGCGATCAGTGCCGGACTGAAGTGGCAGTAGGCCTGCTCGCGGGCATAGAGCGCGGCGTAGCGGCGGAACAGGTCGAGTGGTTCCACGGCGAGGCGCAGCGCCCGGCGATTACCGATGACGCCCACGACCCCCGAGCTGGTCAGCCGGTCAATGGCCCGATCGATGGTCCGTTCCATCGCCTCCGGTTCCACGACCTCGTCGCAGATCAGCCGCCCTTCCGGGGAATCGCACTCGAAGCGGCGTTCGTACATGATCGCCTGGCGGGCGAGCCGATCGCCGATGAAACGCGCCAATCGCAGGTTTGCCATCGCCGGAATTATGCCTTCCTTGCGCGCCGGCAGGGTCATGTAGGCGTCGCGGGCGGCGATGTTGAAATCGCTGGCCAGCAGGATCTGGCAGCCGCCGCCGATGGCGAATGTATCGACGGCAGAAATCCAAAGCTTTTCGATCGAATCGCCGGCGACCTCGTCGGGCGTCACTTCGGGTCGTGCCAGTCCACGCATCATCTTGTTCACGAAGCCCAGGTCGCGGACCATGAACCACAGATAGGGGATGCGACCATGATAGAGGTGCGTGAGATTGATGCCTGAGTTGTACACGCGACGGCCGGCATATTTGCCCGTGGGAACGACGTCTCCGCGCAGCACCGCGACCTCGCTGTTCGGATCGAGGGTGCAAACGTCGGCGCCGATCTCGGTCGCCGCCTGGGTCGAAAGATCCTCTGAATTGAGGAAGCGCGGGTTGGACAGCAGCAGTACCGCCGCCTTGCCCTGGCGTTCGACCTTGGCGGTTCCGAGATCGAGCCTGCCGTCGCGCAGGAATTTGGCCAATGCCTCCGCGGATTCCTCCCGGGGCAGCAACATGGCATGACAGAGGTGCATCCCGCATTCGGGATCGGCAAGGAACTGGTTGCACAGGATGCCCTGATCGACTTCCCGGCCTTCCTTCTCCGACTGTCGAAGCGCCGACTCGGCTTCGACCTCGGTGCGCGTCGGTACCAGCCCGGGGACGCAATCCGCCGCGTCGTAGACAAGGCGTTCGACGCGCACGAATTTCCGGCGGCCGTCCGTCAACCGGTCGTATAGCGTATGGGCGTGGCGACGCAGGAACGCAAAGCGCGCCTCCCGCGCGGCGTCCTTGATCGCCTCGGCCCTTTCGGCGGCTGCGGCGTCGCGTAGCGGTTTGGCCGGCAGGCGGCCCAACTGCTCGTCAGCCTCTCGCCAATAGGCGGAAAACGCGACCGCGTCGGCCGCGAAGTCGTTTCCGACAACCGGCATCGAAATCACCGAATCCATAGCGACGATGTTTCCTGCCCCGACGGTTGTTGGAGCGGGCGACGGGATTTGAACCCGCGACCTACGGCTTGGGAAGCCGACGCTCTACCCCTGAGCTACACCCGCATCGGCGATAGTCTAGCCTGCGGTTGCGCCGCAGGTCCAATCGTGTATCTGGAAACGATGCTGGATGAAATTTTGACCGCTGAAGAGCGCGCTGTCGTGGCGCGCGCCAGGGCTTTTGCCGAAGAACATGTTGGACCCAACGCGGCGCGCTGGGAATGGGAGCGGCGCTACCCGCTTGAGACCATCAAGGCTGCCTGTGCGATTGGCCTCAACACCATCGAGCTCGCCAAGCAACACGGCGGCCAGGGGCACTCCTTCTCCTGCAAGCTGCGGGCCTTCGAGGAAATCGCCCGGTACGATTTCGCGTTCGCCTTCGCATTGATCAACCATCACAACGCCTGCACGCGCTTTGCCCGTGATGGCCAGCCGTCGCATGTCGCGCGATTGCTGCCGCGGATGATCGCCGGCGATCTGATCGGCTGTGCAGGTCTCAGCGAGCCTGGCGTCGGCAGCGACTTCGGCGGCCTCGAGATGGCGGCCGTGCGTGTCGATGGCGGCTGGAAATTGAACGGCGCCAAGGCCTGGATCACCAACGCCGCGGTCGCCGGCCTCTCGGTCGCCTATGCCCAGACCGACAGTTCGCAGGGCTACCGCGGCATCGCCTGCTTCGCGATCGAGGCCGATCGCCCGGGCTTTGAGCGCGACAAGCCGTTCGAGGTGCACGGGGGCCACGCCATCGGCGTCGGCGGCTTCCGGCTGATCGACTACTTCGCGCCGGACGAGGCGGTGCTGCATGCGCCCGGCAAGGCGTTCAAGGCGGCGCTTGCCGGCATCAACGGCGCGCGCGCCTACGTTGCCGCCATGTGCTGCGGCATGCTTCAGGCCTCGCTCGAAGCCGCGGTGCGCTACACCCAGCAACGCCGGACCTTCGGCCAACCGGTACTCGACCATCAGGGCGTGCGCTGGAAGCTGGTCGATGCCGCGACCGATCTCGAAGCCGCGCGCCTTCTCACCTATCGTGCCGCGCGCCTGATCGACGAGGCGGGTGACGCCGTTCTCCCGGCCGCTTACGCCAAGAAATTCGCCACCGACATGGCGTTGCGTCGCATCGCCGACTGCATCCAGGCGATGGGCGCAAACGGCTTGCGCGCCGAGTATCCGCTGGCGCGCCATCTCGCGGGCGCCAAGATCGCCGCCTACACCGACGGCTCGATCGAGATGATGAACGAGCGCATCGGCGCGGGCCTGCCGGCGGTGTTCGGAAAGCCGGCCTGATCTAGGCGTTGTCGGCGCGCCTGAGCGCCTGGTCGAGATCGTTGAAGAGATCGCCGCAGTCTTCCACGCCCACCGACAGGCGGAGCAGGTCGGGCGGGCAGGGCGTCCCCGGACCTTCGATGCTGGCGCGATGCTCGATCAGGCTTTCGACGCCGCCCAAAGAGGTTGCGCGCTTCCACAAGGCGACGCGCGCCGCGGCAGCGATCGCCGCGCGTTCGCCGCCCTTGACCCGGACCGACAGCATGCCGCCGAACCCGCCCGCCATTTGCCGGCGCGAAACGGCGTGGCCGGCGAAGGTCGGCAGACCGGGATAGAGCACCTCGGCGACCATGGGGTGGGCGGCAAGCCGTTCGGACAGCGTCTGCGCCGACCGGCAGGCCCATTCCACACGCGGGAACAGCGTGCGCATCCCGCGCATCAGCAGCCACGCCTCGGTCTGGCCGAGAATGGTGCCGAGCTGGGCGCGGATCGCGCGCAGCTTCGCCCAGTGGGCGTCGTCACGTGCACCGACCAGCGCGCCGGCGATGATGTCGGAATGCCCGTTCAGGTACTTGGTCGCCGAATGCATGACGATGTCGGCGCCGAACTCGATCGGCCGCGTCAGCACCGGCGTTGCCACGGTGGAATCGACGCCGAGCAGGGCGCCTGCCCGGTGGGCGATGTCGGCCGCCGCCGCGATGTCGGTCACGCACCAGGTCGGGTTGGCCGGCGTCTCGATCCACACCAGCTTGGTCATTCCCGGCCGGACCGCAGCGGCGAGGGCGTCGGTCCGGTCGGCATCGACGAAATCGACCTCGAGACCCCAGTGGGTCGCGAATGTCGCCAGCCAGTTGCGCAGCGACCAGTACATGACTTTGGGGACGACGACATGGTCGCCTGGCGCCAGCGCCAGGAAGCAGGCGGTTGCCGCGCTCATGCCGGAGGAAAAGACCAGCGCCTTGGAGCCGCCTTCGAGGGCCGCCAGTGTCGCCTCGGCCTGGTCGAAGGTCGGATTGTCGGCGCGGGCGTAGATCCGGCCGGAGCTATAGCCGTTGTCTTCGTCGCGCAGATAGGTGCTCGCCATGTGGATGGGCGGCACGACGGCCCTGGTCACCGGGTCGATCCAGCCCATCGCCTGGGCGGCGAGCGACGCTGGAGTGATTTTCTGGTCGGTCATTGTTGCCCCGTGAGCTTGCAGATGGCTTACTTCAAGCGCGGTTTTATAGCTTATCGTCGGCGGTTCGGATTGCACTAGTACCCGTCCGGCGACGTTGCGGGTACGGAAAATCGTGGCGTCGGAGATCCGACACGAGGGGCAGCAATGGCAGTGGAAATTCTGAAGCAGCAGGCGTCATCGCAGCCGGTTGCCGGCAATGGCCGCGTCGGACGTACGCGCGACGCCATCGTTGCGTCGGCATTCGCCCTGGCCGCGGCGGGCGAGGTTGCCCCGATCGTGCGCGATGTCGCCAAGATGGCCGGTGTTTCGGCACGTACCGTCTTTCAGCATTTTTCCGACACGGCCGAACTCTACGTCGCCGTCCTCGCACGCATGTTCGCCGGTCTGTTCGCAGACGTGCCCGAACTCGGCATGTCGTTGCCGCTCGCAGCGCGGCTGTCGCTTGTCGTCGATCAGGATGCGAATCGCTACGAGCGGCTCCTGCCGATGTGGGCATTCATCGGGATGCTGCAGCGCCGGTCGACCACGGCCGCGGATATGATGGTGCAGCTCTATACGACCAACCATGCCAACCTGGGCCGATGGTTCGACCGTGAACTGGCGGGGCTTTCCGCCGAGGCGCGCGAGCGGACACTGAACGCGCTGGCCCTGGCGCTTGCCCCGGAAAGCTGGGTGATGCTGCGTCAGCGTCTGGGGCTGACGACCGACCAGGCGCGCGACGAACTCCACTTTGTCGTGAACGCGCTGCTTAACGGGTCTGCGAACCGCCGCTAGGACCGGTTCGTCGCGCCAGATCCTCAAGACCGCGATCGCGCAGGCCAAACTCGCGCAGGTGGCCAACGGTGTTGTGAAGGTAGGCCAGGTTGGTGCCGGTGACGCCGCTGCCGCCGCGCAGCAGCGCAAGGGCCTTCGCTGTCGGCAGCTTGCCGGCGAACTGGCGGTGCCGCCGGTCGGCGAGATAGACCAGCGCCGGCACCTTCCGTCCATCGTCCAGCCGGATCGGCCGGACCGCCTCTTCGTACACACCATCGTTGTCGATCTCGCGGTGCCTGAGGTAGCGACGGGTCGCGTCGTAGCTTGCCGGTGGCAGGCGATGGGCGAGACCGCGGCAGGCGCCGCCGGGCAGCAGCCCGAGGATCAGCCCGGGCCGGGCCGGTGTGCCGCGGTAGTGTTCGGAATAGACGCAGAGCGCGCGGTGCCAGCCGTGCAGGTGCGCCGCCCGCGTCTCCGGCGTGGCGAACCCGGGATTCCACATCAGCGAGCCGTAGGCGAAGACCCAAAGCGGCCGGGCATCGGCGATGTCGCCGGCGCTCACGCCTGGTTGAGATGTATCAGCGCGCGGCGAATCTCGCGGGTGCGCGTGAACAGGTCGAACAGCTTGTCGCCCTCGCCCCAGCGGATGGCGCGCTGCAGGTAGAAGAGATCCTCCTGGAAGCGCTGGAGGACTTCCAGCACGGCTTCGCGATTGTTGAGGAACACGTCGCGCCACATCGTCGGGTCGGACGAGGCGATGCGCGTGAAGTCGCGGAAGCCGCCGGCGGCAAAGCGCAGCACTTCACTGTTGAGATGTCCGGCAAGATCGTCGGCCGTGCCGACGATGGTGTAGGCGATGAGATGCGGCAGGTGCGACGTGATGGCGAGGATGCGATCGTGGTCGGCGGGATCGAGCCGCTCGATCAGGCTGCCCAATCCCTTCCAGAAGGCTTCGAGCCTGTCGACGGCGGAGGGGTCGCAGTCGGGCAGCGGCGTCAGGATGCACCAGCGGCCGTCGAAAAGTTCGGCAAACGCCGCTTCCGGACCGGAATTCTCGGTTCCGGCCACCGGATGCGCCGGCACGAAATGCACGCCGGCCGGCAGATGCGGCTGCATGGCGTTCACCACCGCCTGTTTCACCGAACCGACGTCGGAGACGATGCAGCCGGGCTTCAGGCTGGGCGCGATCAGGCGCGCGGCCTCGCCGCAGGCGCCGACGGGCGTGCAGACGATCACCAGATCGGCGCCCTCGCAGGCCGCCGCCAGGTCGGTGCCGCAATGATCGACCAGTTTAAGCCGGTTCGCGGTCGCGGCGGTTTCGGCGCTTCGCGTGGCAGCGACGATGCTGCGGGCAAAGCCGCCGCGTCGGGCGGCCAGTGCGATCGACCCGCCGATCAGGCCGATGCCGATCAGCGCGATCTTGTCGAACATCGGTTTGGCCTCGGGGGGATTGTTCATGTCGCGGCCACGAAGCGGGCCAGCGAGGCTTGCACGGCTTTCACCTCGATCTCCGTTCCGACGGTGATGCGCACATGCTCGGGCAGGCCGTAGGCGGCGACCATGCGCGGGATCAGGCCGTCCTTTGCCATCCAGGCGTTGGCGGCAGCCGCGCGCTCGGGCGAGCCGAAGCCCACCAGCACGAAGTTGCCGACGCTGGGCAGTGGCGCCAGGCCGAGCTTGGCGAGTTCGGCACTGAGCCAGGGCAGCCAGATGTCGTTGTTGGTGCGGCCGGCGTCGGTGTGGGCGACGTCCGCCAACGCCGCGATGCCCGCGGCCTGCGCCGCCAGATTGACGTTGAAGGGCTGCCGCAGCCGGCTGATGACATCGACGATTCCGGCCGGCCCGTACATCCAGCCGAGCCTGAGGCCGCCCAGCCCGTAGATCTTGGAGAAGGTACGCGTCATCACGACGTTCTCTGATTGATCGACCAGTTCGACGCCCGATTCGTAATCGTTGCGGCTTACATATTCGGCATAGGCCGCGTCGATCACCAGCAGCACGTCCTTCGGCAGGGCGCGATGCAAGCGCCGCACGTCGTCCTTGGTGACGTAGGTGCCGGTCGGATTGTTGGGGTTGGCGAGGCAGACGATACGCGTTTTGTTCGTGACCGCGGCCAGCATCGAGTCAACGTCGGCGCCATAGTTCCTGGCTGCCGCCGCCACCGGCGTCGCACCGACCCCCAGCGCGTTGATCGGATACATCAGGAAGCCGTACTGGCTGTAGAGCAGTTCGTCGCCCGGCCCGCAGTAGGCGCGTACCAGCAGGTTGATCAATTCGTCGGATCCGGCGCCGCAGATGACGCGGGCCGAATCGAGGCCGTAGCGGCGGCCGATCGCTTCGCAGAGCTTCGTCGAGCCGCCATCGGGGTAGCGGTGCAGTTCCGCCGCCGCCTTCGAGTAGGCCGCTATCGCCTTCGGCGACGGCCCAAGCGCGCCCTCGTTGGCCGACAGCTTGGCGACGGTTTCCCTGCCGTCGATCGCGTCCTTGCCGGGCACGTAGGGTGCAATCTTCATGATGCCCGGACGCGGGACAAGCGCGGTCATGGCAGTCTCCCGTTGGTGGTGATCAGGGCCGTGCCCCTAAAGCCCGGGGGTGGCCGGAACGGCATAGGCACCGATGGCGGCAACCCGGCCGCTTTTCAGCCCCAGGGCCGTCCCGAGTTCAAGCAGCCGCTCGTCGCTGTCGACGATCACGCCCGGCAACTCGATGAGATAGTGGTGCACGCCGTCGACAAGCTGGTCCATTGCCGAGGTAAAGGCCGGCAGGCCGACTTTGGCGAGGCCGCCGGCGATACGGTCGCGGCTGAGGCCGGCCGGCGTTTCCATTGCGATCAGGGCCCGGTCGTCGCCGCTTTCCTCGGGCTCCATGCGCGCCAGGACGAGAGCTGAAAGGCCGCGCGCGCGGGCGTTGGGCATGTCGAGAAAGGGCAGGCGGGCCACGATGTTGGGCAGCGTAGCGTCGCCGCCGGCGAGCAGCGACCACCACGCGGAGTCGTCGGACTGGATCGGCGCGGGCACGATGCCGAGCGTCGTCGGCCCGCCGCGCACCGCCGCCAGCACCTGAGCCGGCGTGTCGTGGGCGACAAACGGGATCTGGCAGCCGAAATGATCGCGGGCGAGATCCCAGTAGCCGGGCTGGTCGGTCGGCCGGCAAATCGCGATCTTCAGCCCCGGCGTCTGCATCAGTGTGAGCGCGCACATCATCTCGCGCCACATGCGGAAGACGGCGGCGGCCGGGAAGGGCCCCTGATGGGAGGCAAGCCGCTTGCGCATGACCTGGGCTTCGCGACCCGGCCGCAGCGCCAGCCCGCCAGCCGGTTTGACGGCCGCGATCTGACCGACCACGGTGGCACGCCGGCCGATCAGGCCGTGCAGTTCGCCATCGATGGTATCGATTTCGCGGCGTAGGCTGTCGAGATTGGGAGCATTCATGGCGGGCGGCAATTTCCTGTACGCAGCGGCGATACTACGTACAGCCACACCGCGTAAAGGCAAACAGGGTTGAAGGTGCTTGCACCGGCGTGGCGGGGTCCGTATAGAAGTCGTCCGTGGAATTTGAGCCGACCGGCTTGCGGCCACGTTAATCCCCGCTAAAAGGTCGGAGTGCTTGAAAAAGCCCCCGCCCTTTCCGGTCGGGGGCTTTTTCGTTGGAGAGGGCGTTGCTCCAGGACCTTACCGATGCCGAACGCAAGGCGCTGGCCCAATGCCGCCACGCGGTTTTGGGCGAGGAGCGGCCGCTTCGGCTCGACTGCGGCGTCGACCTCGGGCCCTATCGTATCGCCTACCAGACTTACGGCACGCTGAATGCCGAGAAGTCTAACGCGATCCTGATCTGCCATGCATTGACCGGGGACCAGTTCGTTGCCGACCGCAATCCTGTCACCGGCAAGGAGGGCTGGTGGGAAAGCCTGGTCGGGCCGGGCAAAGTCCTCGATCCGGCGCGCTACTTTATTATTTGCACCAATGTACTCGGCGGTTGCCTCGGCACCACCGGTCCGCTCGCCAATGACCCCAAGGGCGGTCAGCCCTGGAACCTGCGCTTCCCGGTCGTGACCATCGGCGACATGGTGCGTGCCCAGGCAGCCCTGCTCGACCATCTCGGCGTTCCCGACCTCTTCTGCATTATCGGCGGCTCGATGGGCGGAATGCAGGTGCTGGAGTGGGCAGCGAGTCTTCCCGAGCGGGTTTTCTCGGCGGTGCCGATAGCCTGTGCCGCGCGCCATTCCGCGCAAAACATCGCGTTTCACGAGGTTGGGCGGCAGGCGATCATGGCCGATCCCGAATGGAAGGGCGGTGACTATCGCCTGCACCAGACGGCGCCGGCGCGCGGCCTTGCCGTGGCGCGCATGACCGCGCACATCACTTATCTTTCGGAGCAGGCGCTGCAGCGCAAGTTCGGCCGTGCCCTGCAGAACCGCAATGCGCTTGGCTTCGGCTTCGACGCCGATTTCCAGGTCGAGAGCTACTTGCGCCACCAGGGTTCGACCTTCGTCGATCGCTTCGACGCCAACAGTTACCTCTACATCACGCGCGCCATGGACTATTTCGATCTTGCCGGCGCCCATGGCGGCGTGCTGGCAAATGCGTTCCGCGGCTCGCCGACGCGCTTCTGCCTGATGTCCTTCACCAGCGACTGGTTGTTCCCGACGCGCGAGAGCCGCGAGATCGTCCAGGCTCTGAATGCCGCGGCGGCCAACGTGTCGTTCGTCGAAATCGAGAGCGACAAGGGCCATGACGCTTTCCTGCTTGATGAACCGGAAATGTTCCGCACGCTGCAAGGTTTCCTCAAGGGTGCCGCCGCCGTGCGCGGGCTCGGAGGCCTGTCGTGAAGCCACAGATCCGCGTCGATCTTCAGCTCATAGCCGACATGGTCGAGCCGGCCACCCGCGCGCTGGACGTCGGTTGCGGCGATGGTTCGCTGCTGGCCTATCTGGTGAACTTCAAGCGGGTCGACGCGCGCGGCATGGAACTCAGTCAGGCCGGCGTGAACGCCTGCGTTGCCAACGGGCTGTCGGTGGTCCAGGGCGATGCCGACACCGACCTGCGCGACTATCCCGACAATGCCTTCGACTATGTAATCCTCGGTCAGACCCTTCAGGCCACGCGCGAGCCACGCGTCGTGCTGCGCCAGATGCTGCGGGTCGGCCGTCGGGCGATCGTGTCGTTTCCCAACTTCGCGCACTGGCAGGTCCGGCTGCGGATGATGTTCGGCGGCCGCATGCCGCAAACGACGTCGTTGCCCTACAAGTGGTACGACACGCCCAACATCCATCTCTGCAGCATCGACGATTTCCGTGCGCTGTGCGGCGAGATGGGCGTGTCGATCGAACGCGCCATCGTTCTCAACAGCAAGAGCCGGCCGATCCACATGCCGCCGCTGCTCGCCAACGTGTTCGGCGAACAGGCGGTGTTCATGCTGCGGCGGGACTAGTCTTCGACGGCCGTTGCCGAGGCCGCGAGATCGCGGCCGAGGAAGGCACGGTCGGCCGGCCCGTCCTGGCCATGGCCGACGACCCAGCGTTCCGGCCAGTCCAGGCGTTCTGCGCCCCAGGCGGAGGCGGCCGACAGCGACGACCAGGGAGCGTCGGCGGCGAGCCGATACATCAGGCCGCCGGGTCCCATGCCCCGGTGGATGAGCAATTGAATGTCGAAGGGTGAGCCTGCGGCAATGGCGGGGCCGTGCCAGTAGTGCGGGCTGCGGCCGGGCTCCGGTTCCAGGATCATCGTCAGCCGCTGCGCCGGCCCGCGCAGTCCGACCCAGAGCGGCGCCCGTATGCCGGGCCGGAAAGCGGAGAGAAGTGTCTGGGCCGGGCTGGCGCCCGCGGCGGCAGCGTGGCCGGTGAAGCGAAATGCCATGATCGTGTCTTCGCCAATGCCGGCCTCGCCCAATGCCTGCCACTGCTCGACGGGCGGCAGTGCGAGCGGCCATGACAGATGCTCGCGGATACAGCCCTCGGCGTCGAATACCTGATATCGCAAGCCCTGCGGATCGAGGGCAGCCTGGGCGGCATGGAGGTACTCGACGCCCTCCGGCATGCGGTGCGCGGTGCCGGCGCCGGCGGTGCAGATCTGCAGGACGCCGCGATGGATCTGCACATCGAATGCCAGGATATGGCCGCACAGGTAGGCGAGCACGCCGCCCTCGACCAGGGTGTCCCAGAAGGCCGCAGCGTGTTCGGGGCCGACGTCGCGCTGATAGGCGCCGGCGAAGCCGTTGACCGAATGGATCGGATGATGGCCGGCGACGATCTTGTGGCGCGCATCCGCGTGCTGGCGCAGCACACCGCGCAGCCAGTCGGTCTCGACGTGACCCTCGCCGCCGAGCCCGGTCCATAGCGTGTGAACGAAGACCAGCAGCAGATCGCCGCGCCGTATCCAGTACGACAGGCCTTCCTGTCCGGGCGGGCCGTTGCGTGGCAGGCGATCGTGCACCTCGCGGAACACCGCCTCGCTCATGACGTCGTAGGTCGCGTGGTTGCTGGTCGTGTGCCACAGCGGGATCGCGCTGCGGTCGAGCCAGCCCATCTCCGCGTCGAGCCAGTGCCGCCACTGCCTGCGCAGCATGTCCGCGTCGGCGGTGTAGCCTGCGATCTCGTCGCCGAGGAACAGGATGAACTCGGGCAACGGTGCCAGGCGCCGGACTGTAGCGTTTATGCCGGCGAACGTGCGTTCGTGCGGGGCGCCGGCGACGCCGGAACAGGCATCGCCATAGAAGACGAACTGATGTCCCTGGCCGCGCGGCATCAGAGCGGGAATCGGTTGGCCGCCGGCAGGCCGCTCGTAGTGGCCTTCGATGTCGTCTTCCCTGAGTTTCACGAAACCGTGCCGCGTATAGAAGCGGCCGGCCTTGCTGCCGGTCAACACCTCGAGGCGCACCGGCAGGCCCGTTGCGTCGGCCTCGGCCAGCAGCACCTTCAGGATCCTGGCGCCCAGCCCGCTATTGTGCAGGCGGCGGTCGAGATAGAACGAGTCGATCTTGATTTCGCGCTCAAGGCGGCGGAACCCGACGCAGCCGACGCGCTCGCCGCCCATCAGGATCAGCCGCATGCCGGGCTCGTCGAAATGCCCGCGAAAGATCTTCCGCGCCCGTGCCGGTTCGTAGCGGAACACGCGCTCCAAATGTTCGCGCATCACCTCGATGCGCAGTGCCAGCAGCGGTTCGAAGTCGGCTTCGCATACCGGGCCGAAGCGCCACTCTTCCGTCATGGGTCGCGCGCTGCGATTCTGGCCACGCGCGGCTGGGCGATGGCGATCCAGTCCCTGGTGTCGAGTTCCATCGAGCGGTCGAGCCGGCCGGCGTTGAAGAACAGCGTTTCGTTGGCAAGCAGGTCTTCCTCGACCACGATGGCCAGCGCGGGATTGAGCGCAAAGGGTGGCACCGCGCCCATTGCGCAGCCGGTCAGTTCCTGTGCCGTCTGGGGCGAAGCGAAGCCGCACTTGCGGGCCTCGAAAAGTGCCGTCACCGCGGCGAAGTCGAGCTTGCGGCTGCCGGGCAGGATCGCCAGCACGTGACGCCGGCCGCCGCCGCCGCCGCGCACGTCCAGCACCATGGCCTTGGCGGCCTGGTCGGGCCGGTTGCCGCGGATGGCGCTGATTGCCTCGGATTTTCCCTCGGCTTCGTGTTCGATGACGCGGAACTTCGCCTTGGCATCGCCCAGCAGCGCGACCAGCCGGTCGAAAACATCAGACGCCACGAATGACCTTCTCCGACAGGATCTTGAGGGCATCCTCCAGGCTCGGCACCTGGCCGTCGGCCGGGGCGATGCCGGCATCGACAGTACGGCGATGGCTGCGCTCGATCGCCTCGGTCATCAGCGGATCGACGCCGGTCTCGCGCAAGGTCTGCGCCACCAGGCCCATTTCTTCCCAGCGGCGATGGGCATGCACGATATGGGTCTGCACCAGCATGGTGATGAAGCCGCCCAGGGTCATGGCGTCTGCATCGCCCAGGCAGCCCAGCACTTCCTTGAGGATGCCCTGGCGCTGCGCCGCCACCAGCGATTCGACGCCCAGCGCCTCGATGCCCTTGACCAGCGTGCTGCGCAGCATCTTCACCGACGAGGCGCTGCCGGGCCTGGGGCCGAGCAGCCGGGTCTCGAAGCCATTGGCGTTCATCCACGCCACCATCGGCTCGGCGTCTTCGCCGGCCACCAGCATCGGCGCCTTGATGCCCTGCTTGAAGAAACCACCCATGACGGCAATGTCGATATAGCGCCCGCCACCGGTTTCGATGACGGCACGGTTCTCGTCGGACATCTTGCCGGTGACGGTGCAGAGATCGAGGAAATACGCGCCCTTCTTCAGCATCGGCGCCGCCGAGGTCGCGGCTTCGAGTGCATGTTCGCCCTGCACGGCCGAGATCACGAGGTCGGCCTCGCTCAGAGCTGCGGTGTAGGCGCCTTCGATCGCGACATCGAGCGCGCGCGCCGCCTTGCCGAGGGCGCTGCCGCGCGCGTCCCTGTCGAGTGCGGTGTCGATGGCGATCACCCGGCGCGGGGCGTTGTCGCCAGGTTTGGCCGTGCCGCGCCAGCCGTTTTCGACGCACAGGCCGCGGGCGATCGCCGACCCCGCTTCACCAAAGCCCAGCAACGCGATCACGCGCGGAGACAACGACATGCAATTTCTCTCGATGGATGGAAAGTTGTTCAGGAGGCGGGAGGTTTGTCGTCCCTGGCATTGCGCGCGGCACCCGCCGCCTGGGGCGTGTCGCGCGAGCTTGCGATGCGCAGCTTCGGCCGCACGGCGGCGATCGCCTGGGTCTGGGTACGCTCGGCGACACCGGCATAAAGCTGCTTGCCCGACTCGATCACGCTCACGCCGGCGAATCGGCCGAGCCAGCGCTGACCGAAGCGTTCGAAGGCTGGCGCCATGCTCATGGCCAGGCGCGAACGAACGGGCGGCATGTAGAGCGCGCGAGTCTGGCGCAGCGGTGCGAACATGTTGGCGCGCAGCAGAGAGGCCAGCTGGCCAGCGGAGTAGGGATGGCCGTGACTGAACGGCGACCGCTCGATCTGCGACCAGAAGCCGGCTCGGTTTGGAACCACGACGATCAGCCGGCCGCCGTCGGCCATCACCCGCCAGATTTCGCGCAGCATCGGGCGCAGCTGCTCGGCGCACTCGACGGCATGAACCAGCAGCACGCGATCGACCGAACGGTCGGGCAGCGGCAGGTCAAGCTCATCGACCAGGGAGGCGAGGTTGCGGCCTTCGCGCGGCCAGCGGGTGACGCCCTGCTGCCCCGGCATGAAGGCCAGCGTGCGCCCGGCCTCCTCGACGAAGGGCCGCAGCAGGGGCGTGGCGTAGCCCAACCCCAGCACGGTGTCGCCGCGGACGTTCGGCCACACCTCGCGCAGCCGCGCACGCAGCAGCCGGGCCGTCATTTGGCCGAGCGTGCTGGCGTAGAATTCTTCGAGATCGAGGACGTCGCTCCACATGCCGTAATCCTAGCAGAAAGCCGGCCCGGAGGACCATGGCCGCCGCAAGCCAGCTCTGCTAACTTGGCGACCATGAGCACATCCTTGGAAATCGTCCGCATCCCGGTCCTGAGTGACAATTACGTGTGGTTGATGCGCGAACCGCAGAGCGGCGCGGTCGGCGTCGTCGACCCAGCGGTCGCCGGTCCGATCCTGGCCGAGGCCGAGAAGCGCCGCTGGAAGATCACGCATATCCTCAATACCCACCATCACGGCGATCATGTCGGCGGCAACCTCGAGATCAAGCAGGCGACAGGCTGCACCATCGTCGGTCCGCGGCAGGACCGGGCGCGCATTCCCGGCATCGATATCGAGGTCGATGACGGCGACCGTTACCGCTTCGGCGAGGCCGAGTCGGAAGTGTTTTTCGTGCCCGGCCACACCAGCGGCCACATCGCCTACGCTTTTCGCGATCAGCAGGCGCTGTTCTGCGGCGACACTCTGTTCGCGCTGGGTTGCGGGCGCATGTTCGAAGGCACGCCGCAGCAGTTCTGGAAATCGCTGAGCCGCCTGCGCGCGCTGCCCGACGACATGCGCGTCTATTGCGCCCACGAATACACCCAGTCGAACGCCCGTTTTGCCGTCACCATCGAGACCGGCAACAAGGCGCTGCTGGCACGCTCGGCCGCCATCGATGCGGCGCGCGCGCGCGGCGAGGCCACGGTGCCGTCGCTGCTCGGCGAGGAGAAGACCACCAACCCGTTCCTGCGCGCCGACGTGCCGGCCGTGCAGGCTGCGGTCGGCATGGCCGGCGGCGATCCCACGGCGGTGTTCGCCGAAGTGCGCCACCGCAAGGACGTGTTCCGCTAGGTCGCCACCCGCACACCGCTGAGGCAAGCCATTTCCTCGGCGCCGGGTGGCTCCCAGATCGTCTCGATGAAATCGAACATGGCGCGCGTGACCTCGAGCCGGAAGGTCTCGCCGCGTTCGCTGTTGCGTCCCTGGACGCGGCGCCAGCGTTCCTCCGCGTCGATATCGAGGAAGTGAAGTTGAACGGTCCGGCCGGCCGCCGCCAGTTGTGAAGCGACGCGCTGGCGCTGCTCGGCGCGCTGCAGGCCGAGATCGAGGATCGACGAAACGCCGAGCTGGCTGAGCTGGAGCGCAGTGGTGACCATCCGCCCTTCGCAGCGCCTTACCCGCTCATCGATCCATTGCCAGTCCGCGCGCGTCGGCGTGTCGGCCTTAAACAGGCCGGTCATCCAATCGTCGATCGACAAATGCAGGGCGCTGAGCCGGCTGGCGAGTGCCAGGGCATAGGTGGTCTTGCCCGCGCCGGTCGAACCGCAAATGAGGTGGATCATCGGATTAGCCGCCATCGGAGTGTCCGCCATCCGATTGGCCGAGATCGCCGGGTTGACCCGCGGTCAGGCGACCGAGCAGGTCGGCCAGGGCGGCGATATCCGGCTTGGTCCAGCGGTCGCGAAAGACGCTGGCAGCCATGCTCTCGAGCGTGGCTCGGGCGTTGGTTACGAGTTCCTGGCCGGCCGTGGTGAGAACGACGTAGGCCAGCCGGGCGTCACGCGCATCGGCTTCGCGGCCCACCATCCCCAGCTTCTCGAGTGGCGCGGCCATGCGCGTGACCGTCGATGGGCTGACATGGAGCCGTTTCGCAAGGTCGATCCGGCTGAGCCGCATCCGCGGTGCCCGCTCCAGATGCATCAGAAGCAGGACCTCCTTGAGAGCGAGGCCGTGCAGCGAGCCCAGTTCGCCTGTGAACCGCTCTTCGAGAAGGGCATTGGTGCCAAGCAGGCGCAGGATCGCGGAAAAGGAGGGGCTGGTCATGGCGGGCATATAGGCCGAGTTACTTCCGAATGCAAGCAATAAGGAAATATATGTGACTCATCTGGAATCACCACCTGGAAAGGCGGTAACGTGCAACAGCTTACCGGATCGGCTCTGCGGTTCGCGTGGAACGATCGCGGCACCTACTGGGTGCGCAGCACCAGCGCCTCGTGCAGGGCCGCAGCGCAGATGGCGGTGCCGCGGCGCGCGCCGTGCAGCAGCATTGGGGCGCTCAGAAAGCCGTGCAGCATGCCGCCCAGTTCCACGAGGTCGGCCAGTGTGCCTTCCTGCTGCAGCCGCCAGGCATAGGCGCGGCCCTCGTCGCGCAGCGGGTCGTAGCCGGCGGTGATCACCAGCGCCGGTGGCAGGCCGGCGAGCGAGGCGGCGCGCAGCGGCGAGATGCGCCAGTCGGCACGGGCCGCCTTGTCGGGTGCGTAGTGGTCGAAGAACCATTCCATGGTCTCGGCATTGAGGCCGAAGCCGTCGTAGAAGCGCCGGTAGGAGTCGGTGCGTGCCACGGCGTCAGTGACGGGATAGGCGAGGACCTGCAGGCTGAGGCGGGGCCCGCCATGGTCGCGTGCCCAGATCGCAGCGGCCGCGGCGAGATTGCCGCCGGCGCTGTCGCCGCCGATGGCAAGCCGTGCCGCATCGATCCCGACCGAGGCGCCATTGGCCTGGACCCACTGCAGGGCGGCCACGACATCGTCGAAAGCGCCCGGGAAGCGGGCTTCCGGGGCCAGCCGATAGTCCACGGCGCAAACCGCGATCCCGGCGTCGATGGCCAGCTGGGCGCACAGAACATCGTGGCTTTCGAGATTGCCGAACACCCAGCCGCCGCCGTGGGCGAACACCAGTGCCGGAAGTTGCGCGTCGCTTGCCGCGGCAGTGGGACGATAGAGCCGCAGCGGCAGGGCGCCGCCCGATCCGGGAATCGTGCGGTCGCTCACCGCGACGCCAGCCGGGCGTGGGCCCTGGGCAGGCGGGCGGAGCGACAGGTAAAGCTCGCGCGCCGCCTGCGGGCTTAACTTGTTCCAGGCCGGGCGGTTGGCCGCCGCCGCCAGATCGAGCAACCGCTGGGATTCGGGATCGAGCGCCATGCCAAAAACTCCATTCGACGAAGAAACAGCATACTCTAGCAGCCTGCGCCCCTGTTTCGTCACGACACGAATGGTAAGGTCGGCCATGACATTCGATCCGGATCACGGTGTATCGCCTGTGGCGGCGCCTTCCTTGTGGCGTCGGGCGTGGGATCGGGCGCGGGCTTTTCGACCCTTTGGGGCAAAGTCTCCGGCGGCCGGCGGCCGCCGTTCGGTGTGGCGCTGGCTCGGCTGGGCGGTGCTGGCGGTAGCGCTGCTCTACTATCCGCTGGGCGCGCTGGTGATCCAGAACGTCGACGACGATCCGCAGTTTGCCGCGTCCGATGTCGCGCCGGGCGAGAGCCAGGCCGTAGCTACCGCGGCGGCGCTGGTCACGCGCGAGGTCGACGTCAACACCTGGACGCCGATGCAGCCGTTTTTCATGCCGTCCGGGCTGCTCGACAACATGCCGAATTTCCAGCGCGGCGTGATGGCAGCGCTGGGACGCTTCGGGACCGAGCTGATGGACCAGCTCGGCCGCACCCGCGGCTCCAGCCAGTCCGATCGCGACCTCGAGCAGGCGCGCGGCTTTCTGAACGAGCAGCCCAACATCTGGGTCTGGCAGCCGAGCGTTTCGATGATGCCGTCGGCGACCTCGGCGCAGAAGTACCGCGCCGGCCGCGACAAGCTGCTCGCCTACAACAAGCGTCTGGCCTCCGGTCAGGCAGTGTTCGAACGCCGCGCCGACAATCTGCAGGCCCTGCTCGACCGCATGGCCAGCGACACCGGCTCGGACTCCGCCGTCATCGACCAGCACATCATCGAGTATGCCGGCGACCTGTTCGATGTCGGGTGCGACGACATCTTCTATTTCAACAAGGGCAGGCTCTACGCCAACTACCTGCTGTTGCGCGCGCTCGGCCGCGACTTCGAGAGCGTGATCCGCGAGAAGGGCCTGACCAACGCCTGGTCCGCCATGGTGGAGACGTTCCGCATCGCCGCCGCACTCCAGCCGTGGATGGTGTGGAACGGCTACCCGGACGGGCTGCTGATTCCCAACCACCTGGCCGCGCAGGGCTTCTACCTGCTGCGGGCGCGCACCCAGTTGCGCGAAATCAGCAACATCCTGCTGAAGTAGGCCGCTGCAGTGGAGATTTATCTACCCATTGCCGAACTGTCGATAAACGTATTCGTGCTGCTGGGCCTGGGGGCCGCGGCCGGCTTGCTCGCCGGCATGTTCGGCGTCGGCGGTGGCTTTCTCGCCACGCCACTCCTGATCTTCGTGGGAATCCCGCCGGCTGTCGCGGTCGCCAGCCAGGCCAACCAGGTCATCGCCAATTCGGTATCGTCGCTGCAGGTCCAGTTGCGTCGCGGCAACGTCGACCTGCGCATGGGGGCCGTGCTGCTGCTGGGCGGCATGATCGGCTCAACCGCCGGTGTCGCGCTGTTCACCTATCTCAAGAACATCGGCCAGATCGATTTCGTCATCGCCGTGCTCTACGTCGTCATGCTGTCGACGATCGGTCTTCTCATGCTGACCGAAAGCCTGCGAACCTACATCAAGCGCCGGCGCAATCCCGGCGCGCCGCGCGGCAAACTTCACACCCATTACCTCGTGCACAGGTTGCCGCTGAAGCTCCGGTTCTACAAGTCGAAGCTCTACATCAGTGCGTTGCTGCCGGTCGGCGTGGGCTTCGTGATCGGTATTCTGTCGGCGATCCTGGGTGTGGGCGGCGGGTTCGTACTGGTACCGGCCATGATCTACCTGCTCGGCATGCCGACAACCGTGGTGATCGGTACATCGAATTTCCAGATTCTTTTCGTGGCGGCCAACGTCACTTTTCTCCAGGCGGTGACCAACGGAACGGTCGACGTGGTGCTGGCGCTGCTCCTGATACTGGGCGGCGTTGTCGGTGCGCCGATCGGCTCGCGGCTTGCCGCCAAGCTCCCCGGCGTCGTGCTGCGCGGCCTGATGTCGGTGCTGATTTTGGCCGTGGCGGCCCAGCTGCTGGTCGAGCTCCTGCGCACACCGAGCCTGCCGTTCTCTCTCGGGGCCCGCGAGGCGCTGCAATGAGGCGCCTGATGATGATCCTGGCCGCAAGCTTTGCCCTGGCAGCGACGGCATCCGCCCAGGGTCCGCGGATCGATGCGCCCACACCTGCCCCTCTCCCGGGGACGGGCCTCGGTGGGTCGACAGTCCCTGGTGCGCCGCCGTCGGTGCCCATCGAGTCCGAGACACCGGAACTGATCGTCGACCTGTCGCGCGCCCGCGTGTCGATAACCTCGGCATTCCATGGCGAGAGCATTCTGATGTTCGGTATGTTCGATCCTCCCGGCGAGATCGTTGTGGTCGTGGCGGGCCCGCCGGCCCGCGAGACCGTGATGCGCAAGGAGCGCGTTCTCGGCCTGTGGCTCAATACCGGGCGGCAGGCGTTCCTGGACGTTCCCGCCTATTACGCAATCGCCGCCAGCCAGCCGCTGCAGCGGCTGCTTGCCAGGGGCGCCGGCGGCGAGATCCTTTCGCTGGAAGACCGTTTGTCGACCATCAGGCCGGACGGTTCGCGGGACCCGGCGGAGCTGGCCAAATTTCGCAATGGCTTGGTGGAGGTGAAGCGCGACGAAGGACTTTATCCCGCCGCCATCGGTCAGGTTACGGTTCAGGCCGGCCGGCTGTTCCGTGTCGATCTTCCGTTTCCGTCGCGCCTGCCCGAGGGAGTCTACGACGTCAGGGCCTATCTGCTGCGCGACGGCAGGATCGTCGCTGCGGTGTCGCGGCCGTTGCCGGTCGGCAAGGTTGGATTCAGCGCGCAGTTGGCCGGATGGGCGAGTCACGACGGCGCGCTCTACGGATTGGGCGCGATTTTCATGGCGCTGCTTGCCGGTTGGCTGGGCGGCGCGCTCGTACGGCGCCTGTAGTACCCGCTTGTGGTTTCAGATGCAGAGGGGAGCGGACGATGAGCATGAGTGAGCAGCCTGACCGTCCCGATGTGCGTACTTTTTTGGTCGTCGTCGATGAGAGCCCGGAAATGCGCAATGCCCTGCGGTATGCCTGTCGTCGGGCCAAGCGCACGGGCGGCCGTGTTGCCCTGCTCTACGTCATGGATCCGCCCGAGGGACAGCACTGGGGGGCCGTCGTCGAGCTGATGCGCGAGGAGGCCCGGCAACAGGCCGAGGATGTGGTGGCCCGGCATGCCGACATGGCGGTGACTTTGACCGGCCAGCCCCCCTCCATCCATATCAGGGAGGGCAAGAGCCGGGACGAACTGCTCAAACTGGTCGCCGAGGACCAGACGATCTCGGTGCTGGTGCTGGGCAGTTCTTCGAGTGGCGAAGGGCCGGGCCCGCTCGTCACGGCGTTCACCGGAAAGCTTGGCGGGCAACTCCGGATCCCGCTGACCATCGTCCCCGGCGCCCTCACCGAGGCCGAGATCGACGCGATTTCATAGAGCGTGCGCGCAATTTCCGCGTCGTTCTGTCCGCCTTCACAGTGCGGTGATATTTTGCCTTGGAGATGTTGTGCGGGAGGGTGGCGCAACAGTGTTGTTTTAATTTATTGAAATAAAACAATAATATTGATATATTCCATAATAATTATACGCCCAGACCGAAGAATCATCTTGATCGCCTTGGTTCTGGTTCCTACGTCCAGATACCGTTTGAGGGCTGAGACGTCCCATTCCCAGCCTGAGCGATGCAGAGTGGCTCCACTGCGATGCATTCGATGAAGGAGTTTAGGTTTGTTTATCCAGACCGAGCAGACGCCCAATCCGTCGACCCTAAAGTTCCTTCCCGGTCGCGTGGTCATGGAAAAGGGCACGATGGATTTTGCCAGCGCCGATACCGCCCAGCCGTCACCGCTGGCGAAGCGGTTGTTTGCGATCGAGGGCATCGAGCGCGTGTTCTTCGGCTCCGACTTCGTCACCGTCACGAAGGCCGCCAGCGGCGACTGGCAAGTTCTCAAGCCGTCGATCCTGGGCGGCATCATGGAACATTACACGTCGGGAGACCCGATTATTGCCGACACCGGCGAAGCGGTAGCTGCCGCGGCAGATGACGACGAAATCGTTGCCCAGATCAAGGAATTGCTCGATACGCGCGTTCGCCCGGCCGTGGCCCAGGACGGCGGCGATATCGTTTTCCACGATTTCCGCGACGGCGTGGTCTATCTCCATATGCAGGGGGCGTGCTCTGGTTGCCCCAGCTCGACGGCCACCCTCAAGATGGGGATTGAGAATCTTCTTAAGCACTACGTGCCGGAAGTAGTGGAAGTCCAGGCGGCCCAGTAGGCCGCCTGCGTTCAAGCGTACAGCGTTAGTACAGCAGCATCGCGGTCCGCGAAGGGCCGTGCGTGGAAAGTTGCTCGTTCCAGTTTGCGAAACGAAGAGTGTGGCATGCAGTTGTCGATTCGGCCCACGATTGACCGTGGGCGCAGGTATGCGTTTCCGGCGGTGTGGGTGGCGGTGTTCGCTATGGGCATGAGCCTGCGCGAACCGCTCCCGGTCGTCGACGTCGCTTCGTACCTCTCATTCGCGGCTGCGACGGGCGGCGGCGTCGGTGCGACATCGCCAGAGCAGGCGGCGTTTCTCACCATCGACGCCCAGCCTGCCGCCTTGACCTTCGTGCGCCACGAAGTGAGCGTCCCTCACGATTGGCCTCGCAACACGACCCGCGAGCCGTCTCTCGGCCATGGCCGTTTCGCGGCGCCCGGTAATGCCGTGCGCCGGCAGGTCCGGTTGCGACTGGTCAGTCCGCGGACCGCCGACGAACTCGCCACCTTTTTCCGCGACGTATCCTACACCCTGACCGACGTCCGCCTCGGTGAGGCCGTTCCGCCGATCAAGGTCGACCGGGTGCCGGACGACCTAGGAACCAAGGACGGCAACGAACGCAAGGCGCTGTTCATCACGGCCATTTTGCCGGTGGTACTCGAAGCCAATCAGCGCGTGCTCGCCGACCGCGAGCAGCTTCTGTTTCTGCGCAGCAAGATTGCCGAGACGCCGACGCGCGTCTCGCTGATCGAGCGAATCTGGCTCGAGGCACTCGCCGACCGTTACGACACGGCGATCGACAATCTCGACGAACTGGTGCGCCGCGTCGATATCGTCCCACCGTCGATGGCGATTGCGCAGGGCGGCGTCGAATCGGGATGGGGCACCTCGTTCGCCGCCCGCAACGGCAATTCCCTGTTCGGCCAGATCCAGTCGGTAGGCCGGCACAGCGTTGCCGTTTCGTGGAAGCCCGGTGCCGGCATGCCGCAGCCGTTTACTGATGTCAGCGAAGCCACCGTTGCCTATGTCGCCAATCTCAACACCCATCCGGCCTATGCCGGCTTCCGGACGGAGCGCGCGGCGATGCGCGAGCAGGGCGAACAACCCCAAGGTTACCGTCTGATAGGCACGCTCCTGCGCTACTCGGAGCGCGGCCAAGGCTATGTGAAGTTCGTGCGCCAGATCATGCGCGAGAACGAACTCGCTGATTTCGACAAGGCGCGTCTCGCGAGTTTCTGAGTTACATCATGGGCTGTGGCAGGTCGGCGTCGCAGACCAGCGGGTAGCGCCTGGCGTCGAAGAGCTGATAGTGCCACCACTCGTTGCGATAGAAGTCCCAGCCTGCTGCGATCATCAGCCCCATCAACAGGAACCGGTTGCGCTGGGCTTCGGCGGATATGTCGATGCGGCCATGGTGCGACAGCGGGGTGAAGGCGTCGAACGGCGTGCCCATGTCGAGTGCGCGGCCCTGGTTGTCCAGCAGGGTGAGATCGACCGCTGCGCCGCGCGAATGCGGCGAGCCCCGTCGGGGGTCGGCGACGAAATCGGGGTCCGGATTGGCATTCCACAAGGCCCACTGCGCTTCGACGGGACGAAGCGCGTCATAGATGCGCAGGCGCAGGCCGAGCGGCCGGGCCAGCCTGATCGCGGCCTGGAGCGCGTCGGCGGCGTCGCGATGCAGCCAGCATTGGGCATTCCGGTAGATCGGTCGTCCCGTTAGATTGGCCTCCGTCGCATAGGCGAGTGTCACGTCGACATCGAAGTCGGACGGGGCGATTGCAACCAGATCGAGTTTCATGATCCAAGAATGCCCAGCCAACCGAGCGAGCGCCAGAGGTCGGCGGCGTCTGTGGCCATGAGTGCGGTACTTGCGTTCGACTGTGCAATCAGCGGATTGGGTGCCGCGATTGTCCGGGATGGTTCCTGCCTGGCGTCCATGCGCGAGGAGGGCCGCGACCAGGCGGCCGGACTGTTTCCGGCCTTGGAGGCCGTTCTCCGCGATGCCGGCATCGGACGACGCGAGTTGTCGCTGATTGCCGTCACGGTGGGGCCTGGAAGCTTCACGGGCGTACGGTTGGGCCTTGCCGCTGCGCGCGGCCTCGCCCTGGGTCTCGGTGTGCCGCTGGCCGGCATTACCACGACCTCGGTGTTGATATCTCAGGCAATGACGCAGGCGCCGGCACGCGGCCGGCTCGTCGTCGCCGCCGTCGACAGCCGGCTCGGCGATTGGTTCTGTGCCATTGGCGAAGGGACACAGTCGCCCTTTGCGGCCGCGGTGGCTGAACTGGCCGGCCGTCTGCGCAACAGGCCGTGCGTGGTCGTAGGGCCCGGCATCGGGCCGCTTGTAGCGCAGCTCTCCAGGGGCGGGATGGATGTCGCGGCGATGGAGGCCTACCCCGACCCCGTCATGGTCGCACGCCTCGGGATCGCTCCCGGTGTCGAATCCTGGCGTGAGGACAATCGACGGGATGGTCTGCCGGGGCCGCTGTACCTTCGTGGCGTCAGCGTCACCCTGCCGGACGGTGCGCGGCGGACGGTTGACTGAATGACCGCGGTTCCGGATTTGTATCCCTTGGGCGCACTCGACCTCGGCCGCGCCGCCGCGCTGCATGGCGAGGCCTTCGGCCCCCAGGGCGAGCGTGTTTGGACGCGGCAGGACATGGCCGGGTTGTTCGCCTCACCCGGCGTGGCCGGCCTGTTGCTGCAGCTCGATGGCGCGGATATCGGCATGGCGGTTTTCCGGGTCGCCGCCGATGAGTCCGAGCTCCTGACAATCGCCGTCCGTCCCGCCTATCGTCGCGGCGGCGCCGGCCGCCGCCTGCTGGAGGCGGTCATCGATCGCGCCCGGTTAGCCGGGGCGGGGGTACTGTTCCTCGAAGTCGGGGTCGACAATCCGCCAGCCCGGGCACTCTACGAATCGGCTGGTTTTAGCGCTGCCGGCCGCCGCCGGGCCTATCTCCGGCGCGGCGAGGGACCGCCGGCGGACGCCGTCGTCATGCGCCTCGCGCTTGGCTGATCAGGTTCGCCGGATTGTGACGATATGGGCGTTGCCATCGCTTTCGACGCCCAGAATTTCATGACCTTCGTCTCGCGCGGCGCGCGGGACATTCCGGAGCGGCTCCTCGCCCCGCAGCCTGACACTCAAAATTTCGCCGGGGCGCATGCGTTCGAGCTTGAGTTTTGTCCGCACGAACGTCATCGGACAAACCTCGCCCGACACGTCGATGTCATGATTCGGCTGTATAGGTCTTGGCTGTATGGACATGCTCCCAACTATACCGCGAACGCCTGCCAGTGTAGAATGCTGCGGCATGCCCGACCAAAAAGCCAAGCTCGAAATTCTCTGCATCGAACGCGGTCTCAAGATGACCGAGCAGCGTCGTGTCATCGCACGCGTTCTGTCCGACTCATCCGACCATCCCGACGTCGAGGCGGTCCACCGCCGTGCCACTGCAATCGACGCCAACATCTCCATTGCCACCGTCTACCGTACGGTGCGGCTGTTCGAAGAGGCGGGCATTCTCGCCAAGCACGATTTCGGCGATGGCCGGGCGCGCTACGAGGAGACTCCGGACGAACACCACGATCACCTGATTGACATCCAGTCCGGCAAGGTTGTGGAATTCCACAACGATGAGATCGAGGAACTGCAGCGTAAAATTGCTGAAAAGGCCGGATATCGGCTGGTCGGCCACCGGCTCGAACTATATGGCGTACCTCTGGATGGTAAGATCGGGCGTCAAAAATGAGTGGACGGAACAATTGCCACCCCGATAATGGGCGAATGATTGGGGCGGCTCCCTGCGGATGAAATATGCGCATCGACCGCGTTGACAGTGAAGCTGAACTCCTTGGAACTCCCACGTCGAGTGCGGAGATCGTCAAGGTCGTCGCCGGAGATTTCGAGGTTCGGCTGGCCGAGAGCGTTGCCGAAGTCGATGCAGCGCAGGCGCTTCGCTATCGAGTATTCTACGAAGAAATGAAGGCAAGGCCGTCCGCCGAGGTCGCGGCCCGGCGGCGTGATTTCGATGGCTTCGATCCGGTGTGCGAACACCTTCTCGTGCTCGACCGGCGTCGCGGCGAAGGGCCCGGCGGCATTGTCGGTACCTATCGATTGATCCGCCGCCCGGCGGCGGCCAAGGTCGGCGGCTTCTACTCGGCCGCCGAGTACGATATTGCGCCGATGATCCACTACCCCGGCGAGGTTCTGGAGCTCGGGCGTTCCTGTATCGAAAGGGATGCGCGCAATACCGCGACCATGCAGATGCTGTGGCGCGGCATCGCGCTCTATGCGTTCCACTACAATGTCCAGGTGATGTTCGGCTGCGCCAGTCTGCCGGGGACGGACCCTGCCCAGCACGCGCTGCCGCTCAGTTATCTCTATCACAATCATCTCGCGCCGCCGGAGATCAGGGTGCGCGCATTGGAAAGCCGTTACGTCAAGATGGATACGCTGGCACCTGACGACTATGACGCACGCAAGGCGATGGCGCGCGTGCCGCCGCTGATCAAGGGCTACCTGCGTTTGGGCGGCTTCGTCGGTGACGGCGCGGTGATCGATGCCGAGTTCAACACCACCGACGTCTTTATCGCCGTGAAGACCGAACTGGTGACGGAGAAGTACATCCGGCATTACGAACGCGGGATTCGTGAACAGGACGATTGACGCGCCTGCTGCAACAATGTGGATCGGATCTCCGCTGCGCGGCGCTTTTCGGCTGCTGGTTTACCTGCTGTTGACCTTGCTGCTTCTGCCTGTTCATTTGCTGGCGCTGGCGTTGCGGATCACGCCCGTCATCCGCTGGCTGCCGGTGATCTACCATCGAATCGTGTGCGTGATTTTGGGCATTCGCGTTTGCGTCCATGGCCAGCGCTCGACGGTGACGCCGACGCTGTATGTCTGCAATCACGTGTCCTATCTCGACATCGAACTGCTGGGCGGGCTGGTGCCCGGCAGCTTCGTCGCCAAGGCCGAGGTCGCGACCTGGCCGTTTTTCAGCACGCTTGCCAAGGCGCAACGCACCATCTTCGTCGAGCGGCGCTCGAGCAAGACCAGTTCCAGCCGCGACGAGATGCTGAGGCGCCTCAACACCGGCGACAACCTCATGCTGTTTCCCGAAGGGACCAGCAGCGACGGCACCCGCGTTCTGCCCTTTCGCAGTGCCTTGTTCGCCGTGGCGCAGCTGCGCCGCGACGACAAGCCGATCACTGTCCAGCCGGTGGCGATCTCCTACACGCGCCTCGACGGCATTCCCCTCGGCCGCTACTGGCGGCCGCTGTTCGCCTGGTTCGGCGATCTCGATCTGGTGCCGCATCTCTGGCAGATGGTCTGCCTCGGCGAAACCGAAGCGGTCGTGACCTTCTTCCCGCCGGTCGACATAGATCAGCTCGGCGACCGCAAGAAGCTGGCCGAATATTGCTTCCAGCAGGTGTCGTTCGGCGTGCAGTCGGCGAATGCCGGCCGCACCGAACTGTTGCCGCCCGCACCGGGCGCGGCCTAGGGGCCCTCGACCCTGACCGTGCCGGATGTTAAGAACCCGCGGTTCCAGCAACGGAGATCGATGAAGGACGTCCGTACCGACGGGCAGCGAAAGCGCGTGTTCATTCGCACTTACGGATGCCAGATGAACGTCTACGACTCGGACCGCATGGCCGACGTCCTGCGGCCGCTCGGCTATGCCCTGTCGGACAGCCCCGAACAGGCCGACCTGATCGTCCTCAACACCTGCCACATCCGCGAACGCGCTTCGGAAAAGGTCTATTCTGAACTCGGCCGGTTGCGCGACCTGAAGGACGAACGTCGCCGCGACGGCACCGACGTCACCATCGCCGTGGCCGGCTGCGTGGCGCAGGCCGAGGGCGAGGAGATCGTCCGGCGACAGCCCGCGGTGGACATCGTCGTCGGGCCCCAGGCCTATCATCGCCTGCCCGAGCTGCTGGCCCGGGCTGCGCGGAAGTCCGCCGAACGGCATGCCGGCGGACGCCGGCCCGGCGCCGGCGTGCTCGACACCGAATTTCCCGCCGAGAGCAAATTCGATCACTTGCCGGCGCCGACCGAGGTCCGCGCCGGCTCGGCTTTCCTCTCCATCCAGGAGGGTTGCGACAAGTTCTGCACTTTCTGCGTCGTGCCCTATACGCGGGGGGCGGAATATTCGCGTCCGGCGGAGGCGATCCTGCGGGAAGCCCGCACCCTCGTGGCCGCGGGCGCGATCGAACTCACGCTGCTCGGCCAGAACGTCAACGCCTATCACGGCGAGGCGCCCGGCGGCTCGAACGTGGGCCCCGGTGCCGGTTCGACCTGGGCGCTGGGGCGGCTGATCCGCGCGCTTGCCGCGATCGATGGCCTGGTGCGCATCCGCTACACCACCTCCCACCCGCGCGACATGGACGACGATCTCATCGCTGCGCATGGCGAGGTGCCGCAACTCATGCCCTACCTGCATCTGCCGGTGCAGTCGGGGTCGGACCGCGTCCTCGAGGCCATGAATCGCGGCCACGGCCGCGACCATTACCGGCGGCTGGTCGATCGCCTCCGCGGCATCCAGCCGGAACTCGCCCTGTCGTCGGATTTCATCGTGGGCTTTCCGGGCGAGAGCGACGCCGACTTCGACGACACGATGAAGCTGGTCGACGAGATCGGTTTCGCCTCGGCCTACACTTTCAAGTACAGCCGCCGGCCGGGGACGCCCGGCGCGGCGCTGGGCGATCAGCTCGCCGAAAGCATCAAGACGGCCCGCCTGGCCGCGCTGCAATCGCTTCTCGGAAGCCAGCAACGCGCCTTCAACGCCTCCAAGGTCGGCACCATCGTGCCGGTGCTGTTCGCGGAGGCGGGCCGCAAACCGGGTCAAATGCTGGGCAAGAGCCCGTGGCTGCAATCCGTTTATGTCGAGGGCGGTGCCGAAATGATCGGGAATCTCGTGAACGTGCGGCTGCTTGCCGCCTATGCCCTGAGCCTGGCAGGCGAGATCGTGACCAACGAGCCGCCCTTCGAGGTCGCTGCGTGACCGGTCCGGTACCGGGCGGCGGAGTCCGCGCCGCCGACGTGCGCCGCATGACGTTTGACGACAACGCCTTGGTGGCGTTGCTGTACGGCAATCATGACCGTCACCTCGTGCGCATGGAACAGCTTGCCAATGTTCAGCTCAGTGCGCGCGGCAACCAGCTGGCGATTGCCGGCACGCCCGACGACGCCATGGTCGCCCACAAGGCGCTCGGCGCGCTCTACGAGCGGTTGAAGCGGGGGCTTTCGATCGAGATGGCCGACATCGATGCGGCCGTGCGCTTTGCAAGGACCGGCGCCGAGCGCGGCGACGAGGACGGTATCCGCACGCGCCGTCGTACCGTGCAGGCCCGTTCGCCCGGGCAGCGCGCCTATCTCGCGGCGTTGCGCGAGCGCGACATGGTGTTCGCCCTGGGACCGGCGGGCAGCGGCAAGACCTACCTGGCGGTCGCCATGGGCGTGTCGCTGCTGTTGGCGGGCAAGGTCGAGCGCATCGTCCTGTCGCGTCCTGCCGTAGAGGCGGGCGAGCGGCTGGGATTCCTGCCCGGCGACATGAAGGAAAAGATCGATCCCTACCTGCGGCCGCTCTACGACGCCCTGCACGACATGATGCCGGCCGAACTGATCGGCAGCCGCATGGAATCGGGCGAGATCGAGATCGCGCCGCTTGCCTTCATGCGCGGTCGCACGCTTGCCCATTGCTTCGTCATTCTCGACGAGGCGCAGAACACGACGCCGATGCAGATGCGGATGTTCCTGACGCGCCTGGGCGAGGGCTCGCGCATGGTCATCACCGGGGATCCCAGCCAGACCGACCTGCCGGGCGGCCAGAAATCGGGCCTGAACGACGCGGTCGACACGCTTGAGGGCATCGACGGCATGCGCTTCGTGCGCCTGACCTCCAAGGACGTCGTCCGCCACGACCTCGTGACGCGAATCGTCGAGGCCTATGATGCGCGCGACAAGAAGCTCAAGGGCTGAACCGGCGCTCCGCTGCACTGTCGTCGTGCTCGATGCCGCGTGGATCAAGGCGTTGCCGGGCGTCGCCCGCGCGGCTCGTCGGGCCGCGCGGGCCGCTTTCGCGGGTACGCGGCGGGCCGGCGCAAGATCCCTCACGATCGCGCTTGCCGACGACACGGAGGTGCGGGCGTTGAATTCGCGCGACCGGAAGAAGGACAAGCCGACCAACGTGCTGTCGTATCCGTCAGGGGAACGAGCCTTTCTGGGGGACGTCGTACTGGCCCGCCAGACCGTGTGGCGCGAGGCGAAGGCGCAGAAGAAATCGCCCGCCGACCACATGACGCATCTGGTGGTTCACGGCGTCCTGCATCTGCTCGGCTACGACCACGAGACATCCGACGCCGACGCCGAGCGCATGGAGGCGCTGGAGCGGCGCGTGTTGGCGAAGCTCGGCATCGCCGATCCCTACGCTGCCCGTTAAGGCCGGCGTCAGGGCTCGGTCGAGCGGAAGGGCTCTTCCTCCATCAGCCCTCTGGTCAGTGCGCGCAGCTTCGGCATCTGTGTGTCCGTGTCGATGCCGAGTCCGCGCGCAAGGCGTTCGGCGACGAAAGCGGTGATGTCGGCCTGGGTGAGACGTCCCAGCAGCAGGTAGGGCTCGTTCAGGTTCGCCATCGCGTCGACCGCGGCAAGGGCGCTGGCCGCCTGGGCGATGCAGTCGTCGAACCAGGGCAGGTGCTGCTTCTCCGGGGGCATGTGGTTGCGCGAGTATGCCGCCTGCAAGGCCTTGTCGCAGGCACCCATCATCATCGCCGCGACTTTCAGCACGGCACGCCGGTCCGCACCCGCGTGCGGCGTCAGGGCACGGTCGCGACCGCGGGTTTCGTCGAGATGGTCGATGATGGCGCCGCTGTCGATCAGCGTCTCGCCGTTGTCGAGCACCAGGGCGGGGATGCGACCGAGTGGATTGCGGGTCCGAACCTCGGCGCGGTCGGCGAAGCCGGAAAGCGCCCGTTGCTCGAACGGCATGCCATAGACCCTGAGCGTGATGGCGACCCGGCGCGTATAGGGCGAGCGGTTCACACCGACGAGCAGCATCCCTGATCCAGTTCTGTCAGCCTGCCTAAAGCATCTCGAGCGGCTGCTTGCCGCCGGGCGGCGCAAAGGCGCGGTCGAGGCTGGCCAGGATCTGCGGCGACAGCGTGACCTCGAGCGCGCCGAGGTTTTCCTTCACGCGCTCACGCGACGAGGATTTCGGAATGGTGACGACACCCGGTTGCGCCAGCAGCCAGGCGATGGCGAGCTGCGCCGGCGTGCAGCCGACCTCGCCGGCGAGCTTCTTGAGGCCCGCCTTGGCGATCAGGCGGCCCTGGTCGAGCGGCGAGTACGCCATCAGCGGAATCGAGCGCTCGCGCATCCACGGCAGCAGGTCGTACTCGGGGCCGCGCCGCGACAGGCAGTAGAGGACCTGGTTGCTGGCGTTGAGGCTCTTGTCGAGCCGGGCCGCGTCTTCCATGTCGTCGAGGTCGAAGTTGCTGACGCCGAAATCGCCGATCTTCCCGGCCGCGCGGAGGTGATGGAACGCCTCGAAGGTTTCCTCGAGCCGCGCACCGCCGCGCCAGTGCAGCAGGTAGAGATCGATCCGGTCGATCCGCATGCGCTTGAGGCTGCGCTCGCAGGCGGCGATCGTGCCGGCGCGCGATGCATTGTGCGGGTAGACCTTGCTTACGATGAACGGGCGGACCCCACGGCCGGCAAGTGCCTCGCCGACGATTTCCTCGGCGCCGCCCTCGCCGTACATCTCGGCGGTGTCGATCATCGGGTAGCCGAGATCGAGCCCGTATTTCAGCGCGTCGAGCTCCTCGGCGCGGCGTCTGGCGCTCTCGCCCATTCGCCAGGTCCCGAGACCGAGAACAGGCATAAGGACACCGGAGGGCATTTTACAAGAACGCATCGGGAACTTCCACGATTGCAACGGCGGGCCGATAGCCTATCTTAGCAGCCATGCCCGAATCCACCGCGCACAGTACCAGGCCGGGCCCCCGCGGCCCGGCCTCGACAAGCGAACCCGACGGGACGCCAGTTCCGGAGACCCCGCCTAGCGGCGGACTGCTGCGCGCCATTCTTCGCCGCCTGCGCCGTCGCGACAAGAACGAAGCAGTCCGCGAGGCCATCGAGGAGCTGATCGAGGGGGCGCCGGAGAGCGACACGCCGATCAGCGACGATCAACGGGTTCTTCTCGCCAACATCCTGAAGCTGCGCGACAAGACTGTCGCCGATGTCATGGTACCGCGCGTCGATATCGTCGCCATCGCCGCCGACACGCCCCTCGACGAGGTCGTGCGGATGATCCAGACCGAAGCGCATTCGCGCTATCCGGTCTATCGCGAGGCGCTCGACGACGTGATCGGCATGATCCACATCAAGGATGTGCTGGTCTACTGGGGCACGTCGAAGAAGTTCAATCTGCGCGATATATTGCGCCGCGTCGTCTTTGTGGCGCCGACCTTGCCGGTGCTCGACATGCTGCTCGATATGCGCCGGTCGCGCACTCACATGGCGCTGGTGGTCGACGAATTCGGCGGAACCGATGGCTTGCTCACGATCGAGGATCTGGTCGAGGAAATCGTCGGCGAGATCGAGGACGAACACGACGTCGCCGAGACGCCAACGGTCGCCCGACGGGTCGACGGAACGATCGACGTCAACGGCCGCACTCCCGTCGAACTGCTGGAAAAGGAGATCGGTCGCGTGCTGTCAGAGGACGAACGACGTGAAATAGACACTGTCGGCGGATTGATCTTCTCGCTGCTCGGCCGCATTCCAGAGCGCGGCGAAGTGGTTTGCCATCCCTCCGGCGTCGAGTTCGAAGTGCTGGACGTCGATCCGCGACGTATTCGCCGCCTGCGAGTGCGGCAGCCGGCGTCGTCGCGTTCCGCCGCCTGATCGCCGCCCGCCTGCAATGAACCTTCGGGGATGGCGCGCTGCCGGCGCGGCTTTCTTGGCCGGCGCACTGGCGGCACTGGCGATGCCGCCGCTTTATTGGCTGCCGCTGGCCGTGGTCGGTTTCGCGGTTTTCGTCCGGCTGTGGGATACGGCGCCCGGGCCGCGAAGTGCACTGCTGCGGGGCTGGGCGTGGGGGATCGGCCATTTCGCCGTCGGCTCTTACTGGATCCTCGAGGCCTTCTCCGTTCCGCCGGCCGAGTACGAACTGCTGGGCCTGCCGATCGTGGCCGGCCTGGCGGCGATCCTCGGCTTCTTCCCGGGACTTGCGGCCGGGGCGGCGCGTTGGGCGGCGATGCGATGGCCAGCGATGTCGGGCCGCTATCGCCGCCTCATCCTGCTGGCGCTTGCCTGGACGGTTGCCGAATGGCTGCGCGGCCATGTCTTCACCGGCTATCCGTGGAATCCGCTCGGCCATGTCTGGGCATTTGCCGCGCCGCTGCTGCAGGGGGCGGCGTTGTTCGGGGTCTATGGCCTCGGCACCTTCACGTTCCTGATCCTGGCGGCGCCTGCCGCTGGCTGGCGAGCGTCGGTCGTGGCCCTTGTCGTGGTGGCGATCGCCGCCGCCGGGGGCCAGTTCGCGATGGCGCCGACGGGCGGCGACGGCCCGATGGTGCGGATCGTCCAGCCCAACATCCCTCAAGCCGAGAAGTGGCGACCGGAGACCAGGGCTGCCCATCTGGCCAAGCTGATCGCGATGAGCCGCCGCGAGGGTTTCGACCGTATGGCGGCCGTCATATGGCCCGAGACGGCGCCGCCCTTCATAGTTGAGCCGGGTTCGCCTTCGCTGGCGCTCATGGCCACTGCCGTTCCCTCGGGCGGCTATCTCCTGACCGGCGCTGCGCGTGGTACCGGCCGGCGCCAGGATGGTGTGTGGAATTCGCTGCTGGTCATCGACGGTGCCGGCGTCATCCTTGCGCATTACGACAAGGTCCATCTGGTGCCGCTGGGTGAATACATCCCGTTTCGCAAGCAGCTTGCACCGGTGTCCGGGTTCATCGGCCGCGGTTCGTTCGAAGAAGGTGACGCGCGCGTTACACTGGGGCTTCCGCGCCTGCCGCCCTTCTCACCGGTGATTTGCTACGAGGTCATTTTTCCGGCAGCAGTGACCGGCCCCGGCGAGCGACCGCGCTGGCTCCTGAATGTCACCAATGACGCCTGGTTCGGTCTCTCAAGTGGGCCCAGTCAGCATCTCGCCAGTGCGCGCTTGCGTGCCGTGGAGGAGGGGCTCCCGATGATCCGCGCCGCGAATACCGGCGTATCGGCTGTAATCGACGCCTACGGCCGGACCCTGGCGTCGCTAGGGATGAATGAGGAGGGCATCCTCGACCATCGAATTCCAGGCGCGCGGGAAGCCACGCCCTACAGCCGCTGGGGTGACGGAATGTTGCTGGCGGTCATTGCCTTTCTCGGTGTCGGTTTGTGGGCTGGCGGCCTCCGCGGCAATCGGCCTAGCGCCTGAATCTTCGCGATATTTCAAGGGGCTGAGGTTCAGCTTGCATTCCGGGCAAGAGCGGCTAATGTCATATGCAGCTCTGACGTGTAGATATGCATTTTTGCACAGACGAAAGTGCCGGCCCATCGCGCATCCAAAGTGTTCTTTGCGTCGTTTCCACAACTGACTTTCAAAGCTTTCTATCAAGAGGAATCTGGACCGATGGCAAGATCACATCCGGTTGACGTCCATGTTGGGGCACGCATGCGTCAGCGGCGCACGCTTCTGGGGATGAGCCAGGAGAAGCTGGGAACGGCTGTTGGGCTTACTTTTCAGCAGATTCAGAAATATGAACGCGGCTCCAACCGCATCGGTTCGAGCCGTTTGTTCGAGTTTTCTAAGGTTCTCGATGTGCCGGTGTCCTACTTCTTCGACGAGATGCCGGCCAATGCGCTGTCCGGCCGTCCGATGTCGGGTCGCGGCCGCAAGGGATTTGGCGAGGCCGGGACGCCGTTCGAGCAGGAAAAGGATCCCCTGATCAAGCGCGAGACCCTCGAGCTGGTACGGGCCTACTACAAGATCCGCGAAGCCCGGGTGCGCAAGCGCATCTTCGAGATGGTGAAGGCCGTGGGTGCGGCCAGCCACGCCGAAGCCCTGGGTGGGCGCAAGGGCCGTTGAGAAGGGGCTGTTGATTAAGAGGCGAGGCGGTAGGGCGCAGGCTATCCCTCCGCGAACCTCTTGATTTTTACCGGTAATTGGAGTTTTTTGCGGCGCGGCCTCGATGGTCGATGCCGCCGCGGACGGATTTGGACGACTTGCCACCGCGAAAATAAAGGCTAAGCCGGACGTTGGCGGCTCTGCTGCCCTGCCCGGAGTCCAGTGTGAACTGTGGGAGGGCATTGTGGCGCTCAAGGACTATCTTTTTACCAGTGAGTCGGTTTCCGAAGGCCATCCGGACAAGGTCTGCGACCAGATTTCGGACGCGATCCTCGATGCCTTCATTGCCAATGACGTGAAACTCGGCATTGCCGACGACAGCCATGCCAATACGCGTCTGGGATGCGAGACGCTGGCCACGACCAACAAGATCGTGATCGCCGGCGAAGGCCGGGCCTCCGAGCCGTATATGAAAAAGTACGGCAAGCAGACCGTCGTGAACCGCGAAGCGATCGGCGAAATCGCCCGCAATGTCGTGCGCGAGATCGGATACGACCAGGACGGCTTCTCCTTCCATGGCGCCGACGTCGAGGTCCTGCTGCACGGCCAATCGCCCGATATCGCCATGGGCGTGGACGCCAAGAAGAAGGGCGGCAATCTCGGCGAGCAGGAGGGCGCGGGCGATCAGGGCCTGATGTTCGGCTTCGCCTGCCGCGACAGCGAGGAATACGAGAAGGGCTCGTTCATGCCGGCCCCGATCTATTTTTCGCACAAGATCCTCGAGACGCTCAGCAACGCGCGTCGTTCCGGCGAATTGTCCGACCTGCTCCCCGATGCCAAGAGCCAGGTGACCGTGCGCTACGTCGACGGCAAGGCCGTCGGTGCCGCCAAGGTCGTGGTTTCCACGCAGCATCGCGAGACCAATGCCAAGGGCAAGAAATACAACTCCGGCCTGATCCGCGAGATGATTTCGGGCCATGTCCAGAAGTCGCTGCCCAAGGGCTGGATGCCGAAGAAGGCCGCCGACTTCTTCGTCAATCCGACCGGCAATTTCGTCGTCGGCGGGCCCGATGGCGACTGCGGTCTCACTGGCCGCAAGATCATCGTCGATACCTACGGCGGTTTCGCGCCGCACGGCGGCGGCGCCTTCTCCGGCAAGGACCCGACCAAGGTCGATCGCTCGGCGGCCTATGCCGCCCGCTATCTTGCCAAGAACGTGGTGGCTGCGGGCCTTGCCGACCGCTGCCTGATCCAGGTCGCCTATGCAATCGGTGTCGCCGATCCGATGTCGCTATATGTCGACACCCAGGGCACCGGCAAGGTCGACGAACGCAAGCTGGAGAAGATCCTGTCGGACATCTTCCCGCTGCGTCCGACCAGCATTCGCCTGGGTCTCGAACTCAACAAGCCAATTTACCAACGCACTGCAGCCTATGGCCATTTCGGCCGCAAGCCCGAGCGCGACGGCGGCTTCTCGTGGGAGCGCACGAACCTGGTCCCCGAGCTGAAGCGGGCGTTCGGGGCACGCTAAGTCCGCCACCCGGCGATTTCAAAAGGCGCGTGGAGGTCCCCTCCGCGCGCTTTTTGCATTAGGAATATTCCCTAAATTATTGAATCAACGCGAATTTCTGATAATCTCATGGGCGATGGCTCCTCTTGAGAATGGCGGCTTTCAGCAGTCGGTTTGGGATGGTGAGCTCCACCGGCCGGTTGATCCCCTCTTGAGGGCGTTGCTCTACATTGCCCAACAGATCGGGCGGCCCGTTGGCGAAGCCGATGTCCGCCGACTGGCAACCGTGCCGGCAACCGGGCTCGACGAGAACGCGTTTCTCACCGCCGGCACACGCCTCGGACTGCAGACCTATGCCGTCGATCTCGCGGCGAGCCCGTTGGACGATCTTCCGACGCCGTTTGCCGTGATCGGTGCCGCGGGCCAGCCCGCCTCTGTCGTCGTGGCCGGCGCCTCCGGTCAGTGGACCGTACTCGATGTCGTCGAAGGTCGCGTCTGGCGCATGGCAACAGATGAGGTGATGGCGCTGGGTGGGCGGGCGCTGGTGATGCGCGAAGTCCCGGTCCAGGAGCGGCGCCAGCAATGGTATGCACCGCTGTGGGCTCGCGTCCGCCCGGTCGTCCTGAAACTTGCGGCGATGTCGTTCGCCATCAACGTCCTCGGCCTCGCGACGCCGCTGTTCATGATGCTGGTGTTCAACAAGGTTCTCGCCCACGACGGGTCGCGGAGCGCCGCCTCGTTCTTGATCGTGGTCTGCGTCGGCATGTTGATCGTCTATTCGCTCGATTTCGCGCTTCGCGTGGCGCGCGGCTGGCTGTCGGCACGGACCGGTGCCCGCCTCGATACGACGATGAGCAGCGAAGTGCTGCACCATCTGGTCCAGCTTCCCTATCGTCACTTCGAGCGCACGCCATCGGGCGTCATCGCCGAGCGGCTGCGGCAGCTCGACGTGCTGCGCGGCTTCCTCACCGGTCAGATGCCGGCTCTCGCCATGGACATTGCCTTCGTGGCGCTCTTTCTCGCTGCCACCTTCGCCATCAGCACGCCCCTGGGCGTTGTCACGACACTGGCCATCCCGGTGCTGATCGGCGTGTCGCTGGTGACCCACCGTGCCCAGCGCCGCCTAGCCGAGGAGAACTTTCAGGCCATGGCGGCGAAGAGTTCCACCTTGACCGAAACGGTCGCCAACGCTGCCACGATCAAGGCGCTCGGTCTCGAAGCCGAGGTCGAGAAGCGATGGCAGGTGCGCGTCGAGCAATCCGCCTGGTCCGGCTTCCGCGTCAACAATCTGGCCAACATTGCATCCAGTGCTTCCGCCGCGCTGCAGCTCATGGCGCTGCTGGCGATCGTCGTCATCGGCATCGGCGAAGTCGACAATCATCGCTTGACCGTGGGCGGGCTGATCGCGGCCAACATGCTGGCCATGCGCGCCTTGCAGCCGATGCGGCAACTGGTGGCGGCGTGGCATCAGCTTCAGGCGGTCGGCGCGGCCTTCAGGCGCGTCGACGACCTGATGCGCGAAGTGACTGAAAGCCCGGCCGGCGGGCTGGTGCCAATGCCGCCGCTGGTCGGCGACATCGCATTTGAGCGGGTCACCTATCGTCCCGACGATCACGTCCCGCCAGTTGTGCAGGATGCCGACCTTGCCATCGCGGCCGGCGAGATCCTGGGGATCGTCGGCCCGTCGGGCTCCGGCAAGACCACCATCGTCAATCTCCTCCAGGGGCTGTTCAAGCCGTCGGGCGGCCGCGTGCTGGTCGACGGCACCGACGTCTCGCACATGTCGCTGGCGCAGTTGCGGTCCCAGATCGGTTGCGTGCCGCAGGATCTTCAGCTCTTCACCGGCTCGGTGCGGGAGAACATCGCCATGGGTGTGGCGAACAAGGACCCCGGCCGCGTCGTGGCGGTCGCCAGGTTCGTCGGCGCCCACGATTTCATCCAGCGCCTGCCTCAGGGCTACAACACCGTGCTGGGCGAGCGCGGCCAGGGCCTGTCGATGGGACAGCGGCAACTGCTCTGCATTGCCCGCGCGCTGATCTGCAATCCGCGCATTCTCATTCTCGACGAGGCAACCAGTGCCCTCGATCCGGCGACGGAGGAACAGCTCCTGCGCCAGCTCAAGGCCAATACGCGTGGCCGCACCGTCATCATGATCACCCACCGCCTGGCGCCGCTCGCCATCGCCGACCGGGTCGCGCTGGTGATGGATGGCCGTATCGAACGCGTAGGCCCGCCGACCGAGATCATGGCCTATGCCCGCATCCGCATGGCCGAGGCAAGTCGCGGCCACGGCGCGCCGGGCTCGGGGGCAGCGCAGACGATGGCGCGTGCCATGATTGCTTAGGGCATGTTGATGAAGTCGGGATCATCGAGACGCGCCAAGCGCTCCGAGGCCAGCCGCGCGCAGTCGATCAGCAGTGCCTTGCGCCGGGCGGCGGCGACCGGCCGGCGCGGTGGGGCACGCAATATCTCCCCGCCGTAGGCATCGGCCACGATCAGGCCGATCTCCGCGGGTATGAGCGATAGGGGAAAATCGACCGGCACGGCCACGTAGAGCTGGTCGCACCAATCGAGATAGTCGGGCCATTTGCCGTCGACGCGCCAATCCTCGATCGACGATTTCACTTCGACGATGACCAGTTCGCCGCCGCGGCCGATGGCGAAGATATCGGCGCGCCGGCCGTCGGGCAGCGGCAGCTCAAGCAGCACCGAAAGGCCGGACTGGCGCATCAGGCGGCAGGCGCCGCGGCAGACGGCGAGGGTCGCCTCGGGGCGCGCCGGCCGGGCCGCGGCCGATGGGGCGGGCACTGTGCTCATGCCGCCGGAACCTAGCGTTTCGCGCGTCGTGTGGCGATTGCGGCCATGCTAGTCAGGAGAACATGTTACCTCGCGACCTTGCCGAACTCGAAGCCTGCGTGCGGCGCGATCTGGCGCTGATCTCCTATCCCGAGCTGCGCTGGCTGCCGCCGGTCCGCGGTCCCGGCGACGAAAAGGTGCTCGACGTGCTGGTCGTCGGCGGCGGGCAGGGCGGGCAGGCGCTGTCGTTCAAGCTCAAGCTCGAGCGCATCGACAATCATCTCGTGATCGATCGAGGCCCCGCCGGCGCCGAGGGGCCGTGGCGGACGTTCGGCCGCATGCGGACATTGCGGACCTGGAAAACCGTCACCGGCCCCGATCTCGGCATTCCCAGCCTCACCTATCAAAGCTGGTTCGAGGCGCAGAACGGCATCGACGCCTTCGCGCGCCTCAACAAGATCGCGCGCGAAAGCTGGAGCGAATACCTGCACTGGCTGCGGCGCGTGCTGGTCCTTCCGGTCGAGGTCGGGACCGAACTCCTGGGCATCGAACCCGGCGACAAGGTGTTGCGGGTGCGGGTGAGGGACGCCGCGGGCGAGCGGTGGATCCTGGCGCGCCACGTCGTGCTCGCGCATGGCATCGAGGCCAGCGGCCGGTGGACGATGCCCGGGTTCGTCGAGCGCCTGCCGCCGGGCCTGCGTGCACATGCCGCCGATGCGATCGACTTTGCCGCCCTGCGCGGCCGGCGCGTCGCCGTTCTTGGGGCCGGTGCGTCGGCGTTCGACAATGCCGCGATGGCGCTCGAGGCCGGCGCGGAAGTCCACCTGTTCTGCCGCCGCCCGGAGTTGCAGCGGGTCCAGCCCTACAAATGGCTGTCGTTCCCGGCCTTCTTCCGGCACTTCGGCGACCTCGACGATGCGACGCGTTGGAAAATCATGAACCACGTGCTGTCGCTGCGCGAGGCGCTGCCGGTCGAGACCTGGGACCGCGTTACCGCGCATGCCGCCTTCCATCTCCATACCGGCGCGCCGTGGCTCGATGCGCGAAGCGTCGGCGCGGAGGCGCTCGTCAGGGCGCCCGACGGCGAACATCGGTTCGATTTCCTGATCTGCGGCACCGGGTTCGAGGTCGACCTCGGCCGGCGACCCGAACTGGCGGGGGTGGCGCCGCATGTGCGGACGTGGCGTGACGCCTACCTGCCGCCCTCCGGCCAGGACAACGAACGGCTCGGCGGCTACCCCTATCTCGGGCCGGGCTTCGAGTTACTCGAGCGTACACCGGGCACCGCGCCCTGGCTTGGCCGGATCAGATTGTTCAATTTCGGCACGACCCTGAGCTTCGGCCCCAGCGGTTCGTCGATCAACGGCATGAAGTTCGCCGTGCCCCGGTTGGTCGACGGTCTGACGCGCGACCTGTTCCGTGCCGAGATCGACCGGCTGTGGCAGGGCCTCGTGGCCTACGACACGCCGGAATTCCCGACGCGTCTGGCGCGCGATCGCTAGGGAGCGCTCGGGCCGGCGCTAGGGCTTGGGCAGATTTAGGCGCGGCGCGGCATCGTCGAGGGGGCGCTCGGGCGTCGGCGAAAAACGCTGTGCCAGTTCCTCCGCGCGTTTGCGGTCGAGCGCGGTCATCTGCGCCGTCGTCTTTTCCCGAATGGTGCGGGACTCGGGATGTCCGCCGCGCTCGGCGAGCAGCAACCACTTGTAGCCTTCGACCGGATCGGGGGCGGCGGCGGCACCGCCGATCAGAAGAATGCCCAGGGCGTTCTGGGCCTGGGTCACGCCCTGCCGGGCGGCGCGGTCATACCATTGCTGGGCCTGTGCGGTGTCGCGCGCGACGCCGGCTCCGGCGAGATATGCGTTGGCGAGCTTGAACTGCGCCGACGGCACGCCTGCATGGGCGGCGACCTCATACCAGGCAATCGCCGACTTCAGGGCCTTCTCGTTTGTTGCCTTGTCGCGGGATACCGGTGTCCGCGCCGCCATGTCGCCCAATGCCAGTGCGGCTTCCGCGATGCCGCTTGCCTGGGCATGCACCAGCCAGCGCTGTGCCGCTATGGCGTCGGGCTTGATGCCGATGCCGTCGCCCAGCGCCAGGCCATAGCGCAGGGCGGCAAACGGATGGCCCTTCTCGGCGGCCCGTCGGTAGAGGTCGGCGGCGCGAGCCGGGTCGGCCATGGCCGGGCCCATGCTCTCAGACATGGCGCGGCCCAGCGCATAGAGCGCATAGGGATCGCCGTTGGCCGCGGCCTTCTCGAGCCAGGCCCGCGCCTCGATCAGATCGCGCGAGGCGGCCGGGCCGCGCAGGTAGAGCGTGCCGAGATTGAGTTGCGCGCGTTGATGACCCTTCTCCGCGGCGCGCTGAAACCACCGCAAGGCCTGCGCCTCGTCGCGGGGCAAGCCCGCTTCGCCATAGGCAAAGACCAGCGCCAGCCTGTGCGCGCCCTCGGCCGAGCCGGCATCGGCGGCCCGTCGGATCAGCTGTAATCCTTCGGCTGAGGCGCCTCGCTCCAGCAGGAGCGCACCCAGCCACGCCGCGGCGTCGGCGTCGGCCGGCGCCAGCGCGCGCAGCGACGTCTCGGCACCGACACGATCGCCGGCGCGATATGCGGCCACCGCGGCACCCAGTGCGGGCGAGACGTTCCCGGTTTCGTTGGGTTGGGCGTGCGCGACGGCGCTGGCAGCGAGGAGTGCCGCGAGCGGCACTGCCCGCCCGGCAATCATTGGGTCTTGAAGTCGTAGGCCTTCGCGGCTGCCTTGGTCTTCTCGACGTCGTCGGGCTTCAGAAGCTGGGCGGCCTGCTCAAGCGCCAGATCGGCGTTGACCACGTTCCAGTACGCGGCAATGGCCACCCATTTGTAGGCCTCTATGGCGTTCTTCGGGACGCCCTTTCCGTCGACATAGGCGCCGGCCAGAGGAAGTATCGCCGGTAGATAGCCGCGTTCGGCCGCGTCGAGCAGCAGGGGCGTGGCCTTGGCCGCGTCATGCAGTTTCGACTCGGGATTGCCGTAGACATAGAGGCCGAGGAGAAACTGCGCGCGCGGATCACGCTCCTTGGCGAGAAGCTGGAGCTCCTTTTCTGTCGTCGGCATGTCGCCGGCTTGCAGTGCTTTGAGCGCCTCCTCCAGTCCGGCGGCGGCAGGTTGCGTCAGGGCCGCAAGCACCAGGATAGCGGCAGGAATGCTGAACAGGGACCGGAGAGAACGGACGATTCGCACGGACTGGGACTCCCGATAACGGCCGCCGATATTGGCTGCGACACTGGTGGAACGTCGGGCGGTCTAGCATGGAATTGGGGCTGAAACACGAAGCGCGGCGGACAGTTCCTCGTCCCGGCGCGCCCTCGCCCCAGCGCCCTCGTCATGGCGGGGCCGGCATCGGTATGTGCCAAAGCTCCAGCGACAAGTTCATCGGTTCAAATTTCAGGTGTCATGCGGCTTT
>CALFRN010000497.1 GCA_937919085.1 uncultured Reyranella sp.
TGTGCGACAGACGCCCGTTCACGAGCCAACGCATCGCGACATTCAGCCCCTCCGGGCCGTCATTGCTGTTCTGCTCCCACAGCCTTTCCTGCAACAACGTACAAGGGAACGCTCTGGTTCCGTCGCTGTCCAGGGCCTGTTGCCTCTCGCCGGATTCACCGATGCTCATGACGTGACGGTATGCCGTCGCGCGCCCTTCCGGAAGTCGGCAAGTGACGGGCCCTTTGTGACCGGTCGATCGGATGAGTCTTCCGGCTTGCTTTCAACCAGCTTCGCGAGCGCGGCGACGGTGGGGTTCTTCATCAGCTCGCGCGCGCCAATGGCGATACCTTCCTGGTCGAGTTGCGCGGCAATGCGGAACACCTGCAATGAGTCCGCGCCCAAGGTAAAGAGCGGATCGCGTGTTCCGACCTGCTTTATCCCCAACACGCGCGCCCAGACCGCGGCGATCCGGATCTCCAGGGGCGTGCCCGGTGGGCTTGGGGTCGGTGTGGTGGCCTCTGCCGGAGTGGGAGGCGGCAGAGCGTTGCGGTCCACCTTGCCGTTCGGCGTCAGGGGCAGTGCTTCGAGTTCCAGCCAGCGCGCCGGTACCATATAATCAGGCAGCAAGCTGGCCATGTGGTTGGCGAGTTCGGCAGGTCTGACGGCTTCACTGCCGACGACATAGGCGACAAGCGCCGGGTCTGGACCGACATCGCCACGCAGCACGACAGCGCAATCTTGTACGCCCGGTGTCCGACGCAGCACGGTCTCGATTTCCTCGAGCTCGATCCGGAAGCCCCGCAGCTTCACTTGGCGGTCGACGCGGCCGCGCAGCTCGAAATCGCCGGACGGCAGAAGGCGCGCAAGATCACCCGCTCGATAGAGGCGTCGCGGCGCCTGACCGGCCAGCGAGACCATATTGAAGGCCTGCCCGGTAAGGTCACTTCTGTCGAAATAGCCCTTTGCCAGGCCGTCGCCGCCGATGAAGAGATTTCCGACGGCGCCGGGCGGGGCGATTTCGCCACGATCGTCGAGAACGTAGAGCTGCACGTTTGCCAGAGGCCTGCCGATTGTGACGCTGGCGTCCCCCGCACGCATCTCGTAGCCGGAGGAGTAGATGGCGGCTTCGGTAGGGCCGTAGAGGTTCCACAGCCTGCCGCCGCCCGAGAGCAACCGGTCGACGATGTCGCGGGACACCGCTTCACCGGCGGTAATCATCTTCAATCCGGGACGCGAGGAGAAGCCCGCCTCCAGCAGCATTCGCCACAAGGTCGGCGTGGCCTGCATCAGCGTCGCACCGGCTTTCTTCGCAAGCGCGACCAGCTCGAAGCCGCTGCGGACTTCCTCAGCGCCGGCCATGACCACGTGGCCACCGGCGACCAGGGGTGTGTAGAGTTCCGCCGCGGCGACATCGAACGTGATGGCGCTCGAAGCGATGGCGACTTCGGTGGCCGAGATCTCGCACCGGCGTACGACGTCGCTGATGATGTTGGTCAGTGCGCGATGACCAACTTCCACGCCCTTCGGCATTCCTGTCGAGCCGGATGTGAACAGGATGTAGGCGGAATCGTCAGGTGACACGCGCGGCAGCGCGTGGCCTTCCAGACGATGGCCGAGGTCCAGCTGGTCGAGCCGCAGCGCCACCGCGTAAGGTGCGATCGCCCGGATACGCTCGTCCTGGCAGATGATGCCGTCGATCTGGGCTGCGATCGCGATTTGTCGAAGTCGCTCCAGAGGCTGACTGACGTCGAGCGGCACGTAGGCATGGCCGGACTTCATCACCGCGAGCAGTGATAGAGGCAAGGCGCGGGACCGGTCGGTCGCAACGGCGACCCTGCCCCGACGGGCGCCGCTGACGCCCAGTATTTCCTGCGCCAGGCGCGTCGATTGGCGATCGAGCTCGGCATAGGTCATCGAGCCGGCGCCGTCGATGCAGGCAACAGCGTCGGGTGTCTTTGCTGCTTGTGCAGCGATCAGATCGTGGATGCACTTGTCGCGGGGATAACCAGCAGCACTGTCGTTGACCACATCGAGGACGAACCGCTCCTGCTCTGCGGAAAGAACGGGTAGGGCCGACATGGTGGTTTCGGGCGCCGCGCAGATGCCTTCGAGGATCCGCTGGTAGTGCGCGATCCAGCGGATGATCGTTTGTTCGTCGAACAGGTCGGTATTGTAGTCGCAATCGATCCGAAGTCCGGTACTGGACTCGACGACGTTGACGAATATGTCGAAGTTGACCGCGGACTTGGCGTTGGGTGCGATCCTGACCGAGAGATTCCCGAAATCGAGGTGCTCGGCCATGCGTTCGAGATTGAATTGGACCTCGGTAAGCGGCAGCCGGTTCGCCGCGCGCTGCAGCGGCAGGGCGCGCACCAGAGTGCCGTAGGTGCATTTTGCGTGGTCGAAACCGTCAAGCAGCAAATGCGCCACTGTCTTTATATGCGCGGCGAAGGGTGCGTCCCATGCCAGCGGCACCCGGAAAGGCAGCATGTGAACACAGTGTCCGACGAGGTCGGGCTCGTCGTCCAGCGACTGCCCCGCCGCTGGTACGCCGATCACGATGTCTGCGCCGCCGGAAAGCCGGCCCAGCACGGCCTGGAGCGCGGTGAACAGTACCGAAAAGAGGGTCGCACTGTGGGCCGCCCCTGCTTTTTTCAGCGAAGTGTTGAGTTCGGCATTGAACCGGGTCGAGTAGGTTGCACCGGCATACGACCGCAGCGCCGGGCGGACCCGGTCTGTCGGAAGTTCGGGCAGCACCGGAAGCTCGGCGAAGAGCGCGGTCCAATAACGGAGATCGGTCGCCTGGGAGTTCTTCGAAGCCGCCTGGGCAATCGCGTACTGCGAGAATCGCGGCGCTGCCGGCTGTGCGGCCGGCTGGCCCTCGTGCGCCATCCGGTAGTGCGTCGCGAGATCACTCAGGATGATGTTCATGGACCAGCCGTCGCAGACGATGTGGTGCGCGGTGAACACGAGAACGTGGCGATCCGCTGCGAGCCGCACGAGGGTGGCTCGTACCAGCGGGCCTGCCCAAAGGTCGAATGGCATGCGCGCATCGGCGGCAACAAGGGCGGCGAGCGCTGCATCGGGATCATGCTCGCGCGAGAAATCCTGGAGCTCCACCTCAAGGGTAAGCGTGGATGCAAAGTACATGCGCTCGTCGTTGCGCCCGATGTGCCCGCGCAATGCCTGGTGGCGGGCGATGACGGCGTTCAGCGCGGTCACCAGTCCAGAGGAGTCGATCTCGCCATCGAGAACAATGCTGATGGACTCATTGAAGGCGCAGGATGCCTCATTGCTCATCTGCGCGGCGGTCAGGATCTCCAGCTGCGGCTCGGTGAGAGGGGCCGATTCGACCCCGGCGGCCGCCTCTACTGCCGGCGCGGCGACAGGCCGTGCGGCTTCCATGATGCCCGCCGCTTGCAGGGCGTCGAGCGAAGCGCTGAAGGCCTTTTCGATTGCCGCGATGTCGGCATCGGAGTGCGCGGTGGTGAGAAAGCAGGGATAGCCTTCCTGGACATGCACGCCGAGCAGACGCATCTGCGGCCAGAAAAGCGATGCCAGGGCGCCGTCTGCGGCGAAATTCAGGTGGAACCAGCTTGAGAAGCCTTCGGCTCGTGTTGTCAGGCCACGCCGTTCGAGATCTCGGTTCACGGCGTCGACGAGGCCGCCCATGCGTGTGGCGAGCCTCTCCTGCAAGGCGGGCCCTTCGGCCTTGAGGTGCAGGAGCACCGCCTTGGTGGCTGCTAG
>CALFRN010000498.1 GCA_937919085.1 uncultured Reyranella sp.
GGCCACCAGATCGCGCACTTCCTGGCGGGCTGCGACGTGGCTCAAGGTCAACGACGGCCCCGTCCCGCCCCTCTTGAGGTCGAGCAAGGTAAGTCCGCTCAGGAACAGCTCCTTGTAGATCACGCGCTCGCTGAGGCCGGTGGTGACGCGAAAGCCGATCCGCCGGGCCAGGGCCTCGATAACTGTTCCCATGTCGCGCTTGTTGCGGGCGGCCAGCGACGACAGGCGGTTGCGCATCACGACCCAATCGACAGGCCGGCCGCCGCCGACGGCGCGCAGCTGTCTCTGCTTCCACACCGCCTCGGCGTAGATCGAGGGCCGTACGATCCTGAGCGTGTCGGGATCGACCCGCGCCAGCAGGTCGAGATCTATGAAGCTGTCATTCAGCGGCGTCAGCAACGTATCCGCCCAGGTGTGCGCAAGCCGGCTGAGATGGGTATCGCTGCCCGGCGTGTCGATGATGACGAAGTCCGCGGTGCCCACGGCGGGCTCCAGCGCCGCTTCGAGCCGCGCCCGTTCGTCGGCATCGGCTTGCCGGCGATCATTCAGCGTCGACAGCATCACCGCCGCATGACGCGGCATGGGCAAGTCGATGCCCTTTCGCACCACGCAGGCAGCGCGGTTTTCGACATAGCGGCTGAGCGTTCCCTGGCGGGCATCGAGGTCGAGGGTGGCGACACGCGCGCCATCGCCCATCAGCGACACGGCGACATGCATCGCCGTCGTCGACTTGCCCGACCCACCCTTCTCGTTGCCGATCACCAGCACATGGGCACGCCCCGGAGTCCGGGCCGCCCTGGTCTCGGCGATACTCGGATTGGGCGCAGGTTGGAATCCGCTGCTCACGCGGCCTTGCGGATCCAGACGGCGGTGTCGTGAAAGACCGCGCCGCCGTTGGGCCAGCCTGGGTCGGCGGAGGTCACGGCATTGATGCCGATGCCGGTCTCGAAGTTGCGATTGGGCCAGATGCCCTCGACGACCACGACGCCGCGCTGCTGGCCGACCTTGGCCTTGGCCCGAACGATCGTCTTGCCACGCTCGTTGCCGATCTCCACGCGGTCACCATCGGCAAGCCCCAGGGCAGCGCAATCCTCGGGATTCATCATTGCCGTCGGCTGCACTTCGCGCTTCTGCGAACTCGGCGTCTCGGTGAAGGTCGAATTGAGGAAGGTACGCGCCGGCGCGGCAACCAGCCGGAACGGCTTTTCTGCGGTAGCATTGTCGATCACGTCGAAATGGTCGGGCAGCGACGGCATCTCCTTGCCGCGCGGTCCCCAAGCCGCCCAGTCCGGCTTGAAGCGGAATTTCTTGTCGGGCCAGGCGAAACCGTCGAGGAAATGCGATGTTTCGAAGCCCAGATGGTAGTCCTGACCGCCTCTGGTCCAGTTGGTCTCGGCGTCCCACATGCCGGATTTTTTCAGCGTCTCGTCCATGATCTCCCACGGTGTCATGCCGAAGCCGCGATGGCTGGCACCCAGGCGCTTGGCCAGTTCGGCGATCACATGATGATTCTCGCGGCACTCGCCCGGCGCCTCGATCACCGCCTTGGTCACCTGGAAGAAAGTGTGGCCGCTCGCCGTGTAGAAGTCGTCGTGCTCGAGGAACATGGTGGCCGGCAGCACGATGTCGGCGTAGGCCGCCGTCTCGGTCATGAACTGTTCGTGCACACAGGTGAACAGATCCTCCCGGGCAAATCCCTTGTGAACCAGCTCGAGTTCGGGGCAGACCATCGCCGGGTTGGTGTTCTGGATCAGCAGCGCCGTCACCGGCGGGCCATTCTTCAGGGCATCGCGGTCGCCGGTCAGGATCGGCCCCAGTCGCGACTGGTCGAGGTCGCGGATCGAGGTATCGACCACGTCGAGCCCCTCGATCAACGTGCGGTCCAGCGGATACATGCCGGTATGGCCGTAGAGCGCGCCGCCGCCCTTGTACTTCCAGGCACCCGTCACCGCCGGCAGGCAGGTCACGGCATGCATGTTGACCGCGCCGTTGCGGCTGCGGCTGAAACCGTGGTGGCAGCGAACGAAGGCGGCCTTGCTCTTCCCGAACAGGCGCGCGAAGGCCACGATCTCCTCGACCGCAAGGCCGGTGATCTTCGATGCCCACTCCGGTGTACGGTCTGCCACATGGGCCGCGAGCTCATCCGGCGCGTCGGTGTATTTTCGCAGGTAATCCCAGTCGGCGTAGCCTTCCTTGAACAGCACATGCATGACGCCGACCGCCAGCGCCCCGTCGGTGCCCGGTCGCACCGCAAGATGCATGTCGGCCTGCTCGGCGGTGCCGGTGCGGTAGGGATCGACCACGACCAGCTTGGCGCCGCGCTTCTTGGCCTTCATGGCATGGGCCATGACATTGACCTGGGTGTTCACCGGATTGCCGCCCCAGATCACCACCAGCTCGGAATGCTCGTCGATCTCGCGCAGGTCGGCGCCGCGCTTGGCGCCGGTGCCGACGATCCAGCCAGTGTCGGAAAGAGTGACGCAGATGGTCGAAAAATAACGCGAATACTTCATCACATGACGCAGGCGGTTGATGCCGTCGCGCTGCACCAGCCCCATGGTGCCGGCGTAGTAGTATGGCCACACCGTTTCCGTGCCGTGTTGACGCGCCTTGGCGACGAACTGCTCGGCCACGATGTCGAGCGCATCGCTCCACGAAATCTCCTCGAACTGCTTGGAACCTTTCGGTCCGGTCCGGCGCAGCGGCTTCATCAGCCGATCAGGGTGATGGATGCGCTCGGCATAGCGCGCGACCTTCTCGCAAATCACGCCAGCGGTGTAGTCGTTGCGCTGCGAACCGCGGACCCGGCCGATCGTCCTGGCGTCGAGGCGCTCGACGTCCAGCGCGCAGGTGCTGGTACAATCGTGCGGACAGACCGACGGCACGGTGACGATGCCGGTGTCGTGGTTCTTGGTCCGCGCGATGGGCGCATGGGCATGATCGTCAGGTGACATGTGGACGCTCCGCGAGAAGTGCCGCAGCATACAGGTGGCGCGCATCAGGACAAAGCGCGCTCGGAGAGCGAAAGAGTTCAGCGTGTCTACAGGATCCATCACTGTTGGCGGCATTCGCCGCGCCACACCTGGCGATGCCGTGGCGATTGCGGCGTTTGCGCCCGATGTGCCGCCGCCGGTACTGACGGACAATCGGGCGACTTTCGTGGTCGACGGCAGCTGCAGTCCGCTCGCGGTCATCGTCCTGGTCCAGCAGGCCGATTACCTCTGCATCGAGCATCTCGTCGTCGCGGCCGCCGGGAACCGCGTACATGCCCGATCGCTGGTCGCATTCGCCGAGGTCGCGGCTCGGGCGATCGGCGTTCGCGAGATTCGCCTGCAGCCGAACCTCGTCCCCGGCGATTTCGGGGCTTCGTTGGGCTATCGAGAAGGCCGCAAGGCGATCTCGACGGGAGCGCTTGCACGCGCCCGCGACCACCTCGAGGCCGTCGGGGTGCCGCTGTGGCGCGACGGCACCGCGCCGGCCGGGCAGACGCTCTATTACCGAGGAGTCTGGGCGGCCGTTGCCCTGCTGCTCGGTCTCGGCAGCGTCTCGCTGGCGGTATTCAGCGGCAGCCGGACGACATTGTTCCACATCGCGGCACCGGCGGTACTGTGCGCCGTGGCCTCGGTCTTTGCCGTCTGGCAGATCGGCCTGATCGCCACTGCCGCCCGGCGCACGGGGCGAGGTCTCGTGCCGGCCTTCGCTATCGCTGCCGCGGCGGCCGCGATCCTGGGCGTCGGCGCCATGCTCTATGACCGAGCCGTCCCGGCGCTCGCCGAACTCTGGGACATTTACAACGGCGACGAGGAGCTGAGCGACCTCACGCTCACGGTGAGCCGGAACGGGACCACTCTCAATATCGACGGCGCCTACGGCATGGGCAGCGACCAGGCGGTGAGGCGCGCCCTGGAGCAGAATCCGAAAATTCGTGAAGTCGTACTCGCCGGCCCCGGCGGCCGCATGGGCGCCGGCTTCGAGATCAGCCGGCAGATCCGCAGTCGCCGACTCGCCACCCGGGTCGAAACGGCCTGCGCCTCGGCCTGCACGATCGCCTTCCTGGGCGGCGTCGATCGCAGCATCTCGGCTACGGCAAAGCTCGGCTTCCATCAGGCGAGCTTCCCCGGCATGAGCGCCGACGACATGTTCGCCGCCAATCGCGACATGAAACGCTTCCTCACCATGAGTGCCGGCGTCGCACCCGGCTTTGCCCAGCGCGTTCTCGATACGCCGGGCGACGCGATCTGGGTGCCGACGCCCGCGGAATTGCTGGCAGCGCGGGTCATCAAACGCGTCGACCGCTGACGGAGGTTTACCATCGCATGATTCCCCACGGACTTTCCTACGACGACGCGATGCGGCGCTTTCGCTGGCCCCGGCCCGAACGTTTCAACATCGCCCGTGCGGTCTGCGAACGTCACCCGCCCAATGCACTCGCCCTGATCGTCGAGAACACCGATGGGACCCAACGCAACTGGACGTTCGGCCAGCTTCTGGCCACCAG
>CALFRN010000499.1 GCA_937919085.1 uncultured Reyranella sp.
GACAAGCATGTTCATCGGCGGCGGTCTCGCAATTGCGCGGGGGGATTATCAGGGCGCCGGGTCCGGTGGCGCAAGAGAATCGAAAGGGCCCCGCGTCGCCGCGGGGCCCCTCGCGCATCCGGTAGTCAGGCAGGGATCAGTAGCCGAGCGGCTCGGACTGTACCAGCTCCCACTTGCCGCCCTTGACCACGGTCAGCAGGCTCATGTTCGAGCCCTGGCGGGTCTTGGGACCGAAGGTCATCGGCGGCGAGCCGAAGATGTCCTTGTAGCCATGGATCGCCTCCATGCCGGTGATGTAACTGTCCAGCGTCAGGTTGCGCCCGGCATTCTTCAGCCCCTCCAGCAGCAGCTGCGCCGCCGTGTAGCCGATCTGGGCCGCGAAGTTGGGGGCGCGGCCGTAGCGCTCCTTGTAGTTCTTCAGGAATGCCTGCACCGCCGGGCGCTTGTCGTCCTGGTGCACGAACTCGATCGAGGTCATGCAGAACACGCCTTCGGTCACGCCGCCGGGTACCTCGGCCACCGCGCTGTCATAGGCGGCGATCTGGGTCATGATCTCGACATCCCAGCCGATCTTGCGCGCTGCCGCCACGATCTGGTTGGTATCGCGCACGATGGTGCCGAGCAGCAGCACGTCGCACTTGGCATCGCGCAGGCGGGCCACCGAGGCGGAGAAGTCGGCGTCGGTCGGCTTGTGGGCGGTCTCGCCGCCCAGGGTCAGGTTCATCTGCTTCATCTGGTCGCGCACCCCGTCCATGATGTCGCGTCCGAAATCTGTGTCCTGGTACATCGCACACAAGGTTTTCTTGCCGCGTTTCTCCACCAGGTATTTCACAGCCGAACGCATCTGGTCGTAGTACGATGACACCAGGCCGAACTTCAGCCGGTGGAACGGCTCGTACATCGAGCGGGCCGAGGTCAGCGGGAAGATGTTCGGCACGCCCTTGGCCAGCTGGTCCGGCATCACCGCGTTGTTCATCGGCGTGCCGCCATTGGCGATCATGGCAAAGACGCCGTCGCGGTTGATCAGCTTGTTGGCCGCCTGGATCGAGCGCGGTACCTGGTACTGGTTGTCCTCGACGATATACTTGATCTTGCGGCCATGGATGCCGCCCTTGGCATTGATCTCGTCGAAGGCCATGCGGATGGCGTTGGAGTTGTTGACGCCCCACGACACGGTGACGCCGGACAAGTCGGTGTAGGTGCCGATGATGATCTCGGTGTCGGTGACCCCGCGCACCTCCTGGGCCGATGCCGGCTGTGCGAGCCCGGCGGACAACGCGAGCGCGCCGGCGGCGGCCCCCGCGACGGCTAGAAACATTCGACGCATTCGTCCCTCCTCATGTCTCGCCGATTTATGCGGGAGCATCGCTCCCACCACGCGCCCGTCGGCGGATCAGGCGGCGCGGTTCAAGGCTTCGGATCAGGCGGCGCGGTTCATTTCGTCGATCAACGGCTGGAAGCGTTCCAGCACCACCGCCCGGCGCAGCTTCATCATCGGTGTCAGCTCCGGGTCCTCGGGGGCGAGGTTGCGGTCGATGATGCGGAAGCGGGCGATGCGCCGCCCGGCCGGGGCGCGGGCGTTGGCCTGGTCCACCGCCGCACCAATCAGGGCCGCCACCTCGGGCGCCGCCAGCAGGCTGGCGAAGCCGGTGAACGAAACGTTGCTATCCTGCGCCCACTTCTCCAGCGTATCATACTCGACCATTACCAATGCGGCCAACCCGCTGCCCTGCGGCAGCACCAGGGCATCGGCGATGAAGGGGCTGAGGGTGAGTTCATTCTCGATCGCCGACGGGCTGGTGCTGCTGCCGTCGGCCAGAGTCAGCACCTCGCTGGTGCGCCCGGTCAGGTTCAGCAACCCGCCGCTGATCTGGCCCAGGTCGCCGGTCCGCAGCCAGCCATCGGCCAGGGCGGCATTGGTCGCGGCCTCGTCCCGCCAGAAGCCGGTGCTGACATGAGTGCCGCGCACAAGTATCTCGCCGTCGGGCGAGAGGGCGATCTCGCCATGCGCGACGGCTGCGCCGGCGCTGCCGTGCACCAGGTGGTCGGCTGGGGTGGCGGTGGCCAGCCCGCCGCATTCGGTCAGGCCATAGACCTCGCGGAGATTGATGCCGATGCAGCGGTACCAGCGCAGCAGGGCAGGGGAGACAGGCGCGCCGCCCACCCAGGCCACGCGCAGCCGGTCCAATCCGACCGCCGCGCGCACCCGGCGCAGCACCAGCCAGTCGGCCACGGCGCCAAGTGCGCCACCCCCCGGAGATTGGCCGGCGAGCTGGGCATCGACCCCGCGGGCGGCCAGCGCGAAGGCGGCGTTGTAGAGCGACTTTTGCAGCCAGGTGGCGCCCTCGGTCGCCACGGCGATGCCGGCGTAGAATTTTTGCCACACCCTCGGGATGGCGATCATCACCGTGGGCCGCACCTCGGCGAGGTTCTCCGGCACCGTCTCGGCATTCTCGACGATGTTGCTGATGGTGCGGCAATGCAGCGACTGGTACAGTCCGAGCACACGCTCGGTGACATGGCACATCGGCAGGAAGGCCAGGCGTTCGTCCTGCGGGCCCTGGCCGGTCATGGCGGCGGCGCCAATCACCTGGGCCATCACGTTGCGGTGGCTCAGCATCACGCCGCGGGCGCGCCCGGTGGTGCCCGAGGTATAGGCCAGCACGGCGAGGTCGTCCGGCGCGATGGCCGCGACGCCACGCGCCCAGGCGGCGGGATCGGCGCGCTCGGCGGCCTCACCGCGGGCGATCAGGCTGTCGATGCCCTCGCACATCGGGTCGGCGAAATCGCGCAGGCCCTTCATGTCCAGGATGACAATGCGCCGCAGTGCCGGGCAGTCGGCGCGCAGGCGCAGCACCTTGTCCAACTGCTCCTCGCCCTCGACAAACAGCACCGCGCAGCCGCTGTCGCGCAGGGTTTCGGCCACCACCGCGCCGCCATCGGTGGGGTAGAGCCCGACGCTGGCGGCACCCAGCGACTGGATGGCCAGGTCGGCGGCGATCCAGTCCGGCGTGGCCTCGCTGAGGATGCCGGCGATCTCGCCGCGTTGCAGCCCGTCGGCGGCAAGCGCGCTGGCGATGGCGCGCACCCGCGCCCCCAGGGCCGCCCAGGTGATCGGCCGCCAGATGCCGCGTTCCTTGCGGCGCAGGATGGTGTCGGCCCCGTGGGCGGCCACGCGGGCGGCGACCATCGCGGGGATGGTGGCTTCGGAGGTGTTCATCGCCACAGCTTCTTCTTCTTCCAGCGCCGCTGGCTGCGCGCGCCCTCGTCCTTGTGGCCAAGATAGAACTCCTTGATGTCGTCCTTCTCCATCAGCCGCCGGCAGGTGTCCTCCATCACGATCCGCCCGACTTCCAGCACATAACCGTAATCGGCGGTTTGCAGCGCGATATGGGCGTTCTGCTCCACCAGCAGGATCGCCACGCCGCGCTCGCGGTTGATGCGGCGGACGATCTCGAAAATCTGTAGGGTCAGGATCGGCGACAGGCCGAGCGACGGTTCGTCCAGCAGCAGCAGCTTCGGCCGGCCCATCAGCGCGCGGCTGATCGCCAGCATCTGCTGCTCGCCGCCGGAGAGCTGGCCGGCGCGCTGTTCGGCGCGTTCCTTCAGCCGGGGGAAATAGCCGAAGCACATCTCCAGGTCGCGGGCCACCTCGTCGCGGTCGTGGCGCGTGTAGGAGCCCATGCGGAGATTTTCCGCCACGGTCAGGAACGGGAAGATTTCCCGGCCCTCGGGCGAGTGGCAGACGCCTGCCCGCATCACCCGGTCCGGCGTGAGGCCGACGATGTCCCTCCCTGCGAAGACCACCTCGCCGCGGTCGGGGTCGAGCACGCCGGAGACGGTGCGCAGGATGGTGGTCTTGCCGGCACCGTTGGCGCCGAGCACGGTGACGATCTTGCCCTCCGGCACTTCCAGCGAGACGCCGCGGATGGCCTGGATCGGGCCGTAGAAGGTGTCGATGCCGTGGACACGCAGCAGCGGGGCGGTCATGGCACGTCCCCGGGCGCGGCCCCGGCGGCGGAGTCGGATGTGGGCTCGGGTTCGCCGCCGATATAGGCGCGGATCACCTCGGGGTCGCTCTGGACCTCGGCCGAGGTGCCCATCGCCAGGATGCTGCCCTGGTTCAGCGCCATCACCCGGTCCGACACCGCGGTGACCAGCTTCATGTCGTGCTCCACCATGATGATGGTGATGCCGAGATCCTTGGTGATGTCCTCGATCCAGAAGGCCATCTCCTCAGTCTCCTCGACGTTCAGGCCGGAGGAGGGTTCGTCGAGCAGCAGCAGCTTGGGTTCGGTGCACAGCGCACGGGCCAGTTCCACCACCTTGCGCACGCCATAGGGCAGGTTGGCGATCAGCTGGTCGCGGTAGCGTTGCAGGCCGAGGAACTCGATCACCTCCTCGGCGCGGCGGCGATGCTCCACCTCGGCGCGGCGCACGCTGGGCAGGAAGACCAGCTGGGACAGGATCGGCACGGTGGAATGGCAGTGCCGGCCGATCAGCAGGTTCTGCAGCAGCGATGCGTTGGCGAACAGCTCGATGTTCTGGAAGGTGCGCGCGATGCCGAGCCCGGCGATCTTGTGCGGCGCGATATTGGTGATGTCCTGGCCGGCGAAATGCAGCGAGCCGGCGCTGGGGGTGTAGATGCGGCTGATCATGTTGAAGATGGTGGTCTTGCCGGCGCCGTTCGGGCCGATGATCGAGAACACCTCGCCCTGCCGGACATCGAAGCTCACGCCCTCGACGGCGCGGATGCCGCCGAAATGCATCGCCAGGTCGCGGGCGGAGAAATAGCCGTTCATCCTGTCTGCCCCGCCGCTCATCGCAGCCGGTCCGTCTTGGCGTAGGTTTTCTGGCGGCGGAACGCGGCGCGCTTGTGCAGCGGGAACTCGCGGCACCAGCGCTTCAGCTTCAGCCAGCGGCCGTGGATGCCGGCGGGTTCGAACATGATCACCAGCACCAGGATCAGGCCGAACAGGCTGGGCTCCAGCCCCGGCATGCGGCCAATGCCGAAGGGCAAGTCGTCGCGCACGATGGCGATCACCTGCGGCAATTGGGCGACGAAGAGGGCGCCGAAGATGGCACCCTGGAGCGAGCCGAGGCCGCCGATGAAGACGATAGTCACCAGCTGGATGGACAGCAGCACGCCGAAGGAGTCCGGCGCCAGGTGGCGTACGTAAAGTCCGAACAGCGCGCCGGCCAGGCCGGTGATGCCCGCGCTGATGGCAAAGGCGACGGTCTTGTAGAGCGCCAGGTTGATGCCCATCGACTGGGCCGAGATCTCTCTGTCGCGGATCGCCACCAGGGCGCGGCCGAGCGGGGAGCGCAGGATGTTCATTGCCAGCAGCACCACCAGCACCAGCACGCCGAGTGCGAGGTAGTACACCCCGGTCGGCGCGGTGATGACCAGGCCGAGCACGCTGGGGGTCGGCACCGGGAAGCCGTCGAACCCGCCGGTCAGGCTGCTCCATTTCTCCGTCACCAGGACGACGATGCTGCCGAATGCCAGGGTGGCGATGGCCAGGTACAGCCCGCTCATGCGCAGGGTTGGGATGCCGATCACCACGCCGGCAAAGGCGGTGATCAGGCCGGCGGCCGGCAGCGACAGGGCGAACGGCACGCCCTCGGACAGTAGGATGGCATTGGCATAGGCACCGATGCCCAGGAAGGCGGCATGGCCGAGGCTGACCAGCCCGGTATAGCCGGTCAGCAGCATCAGCCCGACACCGGCGATGGCATAGATGAAGACGAACGACATCTCGCCGACGTAGAACTCGCTGAGCGTTTGCGGGATCAACAGCAGTATCACCAGCAACAGGGCATACCAGGCCAGGCTGGAGGGCTTGCGGGCGAGTGCCAGGTCCTGGGCGTATTCGGTCTTGAGCTGGCTCATCTTGCGTCCCTACACCCGCTTGCGGATGACCTGGCCGAACAGGCCCTGCGGACGCAGGATCAGCACGGCCAGCAACACGACGTTGGAGGTCAGCTCCATCGAGCCGGCGGGCAGGTAATAGCCGGCCATCTGCTCCACCACGCCGATGACGATGCCGCCGACCAGCGCGCCGGGGATCGAGCCGAAGCCGCCCAGCACCGCGGCGCCGAACGCCTTCAGCCCGACGATGCCCATGTTCACGTCGATCATCTGCACCGGCACCAGCAGCATCGCCGCCACCGCCGACACCCCGGCTGAGATCGCCCAGATCAGCGAGAACACGGTGCGCACGGGAATGCCCATGTAGTAGGCGGCGAGCTGGTTCTGCGAACTCGCCTGCATGGCGATGCCAAGGCGGGTGCGGCTGAAGAACAGGTACAGCACCGCGCACAGGATGACCGTGCCGACGATGATCGATACGTTGTCCTGCCCCAGCACCATGCCGCCGCCGAGATTGGCGATCTTGTTGGTGAAGGGCGTGGTGAAGCCGACCGCGTCGTAGCCCCAGACGGCGCCGGCCACCGCGCGGAAGATGAAGGCCAGGCCAAGGGTGAGCATCACCACGGCGAATTGCGGCTGGCCGATCACCCGGCGCAGCACGATGGCATCCAGCAGGTAGCCGAAGGCCGCGGTGGTGAAGATGGCCAGCACGAAGCCGACCCAATAGTTGAAGCCAAGGATGCCGACGAAGGTGTAGGCGAAGAATGCCCCGAGCATCATCAGCTCGCCCTGGGCGAAGTTCACCATCTCGGTGGCCTTGTAGATCAGCACGAAACCGAGC
>CALFRN010000500.1 GCA_937919085.1 uncultured Reyranella sp.
TGCCCGGCTTGCCCTCGAAAGCGGCGAAGCCGTCGCCGACTTCGACGATCCAGAAACTCATGGTCTCGGAGACCGGCGCCTGTGGCAGGCGCCCATCGATGATCGCCTGCAGGATCTCTCGGCCGGTCTTGCCGGTGACGTCGTCAGGCTGAGCCAGACCATCGCGATATCGGATATTTCCATGCATCTACATTCTATGTATATACATAATATCATGATCAGAAAATCACAATCCCCCAAGCCGCTGCGTGCCGACGCCCGCGCGGCCCTTGAGACTTGCGCCGGCTGGAACGTCCGGCTGGCGGCGCGGCGCATCACCCAGTTCCTCGAGCAACGCATGGCTGGCTCGGGACTCTCCTTCGCCCAGTTCGGGCTGATGGCCGAGATCGCCTCAGCGGCCGACGACACCATCACAGCCCTGGCCGAGCGCATGGGACTCGACCAATCGACCTTGTCGCGCACCCTGCGCACGCTCGAGACCGAAGGCCTGGTCGAGATCGCAATTGTCGAAAACGATCAGCGCAAGCGCATGGTCTGGCTCACGGAAAAGGGTGCCCGCCGGCTCGAAGCGTCCCTCGCTTCGTGGCGTCAGGCCCACGCTGAGCTGGAAAAATTCCTCTCGACCGATCTCGTACGGCGGCTGGCCCTGGAGGCCGAAAAGATATGACGGCGAGCACTGCCCTGCCCGACAGCCGCACTGCCTGGATCACAGCGACCGCGGCGCTGGCCATCCTGACACTTTGCTACGGCGCGCCGCTGATCTCGGTGGTCGCCATGAAGCCGATCGCGGCCGAACTCGGAACCTCGCGCTCCGGCCCGGCCGGCGCCGGCTCGATCGTCTATGTCGGCGCGGCGTTCGGCGGGATCGTCGCCGGCTGGCTGGCCGGCAAGCTCGGCGTGCGCCGGGTGGTGATGTTCGGCGGCGCGATGGTGGCCGCGGGTCTCGTGCTCTCGGCCTCCGGCGGCATGCTGGAACTTTATGCCGGCCACGGCGTGCTGATGGGCCTGTTCGGTACGGCCTGCATGTTCTCGCCGCTCATCACCTATGTCAGCCGCTGGTTCGAGCGCCGGCGCGGGGCCGCCGTGGCCCTGATCTCGTCGGGCCAGACTGTCGCCGGTGCGATCTGGCCACCCCTGTTGCAGTTCGGCGTCGACGCCGTCGGATGGCGCTGGACAATGGTGGCCTTCGCGATCCTGGTCGCCGTTGCGGTCGCGGCACTCACCGTCGTCTTCCTTCATCCGCCGCCCGAGGAGTCGGCGGCGGCGGTGGGTGCAGCCGACCGGCCGCAGACCAGCGGCGACGTGCTGGGCATGTCGCGCAACACGCTCATGCTCCTGCTGATGGCCGCCGTATTCTGCTGCTGCGTGCCCATGGCGGTGCCGATGCACCACGTGCCGGCCTTCTGCAGCGACCTCGGCATGTCACCGCAGTATGGCGCCGCCATGCTGTCGGTGCTGCTGGGCAGCGCGTTCCTGGCGCGGCAGTTCTGGGGCTGGGCGGCCGATCGCATCGGCGGCCTGTGGACCCTGCTGTGGGCTTCGCTTGTGCAGGCAACGGCGCTGACCGGCTTCCTGCTGACGAAGGATCAGGCCGCGCTGTTCGCCATCTCCGCCGCCTTCGGCGTCGGGCTGTCGGGGTTGCTGCCGGCCTATGTGATCGCGGTCCGCGAATACTATCCCGTTGAGGAGGCCAACTGGCGTATCCCCACCGTACTCTTCGCCGGTCTGCTGGGCATGGCGACCGGCGGCTGGGGAGCGGGCTTCTTCTACGATGCCTTCGGCGACTACCTCTCGGCCTTCGCCGTCGGCATGGCGTTCAACCTCGTCAATATCGCAGTGCTTCTATTCCTCGTTGGACGAAAACAGCGCCCCACCGCCCAGTTCGCGACCGTATAATGGATCATGACAACCAGCAGCGGTGAGTTGGACGGCCGAGCCGCCTGGACCGTGGCCGTAGCGGCGGTCACCATCCTGTCCATCGCCTATGGCGCACCGCTGATTGCCGTGCTGGCCATGAAACCGATCGCGGCTGAACTTCATACCCAGCGCTCCGGGGCGGCGGCCGTCGGCGCCTTCGTCTACGTCGGCGCCTCGATCGGCGGCATCCTCGCCGGCTGGCTGGCCGGACGATTGGGCGTCCGGCGCATCGTGATGTTCGGCGCGGCGATGATGGCCGCCGGCCTCGTGCTCTCCGCGTCGGGCGGCCTGCTCGAACTCTATGCCGGTCACGGCATCCTGATGGGGCTGTTCGGCAGTGCCTGCATGTTCTCGCCCCTTCTCACCTATGTCAGCCGCTGGTTTGAGCGCCGACGTGGCTCAGCCGTGGCGCTGATCTCGTCAGGACAGGCGGTTGCCGGCGCGATCTGGCCGCCGTTCCTGCAATTCGGCATCGACGAGTCCGGCTGGCGCCACACCATGATGCTGTTCGGGTTGTTCCTGGTCGTGGCGGTCGTGGCGCTGGCGCTGATCTTCCTGCGCCCGCCTCCCGAAGCGCCGGCGCCAGCTCTCCCGGCGACACCTGGCGTGCAACGCCGAGCCGACGTCCTTGGCCTGCCGCCCAATCTGGCGATGGCCCTGTTCATGGTGGCGATTTTCTGCTGCTGCGTGCCGATGGCGATGCCGATGCAGCATGTCGTCGCCTATTGCGGTGACCTGGGGCTGGCCTCGCAGTATGGCGCGGCGATGCTGTCGGTTCTGCTTGGCAGCGCATTTCTGGCACGCCAGTTCTGGGGCTGGCTGTGCGATCGCATCGGCGGCCTGCAGACCCTGGTGTTGAGTTCGATGGCGCAGATCACCGCGATGACCGGCTTTCTGTTGACCGAGGACAGCACCGCGCTGTTCTTCATTTCCTCCGCCTTCGGCTTTGGAATGGCGGGCCTGGTGCCGGCCTATGTGATCGTCGTCCGCGAGTACTATTCACTCGATGAAGCGAACTGGCGCATTCCGGCGGTGCTCTTCGGCGGCACCATGGGCATGGCGGCCGGCGGATGGGGCGCCGGCCTGCTGTTCGACCAGTTCAGCAGCTACCTGCCGGCATTCGGCACCGGCGTGGCCTTCAATGTGCTGAACTTCATCATCCTGATGTTTCTGTTCACCCGTTCGCACGGGCGTCACACCAGATTGATGCGGCAGCCGCAGACCTCGACCTGAGACGGTCCGTGCTGCTTGCCGCGCTTGTGCGCCGCCGCCAGGACGCGCTCCCGGTCGACGACCTTCACGTCATAGGCCGATACGCCTGGGCCGCGTCCGTCGACGATCGGCACGAAGCGGACCTGCGAACCGTCGAGGTGGATGATGTTGTCCTTTGCCGGACGGTCGAGGATCTTCGCCCACGCCGCGGCCGCCCGGTCCGGGTCGTCGTGCTGGATCTCGACACCGGCCAGCCCGTTGGTGACGTCCGAACGGGAATGCTTCAGCCAGCCCTTCTCGGCCGGCGGCCACCACAGCGCCGGATCGACACCCTTGGGCGCAAAGGTCGTATCGAGCGACAGCAAAACGCCCGTCGTGTCAGCCGGATGGAAGTGGGTGTACTGGTACTCTGGCAGATCCTTCTGGGCAACCGCGCGGATGCCGAGATCGGTCACGCGCTTGCGCTCGGCCGCGGCATCGGGAACCTGGAGAATGACCATGTAGCCGCCGTCGCCCTTGCGCCGCTCGATATAGCGGCCGGCCGACGTGCCCTGCTGGAACGGCGTCACGATCTCGAGGAAGTCGTGGCCGGTCGGGCAAACGACATTGACCAGGCCCCACTTGGCGACGCCGGGATCGCGGTAGGCAACCTCGATGCCGAGGATATCGCACAGCTCCTCGCGCGAGCCTTCCAGATCGCCGCAGACGAAAACACATTGCCTGAGCTTCATCGAATTCCTCCCGTTCGTCTTCTCGGTCGCTTATGGTAGCCCCATGCGGACCGTGTGGACCATGGGCTTCGTGGCGGCGGCCGCGCTTTCGTTTTGCTTCCCGGATTTCATCGTCTTTCGCTTCACCATGGCCGCGATCTGGGCGATCGCGCTGCTGGGCCTTGTGATCCTGTGCGGCGTCAGCGGGCAATTCTCCTTCGCCCAGGCGGCCCTGTTCGGCATCGGCGGCTACACCGCCGCCATCCTGGCCGCCCATACGCCGCTTTCGCTCTACTGGGCGCTCGCCCTGGCACCGCTGGCGGGCTACGCCGCCGGCTACGGTCTCGGCCGGATCGCCGGCAGTCATAGCCTGTGGACCCAGGCCCTGGTGAGCTACGCCTTCGCGATCGCCTTTCCGCAGCTGTTGCGCTGGCGGTTGATCGAACACTGGACCGGCGGCGTCCAGGGTCTCTATCTCGACTTCCCGACACCGCCGGTCGCACTCCTGAGCAACGACCGTTGGGGATTTCTGATGGCCCTGGCGCTGCTGGCGGCAGGCATCTGGCTGGCCGACAATCTCATCCGCAGCCGTTCCGGCCGGGCACTGATGGCGGCGCGCGACCACGATCTCGCGGCATCGGCACAGGGTATCAGCGTCCTGCACGTACGGGCCGCGGCATCGGGCCTGGCCGGTGCCTATATCGCGCTCGCCGGCTGCCTTCAGGCCTTCCAGTTCGGCTTCGTCGGCCCCACCGGCTACAACTTCGCGCTGTCCGTCCAGATGCTGTTCGGCCTGGTGATCGGCGGCATGCATTCGGTCGCCGGTGCGATCCTGGGCGGCCTGTTCCTGCAGTTCTTTCCCGATCTTACCGCCAGCCTCGGCAAGGGCCTGTCGGCCCTGCTCTATGCCGTGCTGCTGATCGCCGCCATGGTGGCGATGCCGGCCGGCGTGGCCGGCACGCTCGGCCGTCTCGCCGCCCGGCTGCGCCGTCAGTGACCCCGGAACACCGGCGCGCGCTTCTCGACGAACGCGCGGGCCGCTTCCTTGTGATCCTCGGTCTCGCCGGTGCGGATCATGCGCGCGGCCTCGCTGTCGAGCGCTTCGGAGAGCGTGCCTTCTTCCGCCACCTTCATGTTCTTCTTGCCATGCCACCACGCGACCCGCGGGCCGGCAGCGAGCTTCTTGGCGAACACCATGGTCTCGGCTTCGAGACTGGCGTCATCGACGACGCGGCTGGCGAGGCCGAGCTTCTCGATCTGCTCGGCATTCAGGATCTCGGCGGTGAAGTAGAGTTCGCGGGCCTTCGACGTCCCGACCAGCTTGTGCAGGAAGTAGTGCGAGCCGAAATCGCCGGAGAAGCCCACCTTGGCGAATGCCGTCGTCATGCGCGCGCTCTTGCCGACGAAGCGCATATCGGCGGCCAGCGCAATCGACAGGCCCGCGCCCGCCGCCACGCCGTTCACCATGGCGATGGTCGGCTTGCCCATTTCATGCAGCAGCTCGGAGACGCGCATGCGGATACGAATGTCGTGGACCTTGTCCTCGTAGGTCTTTTCCTGGTCGCGCCCCGCCGCCATCGACTTGACGTCACCGCCGGCGCAGAAGGCCTTGTCGCCGGCGCCACGCACGACGACGCAGCCGACGTCGCGGCTGCCCGCCGCCTCCTCGAGCGCATCGTTGAAGCCGCTCATCATGTCGCGATTCAGCGCGTTCATCGCTTCCGGACGGTTGAGAACGATCTTCATGACGCCGTCTTCGACGGTCTTGAGCACGTAGGACATCGGCTTCCTCCAGGATTGCAACGGGTCTCGGTTGCGGCGATGGTTTCGTAATCCAAGCATGCGCGCAACGATATTCCGCCTCGCATCGCGGAACCATTGGGAAGGATCGACGACGCCATGGAATACGAGACCCTGCTGACCGATCTGGCCCAAGGCGTCATGACCGTGACGCTCAACCGTCCCGACAAGCTCAATGCCTTCAACACGACGATGAGCCGGGAGCTGATCGACTTTTTCCGAAGCGTGAATGCCATGGATGAAGTGCGCGCCATCGTCGTTACCGGCGCTGGCCGCGCCTTCTGTGCCGGTGCCGACATCTCCGGCGGCAGCGGCGCCTTCCAGGTCTGGAACGACGGCAGCGCGCCGCAGAAGCGCGAGGCGGCCGATTCGATCACGCTCGCCATCTTCAATTGCCTGAAGCCAATCGTGGCGGCGATCAACGGTGCCGCCGTGGGCGTCGGCATCACCATGTGCCTGCCCATGGACATCCGGATGATCTCCAGCGCCGGCCGCGTCGGTTTCGTGTTCAACCGGCGTGGCATGGCGATGGAGGCGGGCTCCTGCTGGTTCCTGCCGCGGCTGGTCGGCATGCAGCGGGCACAGGAGTGGGTGATGACGGCGGAGCTGTTCGGCGCCGACGAGGCCATGCAGGGCGGTCTGGTGCGTTCCGTCCACGCCCCGGACGAACTCCTGCCTGCTGCTCAGGCCCTGGCGCGGAAATTCGCGGCCAGCACCTCCTCAGCCGTGGCGGCAGCCGTCAACCGGCGACTGATGTGGAGCATGTGGGGTGCCCAGGATCCGCTCGACGCCGTTACACTCGACCTGCAGTGCGTCGGCCATCTCGCCGCCGGCGCCGACGCGCAGGAGGGCATAAAGTCGTTCTTCGAAAAGCGGGCGCCGAACTTTTCCCTGAAGCCCAGCAAGGACATGCCGCCCTTCGGCCCGTGGACGAAATAGCGACTTGGAGCGCAGGCAAGACGCCCCGCTCGATCCTCGACGCGATCCTGTCCAGCGCGGTCGCGTCGATCTAGAGCTTCGACACGTACATCAGAAACGTCTGGGCCGGTGCACTGCGCCGCAGGTAGAGGCCCTTGGCCGGCTCGTTGTCGGGTTCGGCGCCGACCCAGGATTCCTCGCACCCCATCTCCTTGCCGAGCGCCAGCACGACATCGAGCATCCGCCGAGCGATGCCCTGCCGCTGTCGTGCCGGCGTCACGGCAACCTCGTCGATGTAAAGCTCGGTCGCCCTGCCGTCGGGGTGGCGATGAACGATCGCCGCGACATGACCGACGATCTCGCCATCGGCGATCGCCACCACGAGATGATGGCCCGGCGTCGCGAGATAGTGCCCCAGATGACGACGTTCGACGGGCTGGTCGAAGACTTCAGGGGCGATGCGGTCGAACAGGTCCTCATCCCCCGGCCCGACATAGCGGATTTCGATGGTCATCGGCGTTCTATAGCCGACTGACGCAACGCCGCCACCATGGCGCGGGCGATGGCGGCCGGCGATTTGCCGCCGGGCCGGTACCAGGTCGGCGTCCAGTTGAGGGCACCGAGGAGTTGCAGGCGCCACAGTCCGCGGTCGCGGGCCGAGGGCAGCGGAAGGGCTGCCACGAGCTCGACGAAGCGTTGCTCGTAGCCGTCGCGCATGGCCACCAGACGGCGGCGCAGGTTAGACTCGAGGCGGCTGAGATCTGCGGTCATGACCGCGGCGTGGGCTCTGTCGGCCAGCAGTGCCTCGAGGTGGGCGACGCAGGCGGCCTCCAGCCGCGTCCAGGGCCTGCGAGACCGGCCAATGGCAGCGTCGACGGCGGCACCGATCTCGGCCACACCCGCCTCGTAAACGGCGGCAATCAGCTCGTTCTTGGAGCGAAAGTGGTAGTACATCGAACCCGCAAGCATGCCGGCCCCGCCGGCGATGTCGCGCATCGACGTGGCCTCGAAGCCACCCTTGGCGAAGAGCCGCGCCGATACAGCCAAGAGCTTCCCGCGGGACATGGCCCATTGTAGCAACCAAACACTTGTTAGGTAAGCCGGCAGACGTTAGCCTTCGGCCATGGCTTACGTTTTCGACCTCGGCAATCCGGCCACCAACGCCGATCCCTTCCCCGAATTCGCGCGCCTGCGCGCCGAAGATCCGGTGCACTGGTCTCCGGCCATGAAGGCATGGATCGTGACGCGCTACGCCGACGTGAAGCAGGTGGCGCTGAACAACCGCCAGATCTCGGCCGATCGCCTGACGCCGTTCTTCAAGACCAATCCCGAGTACCAGAAGGGCTCGATCGAGAGCCTGGTGCGCTATCTCAACCACTGGATGGTGTTCCGTGATCCGCCCGATCACACCCGCCTGCGCCGCCTGTTCAACAAGGCCTTTACGCCGACCTCGGTCGAGAACCTGCGGCCCAACATCGAGGACATCGTTTCCCACCTGATCGATGGCATGCAGGCCAAGGTACGGCGCGGCGAGACGGTCGATTATATCGCCGATTTCGCCTATCCCCTGCCGGCGTCGGTGATCATGGATCTGCTGGGCGTGCCGCGGGCCGATCTCGAGCGCGTAAAAGTATGGTCCGACGACATTGCCCTCTTCATCGGCACCGCCCAGGTCGCCGGCAACAAGTACCTGCGCGCCGAGGCCGGCGCCAAGGCGATGTCGGACTATTTCCGCGCCCTCGTCGAGGCACGCACCGCGCAGCCGCAAGACGACATGATCAGCCAGCTCGTGCTGGCGCGTGACGATCGCGATGCGCTCAGCACCGACGAGATCATCGGCACCTGCATCCTGCTGTTGTTCGCCGGTCATGAGACGACGACCAACCTGATCGGCAACGGCTTTCTCCATGCGATGAGGAATCGCTGTGAATGGGAACGGCTGGTCGCCGATTCGTCGCTCGCCCCGACCGCCATCGAGGAGTTTCTTCGCTACGACGGCCCGTCGGGTGCGCTCGCCCGGGTCGCGGCGGCCGACCTCGAAATGGGCGGCAAGACCATCCGCGAAGGCCAACGCGTCTTTGCCTTCATGAATTCGGCCAACCGGGATCCCGAGGCCTTCGAGGACGCCGAGCGCTTCGATATCGGCCGCGCCCAGAACCCGCACCTGACCTTCGGCCACGGCATCCACTTCTGCCTGGGCGCGCCGCTCGCCCGGCTGGAAGCACAGGTTGCAGCGGTCCGGCTCGCCGAACGTCTGCCCGACATCCGGCTTTGCGGCGGAGAGCCGGAGTGGCACGATTCCCTGATCCTGCGCGGCGTGAAGAGCCTGCCGGTGACGCCATGAAGGCGATGATCTGCCACAAATGGGGTGGCCCGGAGGAGCTGCGGCTTGAAGACGTCGAGCCGCTGCCACTGAAGCCGGGCCAGGTACGGATCGCCGTCAGCGCTGCGGGCGTGAGCTTCGCGACATCGCTGGTGATCGCCGGCAAATACCAGCGCCGGCCGCCCTTTCCCTTCGCACCGGGCACCGAGGTTTCAGGTGTCGTCACCGAGGTCGATACCGCCTGCAAGCGCCTCAAGGTGGGCGACGAGGTCGTGGCCGTACTCGACTGGGGCGGCCTCGCCGAGGAGGCCGTCGCACATGAGGTCAATGTCTTCCCCAAGCCCGCCAACCTGGGCTTCGTCGAGTCCATTCAGCTCGCCATCTCCTATCCCACATCGGCCGGCGCCCTCACCTGGCCCATGGCCCTCGACGTACAACAAGGCCATACGCTGCTGGTCCATGCGGCGGCCGGAGGCGTCGGCATGGCCGCCGTTGAAGTCGGCAAGGCCCTGGGCGCCACCGTGATCGCCACGGCGGGCGGCGCCCGCAAGACCGCCTTCGCCAAGGCACACGGCGCCGACCACGTGATCGACTACACCGCCGCCGACTTTCGTGAGGAAGTGCTGAAACTGACCGGCGGACGCGGCGTCGACCGTGTCTACGATCCGGTCGGCGGCGATGTCTTCGCCCAGTCGCTGCGTTGCATGGCGGTCGAGGGGCGCATCTGCCCGATCGGCTTTGCCGGCGGCACCATCCCGCAGATCCCGGCCAACATCCTGCTGGTCAAGACCCTGGCGGTGACCGGGTTCAACTACGGTTACTACGTCGGCTGGAGTCCGCACGATGCGCGCTTCGAGGAAGCAGACCGCACCTTCGCCCTGATGGAGCGCATTCGCGGCTGGTGCGAGGCCGGCGTCTGCCGTCCGCACGTCGACCGGACCTACAGTCTTGATCAGGCCGCCGAAGCCATGCGCGCTCTTCTCGAGCGCAGCATCACCGGCCGCGTGGCAATCGTGATGGAATGACCGCCACGCAGCCCGGTGTGACTACTTCTTGACGAGCGGCCCCTCGAATAGACAGTAGCCGTCAAGCATAATGGTAGGAGCGCCTTCCTTGAGAGTGCCGACAACGTCGATCATGTTGTTGTTGCCGACCACGGCCCGGGTCTTGAACGACTTGTCGGGGTTCATGTTTACTTCAAAGTGACGTTGCGGGCGGCCTTCCTGCTGGAAAAGGCCCCGCGCCTCGTTGCCCACAGTCGTGACATTGATCGTCATCTTGTAGGTTGGGCACTTGCCCGAACCGACTCCATAGCCGGTCCATGTGTAAGTTGGCTGCTCAGCGGCCTGGGCCGCACCGGCAACCAGAAGAGTCGCCACCGTTCCTGCTGCAATTGCCTTCCACATCGAAATCGTCTCCCGTCAGAAAAAATCCTTGATCGCCTTCAGCACGGCGGCAGGCTTCTCCTGCCCAATCGCGTGACCGGCCTTGGCGACCTTAACAAGCTTTGAGCCGAAAATCGCCTTTTTGAAGGCATCGCCGTAGGTCGGCGGGATCAGCGTATCTTCCCGGCCCCACACGATCAGCGTTCTGGCCGTCACACGATGAAGCCGTTGCGCCAGCCCTCGTTCGGGGATCGGGAACAGGATCTTTCCCGCCATGCCCAGTCGCCGCGCGTTCATCACCAGGAATTCCTTGAGGAACTCCGGGTCCTCCATTCTGACGCCTGCGGTCAGCAGCTTCTGGCCGGCCGCCGCGTCATGGAACAGCAATCCCGGCAGCTCGAACGGCAATTTCGAGAAAATGTCGGCCACCGGATGATCGTCGAGCCACAACCCGCCCGGTGCCAGTAGACAAAGCTTGGTGATTTCCGTGTGGGCGACCGCCGCCATCTCGGCCGCGATCATGCCGCCCATCGAATGACCTACGACGATCGGCTTCCTGAGCTTGAGCGCTTCCAGCACGTCAAGCGAATGGAGCGTGACGTCGAGCATGTCGCGCAGATCGTCCTCGCCGGTCGATTTGCCATAGCCCGGCAGCAGCGGTGCCACGACGCGATATCTGCTGGCGAGTGCGGCGATCAGCGGATCTCCCGGCATGTGCCCACCGGCGCCGTGGAGATAGAGAACGTCCTTGGACTTCTTGCTCCCCGGCGGGCCAGCCTCGACGACCTCGATCCGGGCGCCCGAAGACTTGAGCTTGATGAAACGGGATTTCATTCGGCCGCCACCTTCAGCGAAGCGCGATTACCGGTCATCGGATGGACCCAGAAGCGGTCGTCATGATCGTTCCATTCCGGCCACAGATGGCGCAGGTGCGGCATGACCTTCTCGGCAAAAAGCTTGGTCGAGTGCCGCACCTTTTCGTCGGGCATATCCCCCACATGCATCAGGCAGAAGACGTTGCCGACCCGAAGGCTCTTGATCAGCTCCTCCATCTGCTGGCGTACCGTTTCGGGCGAGCCGGCGATGATGTAGCGGCCGTCGACCAG
>CALFRN010000501.1 GCA_937919085.1 uncultured Reyranella sp.
TAGGGCGACGCGTCGACCTGCCTTTCCTCAATGCGCTTCCAGTAACCCTCCATCAACAGCTTGGCGCGCATGTACCCCGAGTAGCTGAGGTAGGAATACGAGTAGGTATTGTCGATGCAGAAGTCGTAGGTCTCGACCGAGCCGCCGCCGGGAATGAAGATCGGCGGTGCCGGCTTCTGGATCGGCTTGGGCCAGCAATTGACGTAACGCAGCTTGGTATAGCGGCCGTTGAAGGCGAACGGCTCGTCGGCCGCCCACGCCTTGCGGATGAGATCGTGCGCTTCGGCATATTTCTCGCGCGTCAGCGCCGGGATCGTGCCGTAGGCGTAGTTGGTGTCCATCGAGGTGCCGACCGGAAACCCCGCCACCAGACGGCCGCCCGACAGCACGTCGAGCATGGCCATCTCCTCGGCAACCCGCAGCGGTGGATTGTAGAGCGCGATCGAATTGCCAAGCACGACCAGCGCGGCCTTCGACGTGCGGCGCGTCAAGGTCGCGGCCATGATGTTGGGCGACGGCATCAGTCCGTAGGCATTGGCATGATGCTCGTTCACGCCGATGCCGTCGAAGCCGACGCTCTCGGCGAATTCGAGCTGGTCGAGATACTGATGATAGATGCCATGGCCGAGTTCGGGCTCGTACATGCGGCTCGGCAGATCGACCCATACCGAGCGGTGCTTCTGCCGGAAGTCATCCGGCATGTGCGGCCACGGCATCAGGTGGAACCAGGTGAATTTCATGTTCAACGTCCCTTGAAGACGGGTTCGCGCTTCTCGAGGAAGGCCTTGATGCCTTCCTTCATGTCCTCGGTCTGCATCAGCGGCAACAGCTGCAGGAAGACATGGTGAACGTGTTCGTTGAACGGTTCGTTCCACCCCATGCGCATCATGCGCTTGGCCGCCTGTATGGCGAGCGGGGCATTGGCGGCGATCTCGAGGGCGAGGTCGCGCGCCTCGCCCATGACGTCGGCATCGGCCACGACCTTGTTGACCAGGCCGATTTCCAGCGACTGGTCGGCCGAGAGCGTGCGAGCGGTGAAGATCAGCTCGGCGGCCCTGGCCCAGCCCAGCATCCGCGGCAGGTACCAGGTGCCGCCCGATTCGGGCAGCACGCCGCGCTTGGCATAGGAGGCCGCGAGCTTGGCCGATTGCGCCATGACCCGGATGTCGGCGCCGAGCGCGAGATCCAGGCCGTAGCCTGCCGCCGAGCCGTTCAGCGCGGCGATCACCGGCTTGTCCATCGCGTGCAGTACCGGCGGCGGCGTATTGCGCAGGTCGATGTTGGTGGGCGTGGCGCCTGAGCCGACACTGAGATTGTCGGTGCCTTTGGCCTGCGCCTCGAGATTGAGCCCGGCGCAAAATGCCCGTCCGGTGCCGGTCAGGATCACCACCCGCACGGCGGGGTCCTGGTTGGCGTGAACCAGCGCCTCGGTGAGCTGTTTCAGCATCGGTCCCGAGATGGTGTTCATGCGCTGCGGGGCGTTCAGGGTGACGGTGGCGATGGCGCCGTCCACCCCGTAGAGCAGCTCGTCCGGCATTACCGCTGGTGTGGGCTGGGCCGCAATTTGGCTCATGTTTCCTCCCTCCGCCGTATGCAGCTATGGTGGCGCAGGAGAACCCGACACGCCATGCAAAACCGTTTCATCGACCTTTACAGCGACACGAAAACCAAGCCCTCACCCGGTATGCGAAAGGCCATGGCCGACGCCGAGGTCGGCGACGAGCAGAAGATGGAGGACCCGACGGTCAACCGCCTGCGCGAACGCATATGCGACCTGTTGGGCAAGGAGGATTCGATCTTCCTGCCGAGCGGCACGATGGCGAACCAGATCGCCATCCGGGTTCATTGCCGACTGGGCGACGAAGTCATCGCCGACCGCACTGCCCACATCATCAACGCCGAGGGCGGCGGAACGGCCGCCAATGCCGGAGTCATGATCCGCATGGTCGACGGACCCAACGGCATCTTCACCGGCGAGCAGGTCCGGGACGCCCTGCGCGACCCCAACAGCCGCAACGCGCCGCGCTCACGGCTTGTGTCGATCGAGAACACTTCCAACGGCGGCTGCGGTACCGTGTGGCCGCTCGCCACGATGCAGGGCGTTGCAAAAGTGGCGCGCGATGCCGGCCTCAGCCTTCACATGGACGGCGCGCGGCTTTGCAATGCGTCCGTCAAATCCGGCACCAAGGCCCGCGACTATGCGGCCTGCGTGGATTCCCTGTGGCTCGACTACACCAAGGGCCTCGGCGCCCCGGTCGGCGCCAGCATCGCCGGCGACAAGGACTTCATCAAGGAAGCCTGGCGCCAGAAGCAGATGCTGGGCGGATCGATGCGCCAGTCCGGCGTGATCGCCGCTGCGGCGCTCTATGCGCTCGACCACAACTGGGATCGCCTCGCCGAGGACCACGACAATGCCCATCACCTTTCGGAAGGCATCGCCAACATCAAGGGCCTCAAGATCGACGTGCCGCGCATGGAGACGAACCTGGTCTTCTTCGAAGTGACCAAGCCTGGCTGGACGCCGGCACGGCTGGTCGAAGCCTGCAAGGAGCGCGGCGTCGGCATGGGCACCGCCGCCGGCAACCGCATCCGCGCCGTCACCCATCTCGACGTCAGCAAGCCCGACATCGATTCGGCACTCAAGATCATCAGCGACGCGCTCGCGGCCTAGACTTCCCATGAACGCCCCTCTGAAACTCGGGCGGTCCATCGCGCGGCGCGAGGATCGGCGGTTCCTGACCGGCCAGGGCCGATACACCGACGACACCGCGCCGGATGGGGCACTGGCCGTTCTGTTCGTGCGCTCGCCGCATGCCCATGCGCGGATCGCCGGCATCGACAAGGACGCAGCACTCGCCTCGCCGGGGGTCATCGCGATCTACACCGCCCAGGATACCGCCGCCGACAAGCTCGGCCATCTGCCGGCCATCAGCGAGATCAAGGATGAAGCCGGCAACCGCCACCGTGAGCCGCCGCACCTGCCGATGCCGGTCGGCAAGGTGCGCCATGTCGGCGATATCGTCGCCATGATCGTGGCCGACACGCTCGACCAGGCACGCGACGCCGCCGATGCTCTGGTCGTCGACTATGAAGAGTTGCCGGCGGTCGTGACCGTGGCGCAGGCGCTCGCACCCGGCGCGGCGCTGGTTCATGACGACGTGCCCGGCAACCTGATGTGCCGCTGGGCCCGCGGCGATGCCGTCGCGACAGAGGCAGCCTTCGCCAGTGCGGCACACGTCTCGACGCTCACCATCCGCTCGCCGCGGCAGATCGTGCACTACATGGAGACTCGCGCCGCTTGGTCGGCCTACGACGCCTCCAGCGACCTCGTCACCGTCACCTTCGGTTCGCAGGGCGTTCAGATCCCGCACCGGCTGATGTGCGAACGGGTTCTCAACGTGGCCAAGGACAGGCTGCGGCTGGTCACCGAGGATGTGGGTGGCGGTTTCGGCCCCAAATATCCGATCTATGCCGAACCGACACTGATCGCCTGGGCGACGCGCAAGCTCGGGCGCGGTCTGCGCTGGGCAGCCGACCGTACCGAACTGGCGCAAGCCGACAGCCACTCCCGCGACCTCGTGGCGACCGGCGAACTGGCTCTCGATGCCGATGGCCGGTTCCTCGCCGTTCGGGTCAAGGCCGAGGCCAACTACGGTGCCTATGTCTCGATGTTCGCCCCCAGCATCGCCACCACGGGCATGGCCAAGGTGATCTCCGGCCTCTACCGCATTCCGGCGATCCGGCTCGACTTCGACTGCGCCTTCACCAACACCGTGCCGGTCGATGCGATCCGCGGCGCCGGCAAGCCCGAGGCGCTTTTCCTGCTGGAACGGCTGGTCGACATCGCCGCCCACGAGACCGGCCACACGCCCATCGAGCTGCGCCGGCTCAACCTCCTCCAGCCCGGCGACATGCCCTACAAGGCGGCCAGTGGCTACACTTACGACGCCGCCGATTGTCCCCGGCTGTTCGAGACGGCCATGCGTCAGGCCGACGTCACCGGCTTCGAGGCGCGGCGCAGCGCGTCCGAAGCGGCCGGCAAGCGACGTGGCCTCGGGCTCTCCTGCCACTTACATGGCACCGGCGGTATGGCCGACGAGCATGTCGTGGTGCAGGTCACGCCCAACCGGCTGGTGGCAAGCCTCGGCACGCAGAGCCAGGGCCAGGGCCACGAGACGGTGTTCGCCCAGGTCCTGTCGGCGGCGCTGGGCGTAGCTGTGGAGCGCATAGAGATCCGCCAGGGCGACACGCTCAGCATCCCGCATGGCGGCGGCACCGGCGGCTCGTCCTCGACCATCATCAGCGGCACGACGCTGAAGCGCGCCGCAGACGTAGTGATCCAGCGCGGCCGCGACCTCGCCGCCGAGCGGCTGGAGGCGGCGCCGGCCGACATCGCCTATCGCGATGGCGCCTTCGAGGTGGTGGGCACCGACCGGCGGGTCGGCCTGTTCGAGCTCGCGGCCTGGAAGCCGTTCGACGGCGATGCGGTGTTCGCCGACAAGATCGAGTCCTTTCCCACCGGCGTCATGATCTGCGAGGTCGAGGTCGACCCCGACACCGGCGCGACGCGCATCGACCGCTTCACGGCCGTCGCCGATGCCGGGGTCGTGGTGAACCCGCGCCTGCTCGAAGGCCAGATGTGCGGCGGCATCGTGCATGGCCTGGGCAATGCGCTGATGGAGGAAGCGGTCTACGACGAGGAGACGGGCCAGCTGCTCAGTGGCACGCTGATGGACTATGCCCTGCCGCGCGCCGAAGACGTGCCGGACCTGTGCATCGCGACGATCGCCACGGCCTCGCCCAACAACATCCTGGGCATGAAGGGCATCGGCGAGTTGCCGACCAACGGCGCGCCGGCCGCACTCGGCAATGCCATCCTCGACGCCCTGCGATCTCTCGGCGTGCGTCATATCGACATGCCGATCACGGCGCAGAAGGTGTGGCAGGCGACAAGGCGCGGGCCCCGGCTCGCCCGGATGATCTAGGTCAAGGTGCGCCGATTGCGGTCGTGCGAGCCATGTCGCATGACCGCCCGGATTTTGATCATCGACGGACACCCCGACCCGGCCCGCAAGACCCTCTGCCATGCCCTGGCGGATGCTTACGCCGCCGGCGCCGCGGAAGGCGGTCACGAGCTGCGACGCCTCGACATCGCCACGCTCTCCTTCGACTTCGTTCGCTCACAGGGTGAGTTCGAACACGGCACCGTGCCGCCCGACATCGCAGCGGCGCAGGAAGACCTCAAGTGGGCGAGCCATGTCGTCGTGATGTTCCCGTTGTGGCTGGGTGACATGCCGGCGCTGCTCAAGGCCTTCTTCGAACAGACGCTGCGGCCGGGCTTCGCCTTCGCTTACCGGCCAAGCGGACTTCCCGAGACGTTCCTGAAAGGCCGCTCGGCACGCATCGTCGTCACCATGGGCATGCCTGCCTTCATCTATCGCTGGTACTTTCGTGCCCATGGCCTGAAGAATCTCAAGCGCAACATCCTGCGGTTCGTCGGCCTCTCGCCCGTGCGCGACACCGTGCTCGGCAGCGTCGGTACCCGCAGCAAGCCCGAGATCGCGCGATGGTTCGACGACATGAAGGCGCTCGGCCGCCGCGCAATCTGAGCTAACGGCCGCCCATTCTCGCCAGCGCCGCCGCGACCGCCTCGCGTGTCGCGGCAGGCTGATCGGCGAGCGCACGACCGAGCAGATCGAGCTGGCCCCGCAGCGTGTGCACCTGATCGACGAGGTCGATCACCATTTCCAGCGTGTCGTCATCGTCGAGGCCGAGATCGGCGGTCAGTTCGACCAGCAGGTGGACGCGCGCGACATCCACGGCCTCGAAGGTCCAGGCGTCGGCATCGCCCGCGGGACGCAGCAAGCCGCGCGCCACCCAGCGTTCGACGTGGACAACCGTCAGATTGCCGTGCTGGCGCAGCAGGTCGTCGAGCGACATCACGTGAACTGCTCCATGTCCTTGCGCGGATCGTAGGCACGGCCGGCTTCCCACTTCTCGAGGAATTCCTTCAGTTTGTCGTCGGGCTGATCGGGAAGCGTGAGCTTCAGCTTGACGTATTGGTCGCCGCGCTGGCCCGACCTGCGGTCGAGCAGGCCGCGGCCTTTGAGCCGGAGCGACGTGCCGGTATTGGAGCCGGCCGGAACGTTGAGCATGACTGGCCCACCCACGGTCGGCACGCGGACCTTGCCGCCCAGCGACGCCTCGGTGATCGTCACCGGCAGCTCGACATGGATGTCGTTGTCACGTGCCTCGAAGAAAGCGTGCGGCTCGACGCGTATCTCGACATAGGCATCGCCCGGCGGTGCGCCATTGGCGCCCGGCATGCCCTGCCCCTTCAGCCGCAGCGTCTGACCGTCGGCAGCGCCTTCGGGGACATCTATGTCGAGCGTCCGGCCGTCAGGCAGGCCGACGCGCTGCTTGCCGCCCCGCGCGGCGATGAGGAATGGCACCCGCAGTGTGTAGGTGAGCGGCATGCCGCTCATGTCGAAGCCGCCTCCGCCGCGACCAGACCCGCGCCGATCGCCAAACATTTCGGCAAAGACTCCACCCATGTCGACGAACGACTCATGAGCGCCCGCGTGTTGATACTTGCCGGCGCCGGCCGCACCTGCCTGATCGCGATAAAAGCCGCGCGGCGGCATCTCCTGGCCCGTGGCGTCGATCTCGCCGGCGTCGAACCGACGGCGCTTGTCGGGATCGGACAACAGGTCGTTGGCCTGCGAAATCTCCTTGAACTTCGCCTCCGCCGCCTTGTCGCCGGGGTTGAGGTCGGGATGGTGCTTCTTGGCCAGCTTGCGGAAGGCTTTGCGGATATCGTCTTCGGACGCCGTCCGCGGCACGCCGAGCATTGAGTAGGGATCGCTCATTCCCCTACAATGTGGTGTGTGTTGAAGTCTTACAAGGGCTTCGCATCGCTCCACCAGCTCCCGGACGGCACGTAGAGAGTAGTCCTGCCTGCGATAGTCTTCGACCGCTGCGGCATGCTGCCAGCGCCTCCGTGGCCGGCCACCCCTCAAGCCGACCGGGCCAGATCCTGATCTGGATGAGAGCCTGCGCAGTTTGACGCACCGACCTTCCGAACCCCTGATCGACGCCAACGAAGCCAATCGGACGCTGCGCCCGGGCGGGCTAGCCGCGCGGCTCGGCGTCCAGCCCGTTCACGACGTCTGCGAACAGACGATACTTGACGCCGACGACCGAGAGTTCGCGGCCCCAATTGACGAAGTCGCCCCAGGGGTCGTTGAGCTTGCCCAGGCCCGAGACGACCGCCACCACCGTGCCGACCTCAATGCGCCCTTCGACGGCGAACCAGCCGCCGACGCCCAGCGCCGCGGCGACTGAGAAATAATACATGAGGTTCATCGCCAGGTTCATCGAGTACTTGAACTTGTAGATGCCCATGTTGAGCGCAAAGACACGGTCGACGCGCTCACTCTCGGCTGGCACGTCGAGCGTGCTGACGACGGCGCTGGCTATGCCGCTGCTCACCTCGCGCAAGGTGCGGATGCGCGCCGCCGCGCGGCGATTGATGGCCCACTGCATCAGCGGCACGAACACCAGCTGCGGCACGAAGAACAGCGGGCAGAGAACGGCCATCCACGACTCAAGATAGATCATGTATCCGATGACGCTTGCCAGTATGCCCCCCTGCAGCAGTGGTTCGGAGAGGCTGATGCCGACGAAGCCGCCGATAGGCTGCGCCTCGTCGACTATCATGGCGATCTCGATGCCCGTGGTCTGCACGGACTGCAACTCGATCGCCGCCACGGCGCCCTGCACATGAAGCATGCGCCTGAGATTACGCACCGATGACTCGCTCACCCAGGCACGATAGATGTTGAGGACGAGCTTGAGCGACTGTTCGAGCAAAGCGACGCCAGCGTAGGCAAGCGCCAGCACGAAGATGGTGCGCACAGCGCCACTGCCAATGGCGTCGTTGACGATGCGCCGCTGCAGCTCGAGCGGCACCGCGCTCAGCGCGAACACGGCGATCGAAAGCGCCGCGAGCGCCAGCTGATGAAGTCCGCTGGTCCGCAGCACATAACCCATGATCGTTCGTGGCAGTGGCAGCGTCTCGCGCTTGGCCACCGCCATCAGGCGAGATGCCGCAGGCATCCGGCCTCTTCGAGGACTGGATGGAGCCGCCGCCGGGCCGCCGCCGGAAGTGCGGCGAAGTGTTTGCGCAGGGCATCGTAGCACTTGCCCTGATAGCGGAACGGCCCCTGCGCATAAGGGTGGCCGAGCAGTTCGACCTCGAAAGTCTCCGCCCCGTCCTGCAGCGCCCGGGCGTTGGCGGCGAGGAACGGCAGGTAGGTCTTCGCGGCATGCACCAGCAGCGCGACGATGCCCTGCGGCAGCGGTGCACCAGCGTCGATCCACTCGCCTTCGACGCCCGAAGCATCGTCGAGCCGCATCAGCCAGCAGAATACGTCGGGCGCGCGAGCCCGCATCTCCGTCGCCGGCGTCGGGTCGACCGACAGAATCTGGAGCTGGCCGTAGAAGCCGAAGTCGGCCAGCGACGGCCGCGAGCCCAGCAGGAACGGCACGCTTCGGACATGGCGGTCGAGCGTGTCGAGCACGAAGCGGTAGCTCTCCTCGATGACCGGCCGGTTCTGCTCGGTGCAGCCGACCAGCGCCATGCGCCCGACCTGGCGGTCGTTGAAGGCCTGCATCGCCTGGCGGCGCGCTCCGGCTTCCATCGTCGGATTTCGCGAACTCACGACCCACACCTGCGCGAATTCGCGGTCGGCGTCGTAGTACCAGCGATAATGGAACATCATCTTGGTGATCCATTCGTCACCGAAGTCCTCCAGCAGGTCGCTGAGGAAGGCGAGGCCGGGATCGTCGGGGATCACCGAGCGCTGCCCGGGGTGTTCGCGCTCGAGCGCATGGGCCAGCGGCGTCGAGTCGTTCATCAGCCGACCGTCGGGAAAGCGCAGCACCGGGATGACCGGCGGCAGGCCGGCCGCCACCGCCACGTCGCGCGGATTGCCGGTAGCCTGCCACACGAATGGCAGGCGGCGGTAGCGCATCAGCGCCCGCATCTTCACCGAATAGGGCGACGGATCGAAGCCGTGCAACGTGTAGAGATCGCTCACAGGCCCCTCACAATCCCAGGACCGCCTTGGCGATGATGTTGCGCTGGACCTCGTTGGAGCCGGCATAGATCGAGGCGGCGCGGTTGTTGAGATAGAGCGGCATCGCCGTGATACCCCACTCCGGCGTCACGGTGGGCGCGTTGTGGCCGAGCAGGCGGGCCTCGGGTTCGAAGGGCGCGGCATACCAGGCCAGCGCCTCGACGCCGAGATGGTCGATCTTCTGCGAGGTCTCGCTGCCCCTGATCTTCATGGCCGACGAGGCGGCGCCCGGGTTCTTGCCCCTGCTGAGGTCGGACAGCACCTGCAGTTCGATCATCTCCAGCGCCTGGATGTCCATCTCGGCCTCGGCCAGGCGCTCGGCGAAGTAGCGCTCGCCGGCCAGCCGGCCGGACCCGTCGGCGGCCTCCTCGCGCACGATGCGCCGCAGATCGTCCAGCCGGGCATATAGGTTCGGCGTATAGGCCTCGCCGCCGCGTTCGAACTCGAGCAGGTACTTGGCCACCGTCCAGCCGGCGTTCTCGGGCCCGATGCGGTTGGCGATGGGCGTGCGCACGTTATCGAGAAAGACCTGGTTGACCTCGTGGTCGCCGGCCAGCGTAACGATCGGCTGCACCGTAAGGCCCGGCGCCTGCATCGAATCGATCAGCACGAACGAGATGCCGTCCTGCGGCTTGCCTTCGCTGGCGGTCCGCACCAGGCAGAACATGTGATTGGCGACATGCGCGCCGGTGGTCCAGATCTTGGTGCCGTTGATGACATAGTCGTCGCCGTCCTTGTCGGCGCGGGTCTTCAGGCTGGCGAGATCGGAGCCCGAGCCGGGCTCGGAGTAGCCCTGGCAGAACACGATGTCGCCCGCGACGATGCCGGGCAGGTACTTCGCCTTCTGCTCCGGCGTGCCGTACTTCATGATCACCGGCCCGACCATGCGCAGGCCCATGGAGAAGATGCGCGGCGCATCGACGGCCGTGCACTCGCGCGAGAAGATGTAGCGCTGCGTGGCGCTCCAGCCGGTGCCGCCATGTTCCCTGGGCCAGGTCGGCGCCGACCAGCCGTGCCTGGCCAGCACCTTGTGCCAGCGCACACCGGCTGCAAAATCGGCGAAGACGCCCCCCGTCTTGCGGCCGGCCTCGCGCAGATCCTCGGTCAGGTTGTCGTCGAGGAAACGGCGCACCTCGCCGCGAAAGGCTTCGTCCTGGGGGCTGAGGGCTAGATCCATGGTCGTCCTCCGGCTGGGCTGGCGACAGAGGCTAGCGGCGGGTGCAACCGGCCGTCCAGAGCGCCGCTGGCCGCGGCTTCCGACGGGCGGTATGCTTCTTGCGTCGTTCCGCGCGTCGCGCGTGTCCGACCGCGGAGGTCGTCATGACCAGGCTGCTTTGTCTGCTCGCCCTGCTTCTGCTCGCCCAGCCGGCCCCGGCGCAGGACCGGAAGGAAGTCGACGTCAGCCTTGTCCTGGCGGTCGACATCTCGGGCAGCATCGACCCCGACGAGGCCCGCCTGCAACGCGAAGGCTATGTCGATGCCTTCCGCGATCCGGCAATCGTCAAGGCGATCCTGAGCGGCAACCACGGCAGGATTGCCGTCGCCTACTTCGAATGGTCCGACTCCTGGGTGCAGAAGCTGCTGGTCGACTGGACACTGCTCGACTCCGAGGCCGCGATCGCCGGGTTCACCGCCCGCCTTTCCGAGGCGCCGATATCGATCGCCCGCCGCACCTCGATCAGCGGTGCCATCCGCTTCGCCATCCCCATGTTCAGTCGTAGCCCCTACGAAGCCGAGCGCAAGGTGCTCGACATCTCGGGCGACGGCTCCAACAACGACGGCGGCATGGTGACCGATCTCAGGCACGAGGCGCTGAAGGACCGCATCGTGATCAATGGGCTGCCGATCATGAACGACCGGCCCAACCCCTACGGCTTTCCGAGCGAGAACGACCTCGACAAGTACTACCTTCATTGCGTCATCGGCGGCCCGCGCGCCTTCGTCGAGGTCGCCACCAATTTCGAGGATTTCCCGCGCGCCATTCGCAAGAAGCTGCTGCAGGAAGTGGCCGAAGTCGGTCCCCGTCATGACTTCGACACCGGCGACCTCGGCACGTCGCGCGACGGTATCGAGCTCGCCCAGGCCGCACCGCGCCGCACCAGCCGCGCCGACGACGATTACACCCGCTTCGTGCGTCCCGAATACGAACTCGGCTGCGACGTCGGCGAGCGCCGCAGCCGCGACTTCTGGCAGCGCCGCTTCGGCGTCACGCCGGACTGAAC
>CALFRN010000502.1 GCA_937919085.1 uncultured Reyranella sp.
TTGGCGAGCTTGGCCTCGACGGTGGCGCGGGCCGGGGCGTTGCCGGGCGATACCCAGGCATCCCACACCTCGTTCATCTGGCTCCAGGTGCCGATGTCGGTCAGCCAGATGTTGGCCGACAGGATCTTCGACTTGTCGGTGCCGGCTTCGGCCAGGAACTTGTCGATCTTGTCGAGGATCTGCTTGGTCTGGCCCTTGACGTCGGCCTTGGTGTCGTCGGCGGTGAGGCCGGCGAGATAGACCGTGTCGCCGTGGACGACGGCGCTGCTCATGCGCGCGCCTGCGTTTACTCGCTTGATGCTCATATCTTCTCTCCTCGGTGAAAGCGGCGGCGACCTTAGCAGAGGCTAGAGCGCCGCGACGACCATGATTTCGACCTTCATTTTCGGGTCGGCCAAGCGAGCCTCGACGGTGGCACGCGCCGGCGCCTGGCCGGGCACGACCCAGGCGTCCCAAACTGCGTTCATGGCGGCAAAATCGGAGATATCGGCCAGCCAGATCACCGCGCTCAAAATTTTCGTCTTGTCGCTGCCGCCCTTGGCGAGCAGCGAGTCGATTTCCGCCAGCGCCTGCTTCACCTGGCCCGTGACGTCGAGCGAGGTGTCCTCGGGAATCATGCCCGCGCAATAAATTCGCCCGCCGTGGACGGTGGCCTCGCTCATGCGCGGGCCGGGATCGATGCGCTTGATGTCGCTCATGCGGCAACCCTAGAGCACATTCCGCCCGCCGACACGCACTTCCGTTCCCCACGACCCGCCGGTTCGCGATACAGTCGCGGCCGAGGTGATCCATGACCGATGAAGAGGCCGGCCGCGTCCGCGACTTCGTGGGCTACGGCCGCAATCCACCCGATCCCAGGTGGCCTGAGGGCGCGCATGTCGCCGTCAATTTCGTCATCAACTACGAGGAAGGCGGCGAACTGGCCGTCCCCGACGGCGATCCTGCTTCGGAGACCGGTCTGACCGAAGGCTCGACCGCAGGCGTCAAGGGACGCGACTTCGGCGCCGAGAGCATGTTCGAATACGGCAGCCGGGTCGGCTTCTGGCGCCTCCACCGCATCTTCACCAGGCGCAAGCTGCCCTGCACGATCTTCGCCATCGCCCGCGCCCTCGAGCGCAACCCCGAAGCCTGTGCCGCCATGCGCGAGGCGGACTGGGACGTGGCCGGGCACGGCAACAGGTGGGAAATCCATGGCAACTTCACGGAGGATCACGAGCGCAAGCAGATCCAGCTTGCGACCGAGAGCATCACGCGAACCATCGGCACCCGTCCGCTGGGCTGGTACAGCCGCTACGCGCCGTCGCTCCACACGCGGAAACTGCTGCTGGAGGCCGGCTACGAATACGACAGCGAGACCTACAACGACGAACTGCCCTACTGGGTGAAGGTGGGCACGCGACGCCAGCTGGTTGTCCCCTACTCGCTCACCCACAATGACGTGCGCTTCGCCCGCATGGGGATGACGTCGGGCGACGAGTACCTCGCCTATATCAGGAACGCCGTTCAGTGCGTGCTCGAGGAGGATTCGCCGCGCATGCTGAGTTTCGGGCTGCACAACCGCATCATTGCCCATCCCGGTCGCGCCCTGGGCCTGGCCAAAGCACTCGACTGGCTCTCGGGCCAGCCGCGCGTCTGGATCACGCGTCGCATCGACATTGCGCGCCACTGGAAGAGGATGCATCCATGACCATCACACGCTCGCCCATTCAGCGGCCACTGGATGGGATGCTCGTCCTCGATCTGGGGCAGATCTACAACGGCCCCTATTGCGGGCTGCAGCTCGGCTTCATGGGCGCCCGCGTGCTCAAGATCGAGCCGCCGGAGGGCGACGTCGTGCGCCGCCGCAAGCGCGAGGTCGAGCCCTGGCCGCTGGTCATGCTGAACTCCAACAAGGAGTCGGTGGTGCTCGACCTCAAGCAGCCGCGCGGCAGGGAAATCTTCCTCGAGCTTGTCGCCCAGGCCGACGTGCTGATCGAGAACTTCGCCGCCGGCGTGATGGACCGCCTCGGCATCGGCTGGGACGTGCTGAGCAAGCTCAACCCGCGCCTGGTCTACGGTGGCAGCTCCGGCTTCGGTCTCGACGGGCCCTATCGCGATCTTCCCGCCATGGACGTCACCGTCCAGGCGATGAGCGGCATCACCAACGCCACCGGCGATGCCGACGGACCGCCGACCAAGGCGGGTGCGGCCGTTTGCGACTTCCTGGCCGGCATCCATCTCTGCGCCGGCATCCTGGGGGCGCTGGTCCAGCGCGAGCGCACCGGCAAGGGCCAGCGGGTCGAGGTCGCCATGCATGAAGCGGCGGTAACGTCGCTCGCCTCGGCCATGGGCGCCGTCATGGACGGCGATACCAACGTGCCCGACCGCACGGGCAACAGGCATCCGGCGCTCGCCATGGCGCCGTACAACACCTACGCCTGCGCCGATGGCTATGTGGCGATCTTCACCGCCGCCGAGCGGCACTGGCACTCGATGTGCCGGATGCTGGGCCGTCCCGAGCTGCTGGAAGACCCCGAGCTGTCGAGCACGATCGGCCGCGCCAAGCGCATGACGGAGGTCGACGACATCGTGTCGGCCTGGACGCTTAGGCGATCGAAGGCCGAAGTGCTGAAGCTTCTCAACGAGGCGCACGTGCCCTGCGCACCGGTGAAGACGGCGCGCGAGGTGTCGACCGATCCCCATCTCGAGGCGCGCGGCTTCTGGGTCGACACCGATCATCCGCGCCGCGGCAAGAC
>CALFRN010000503.1 GCA_937919085.1 uncultured Reyranella sp.
TTTCCGCGCCATTTTGGGGATCAAAGAGGTGACCCCATGATCGAACTCAGACCCTTCGAGAAACTCGGCAAGTCGGACCACGGCTGGCTGAACGCCAACTTCCATTTCAGCTTCGCCGAATACCGCAATCCGGATCGCGTGCACTGGGGAGCCCTGCGGGTGTGGAACAACGACCGCATCGCGCCGGACTCCGGCTTTCCGCCGCACCCTCATCGCGACATGGAGATCGTGACCTACGTCATCAAAGGAGCGATCACCCACCAGGATCACCTCGGCAACGAGGGTCGCACCGAAGCCGGCCAGATCCAGGTGATGAGTGCCGGCAACGGTATCCGTCACGCCGAGTACAACAACGAGAGCGACGAGACCGAGCTGTTCCAGATCTGGATCATGCCCAACAAGCAGGGTGTGCCGGCACGCTGGGAGACGGTGCAGTTTCCGGCAGAGGCGCGCGACGGCAGGCTGGTGCCGCTGGCGTCGGGCCGCGGCCATGCCGGGGCGATCCCGCTCTACGCCGACGGTGCGTTGTTCGCCGGCTCGCTGAAGGCGGGCCAGACGATCCGCCAGAAACTGGACGGCAAGCCGACGTATCTCGTGCCGGCCAGGGGCAAGGTCGAGGTGCGTGGCGGCGACGGCGAGCCCGTCACCGCCAATGCCCGCGACGGTGTCGCGGTGGCCGATCAGGACGAGATCGAGATCACGGCCATCGAAGATTCGGAGGTCGTGCTGGTCGAAACCGACAGGCTGAACTGAGGCGGCTGCAATTGACGCTGCGGACCGGGCGGGCTTTGATCCCGCCCGGTTTTGTTGTGGGAGGACGTCCATGGCCTACAAGGGCTTCGATCTGACGGGCAAGGTGTCGCTGATCACCGGCGGCAACGGCGGCATCGGCCTCGGAATGGCCGAGGCGCTGGCCGAGGCCGGTGCCGATGTCTGCATCTGGGGCACCAACCCCGCCAAGAACGCGGCCGCGGTGGAAAAACTGAAGCGCCATGGCCGCAAGGTCCATGCCCAGATCGTCGATGTCGGGGACGAAAAGCAGGTCGAGGCAGGCTTTGCCGAGACGTTGAAGATGATGGGCCAGGTCGACAATTGCGTCGCCAATTCAGGTGTTTCGGGTCGCGGCAAGGGCGCCATCCTGGAAATGACGACCGAGGAATGGCGCCGCGTGATGCGGGTCAATCTCGACGGCGTCTTTTTCACCTTCCGCGCCGCCGCCCGGCATATGGCCGAGCGGGGCAAGGGCGGGTCGCTGGTCGCCATGGCCAGCACCGCGGCCATCGAGGGTGCCGCCCGGTCCAGCCATTACGGTGCCAGCAAGGGCGGCGTCACCGCCATGGTCCGTGCACTCGCGGTCGAACTGGCGCGCTACAAAATTGCCGTCAATTCGATTCTGCCGGGCTGGATCGAGACCGAAATGACCGCTAATGCCTTCGGCAACGAGAAGTTCGCCGGCAATGTCCTGCCGCGCATTCCGGAGCGTCGCTGGGGCACCGGCGCCGACTTCGGCCCCATCGCCGTCTATCTGGCGAGCGACGCCACCGCCTATACGACGGGGCGCGACTTCGTTATCGATGGTGGCTATACGTTGTTCTAGTCCGTGGTTTCTCGGGGGAAGTGAAGATGTTCAAGAAAATCGTTGCCGGCGTGATCGTCTCCTTGGCACTCGCCGCCGCGCCAGCGCTGGCGCAAACGGCCAAGCCCGCGCCAGCGGCCGCCAAACAGGCGATGCCGGCCGGCGAAGACAAGTATGTCGGCTATTATTATCCCAAGCCGGCCATCGTCGAGAATTACACCTCGCCGATGCAGATGATCCCTGGCGCCGAAAGGCTGCAGCGCGTCCAGTTCGTCACCGTCGTCTCGCAGGGCACGATCCAGTCGGCCTACCGCGTTCCCTACTCGGTGTTCGTCAAGGGCGACAAAGCCGAGAAATTGATCATCGTGGGCCTGCAGCCGGGTGAGCTGAATTCGATCTACCGGGTCCGGGCGATCCTCGCCAACATGACCACGATGTCGCGCCTGTCGCCGTTCTTCCAGGAGCGGACCGTGGCCGAGGATGCGAATTTCTACGACCTGCTGAAGATGCTGGGTTTCACCCAGCTCACCGCCACCGACGGCGAGAAGTTCGCCTATCAGGTGAACGTCAAGTAGGCGCGTAGGCGCGCAGGCGCGTTAGTACGCGCCGGCGGGCGGCAGCGCTTGTCATCAAGCGCGAGAGACCGCACGGCAGGTATTGCGCACGATGGCCCACACCGAGATTCTTTCTGCGCCGTGCGGCGGCCGCGCCTAGGTCGCCGCGCTCCCTGCAGCGCTACACGCCACCAAGCGCCTGCGGCGCTTTGAGCGCCGCGTCGATCTCCTGGTGATACCAGCCCAGCGCCTTCTCGAACTTGCCGAAGGTCTGCACGCGGTTGGCGCCGCTCCTGAAATTCGCCTGGATGCTGGCGCCGACGGTGAAATCCTCGTCAAGCGCGGCCAGGATCAGGTCCTGGTTGGTCTTCCAATAGCTTTCCGGCTTCTTCGCGCGCTCCACCGGATCGACGAGCACCGAGACGTTGATCAACGCCTCGTCGGGCGACACCGGGAAGCTGGTGAAGACGCCGCAATGATCCTGGGTGTAGGCCAGCACCGTGTTGGGGAAGAGGTTGTAGAGCACGACCGCATGGTCGCGGAGCTGCCAGGTCTCGCGCGGCTGGTTCTCCACCTCGAGGATCGACGGCTTGCAGACGGCGAAGCGGGAATGCCGCTCGCGGCGCTCGTAGGCGGTAATATTGTCGAGGAACAGCGGCGCCACGCTGGCACCGTGCAGGTAACGGAAATGGTAGAGTTCGAGGAAGGTGTCGATCACCAGCTTCCAGTTCATGCCCGGGCGGATCGGCGTCGTGCTTTGCACCTCCCAGTCCTGCATGTCCCAGGACACAAGATCGGCCTTAACCGGTCCAAGAAAGGCATCCATGTCGATGTCGGCGCTCTGGCCTGGTTCGAGCGCCGTCGGCACCACGAAGACCATGCCGCAGCGCTCGGCGACGGCGAGCGACCGCAGCCCGTGCGCCGCGCGATCGACCTCACCGAACCAGGCAGCATCGGTGATGCCGACCAGCTTGCCGGTGAGGTCGTAGCTCCAGCCGTGATAGGGGCAGACGAAGGCACGCTTGTTCGAACCGCAGGGTTTCAGCTCCACGGTGGCGCTGCGGTGACGGCAGACATTGAGGAAGGCGCGCAGCTTGCCGTCGGTGCCACGGGTGACGAGGATCGGCTGACCGCTGTCGTTGTTGGCGACGAAGTCGCCGGGTTTGCGCAGCTGGGCGGAGAACGCGACTACGACCGGGTACTTTCGGAACAGCACGGTCTTCTCGCGTTCGAAGCGATCGGTGTCGAAATACTCCTCGACCGGCGTGTGGCTGATCTCTCCGTCGTCGCGTGCGTTGGCGCGCGCCATGCCGTGCATGCGCTCGATATAGGCAACTTGGTCAGCGTGCTGCATCTTCTGCTCCGCGGTCAGATGGCGTTCATACCGCCGTCGATCACCAGCTCGGTTCCGGTGACGAAGCGCGACTCGTCGGAAATCAGGTAGAGAATGCCATAGGCGATGTCTTGCGGCGTACCGAATTCGCCGATCGGAATGTGCTTGCGCATCCGGTCCTTGGCCTTGTCGCTGGGCAGGATCCCCTCGCCCATCGGCGTCAGGATCACCCCGGGGTGAACCGAATTGCAGCGCACCTTGTAGCCCTTGCGGGCGCAATCCATGGCTACGGTCTTGGTGAACTGCCGCACCGCCCCCTTGCTGGCGCCATATGCAGAAAGGTCGGGTGTGCCGAGAAAGGCCGCGAGCGACGACAGGTTCACGACCGAGCCGCCGCCCGATGCCCTGAGTGCCGGCACGCCATGCTTGCAGCCGAGAAACACGCCCTGGACGTTGATCGACAGGATGCGCTGCCACTGTTCGACCGTCTCGTTTTCGAAGGTCGAGGGAAACGGCCCGGCAATGCCGGCGTTGTTCACAAGGCCGTCCAGCCTGCCCTCGCGGGCAAGGATATCGTCGATGATCCGCTTCCAGTCGACTTCGCGCGACGTGTCCTGCTCCTCGAAACGGGCCCCTCCTCCATCCTGAAGGTCTCCGATCTGCTGCACGGTTTCGAGCCCACCGACGCGGTTGATATCGGTGACGATCACGGTGGCGCCTTCGGCGGCCAGCAGCGTGGCAGTTGCACGGCCGATCCCCGAGCCCGCACCCGTCACCAGAACGACCTTGCCTGCCGCCCGCCCCATGTGTTCCATCCAGCTTGCTATTGTTGTCCCGAGGCTAGAAGGCACGGCACCCCGCGACAAGAAGGGAGACACGCTTGGCCCGCACACTGGAATTCTACTTCGACTACGGCAGCCCCTACAGCTATCTGGCCGACACCCAGGTCGAGGCCATCGCCAGGCGCACCGGTGCCGCTCTGGTGCGCAAGCCGATGCTGCTGGGGGGCGTGTTCAAGGCGACCGGCAACAGTTCACCCGCGGCGCTTGAGCAGAAGTCGAGATGGAGCAGCTTCGACATGCCGATGTGGGCGATGCACTATGGCGTACCCTTCCAGCGCAACCCGTTCTTCCCGGTGAACACGCTGGCGCTGATGCGCGGGGCCGCCGCGGCACAGATCGACGGGCTGTTCGAGCGCTACCACCCTGCCATCTTCAAGGCGATGTGGGTGGATGGCCGCAACCTGAACGACATCAATGAGGTGGCGGCGGTACTGACTGCCGCCGGTCTCGATGCTGCGAAATTCGGCAGTCGCATCCAGGAACAGGACGTCAAGGATCGGCTGAAAGCCACGACCGACGAAGCCGTCGCGCGCGGCATCTTCGGCGCGCCAACGAGCTTCGTGGGCGATATGATGTTCTTCGGCAACGATCGCCTGCCCTTCGTCGAAATGGCCCTCAAGGGAGAGCTCAAATGAAAAGACTTGGTGTGCTTGCCGCGGTCGGCGCCCTCTTCGCCGCCGCGCCCGCGTTCGCCCAGACCGTCGGCAACTGTCCGCGGGGCGGTGGCGCCAACCAGCCGCCGCCGGTGCGGGTCCTGTTCGACCTCGGCAGTGCCCAGCTCCGGGCCAGCGAAAAACCAACGATCGTCCAGGCCGCGGCCACCGCCAAGGCGCGTCAGGTGTCGGCCATCTGCCTGATCGGCCATACCGACAAGCTGGGCGACAAGACGTTCAACGATAAGCTGGCCCGGTCGCGGTCACAGGCGGTTGCCGCACAGATGATCCGCGACGGCGTCCCGGCCAATCACATCTATATTGTTGCCGACCCCGAAGCCTTCGGGAACATGAGCCTGGGCAAGGAAGATGCCTCGGTGACCGACCGCAAGGTGACGATTTTCTTCTCACGCTAGATCGGGATTCGCCGGATCAGGCGGGCATCTCGATCACCGCCTTGCCGACGACCTTTCGGTCGATCAGGACGTGGAAGGCATCGGCCGCGCGCTCCATCGGGAAGCGATGCGAGATGTGCGGGCGCATGACGCCGAGGCCGGCAAGCCGCGGCAGTTCCTCGGCATAGTCGCGGCCGAGTTCGGGTGCATGGCGCAGGATCGTCTCGCCGGCACGCACGCCCAGGACCGACAGGCCTTTGATCAGCACATGGTTGGACATGAGCTTGCTCGGCCCACCCGACGTGAACCCCACGACCAGAAGTCGTGCGCCATAGGCCGCGGCACGCACCGACTTCTCCAGCACCTCGCCGCCGACCGGATCGTAGATCACGTCGGCGCCGCGGCCGTCGGTAATGGCCTTGACCGCCGGCACGAAGTCACTGGTGCGATAGTTGACCGCATGATCCGCGCCATTCTGGCGAACCACAGCCAGACGCGCGTCGTCGCTGCCGGTGGCAATCACCTGGGCGCCGAGATGCTTGCCGAGTTGGACAGCCGCCAGACCGACGCCACCCGACGCGCCGTGCACCAGAAGCGTCTCGCCGCGCTTGAGACCGGCGCGATGGACCAGCGAATGATAGGCGGTCTGGGCCGCTACACGAAAACCCGCGCCCTCGGCATAGGACCAGTCGGCCGGCAGGCGCATCAGGGGAGCACTGGCGGAAAGGCGGACATATTCGGCGAAAGCGCCCGGCTTCACGCCGAAAATCACGCGTTCGCCGACCTGCCAGGCCGTCACGCCGGGCCCGGCGGCGTGAATCGTGCCCGCACCTTCCATGCCCGGCACGAACGGCAGCTCCGGCTTGTGCTGGTAGCCGCCGGACACCATCAGGACATCGGGGAAATTGACGGACGCCGCACCGACCCGAATGACCAGTTCGGTCGGTCCGGGCTCGGGAATAGCGCGTTCCTCGATCCTGAGGACGGACGGACCGCCCAGGCGATCACAGACGACAGCGCGCATGCCGCG
>CALFRN010000504.1 GCA_937919085.1 uncultured Reyranella sp.
GCCGACGTGCCGCCCAGCCAGCGCGACTTCTCCAGCACCAGCACGCGCGCGCCGTCATGGGCGGCCGCCAGCGCCGCGGATAGCCCCGCCGCCCCGGAGCCCACGACGATGACGTCGGCATCGAAGGGCGCACTGTTCATCGCGCCGCTCACCCTTCGAGACGCGGCCTGCGGCCGCTCCTCAGGGCGAGGTCATATGGCCTCACCCTGAGGAGGCGCGTAGCGCCGTCTCGAAGGGTCGGGTTCACTTCGGCGGTTCCGGCCATTTCTTCTGCGCGGGCCTGGCGCCCTCGAACCATTTCGAGATCCGCATCACGCCGAGGTCGTCGAAGCGGCGGCCGGCGATCTGCAGGCCGATCGGCTTGCCCTCTTCGGTATAGCCGCAATTGATCGAGGCGGCCGGCTGCTCGCTCATGTTGTACGGCATGGTGAAGGAGATGTGTTCGAGCGGCCGCATCACATCGTTGGTCGGCGTCTCCCATTCCGCCGGATAGGTCGGCACCGGCGAGACCGGCGAGAGCACGAAATCGAACGGCCGCGTGGCGGCTACCGTGGCAGCGCGGATCGCCATGTAGTTGGCGACGCCCTTGATCACGGTCGGGCCGGAGACGTCGGCGCCGCCGCGGCACCAGTCGGCGATGAAGGGCAGCACCATGTTCTGTCGTGCGTGCGAGAGCGCCGAAAAATCGACCCAGCTGCGGACCCGCCAGAACAGATCCTGCAAATGAAGCATCTCGGGCGAGAGGAACGGCAGCACCGGCTCGACCGAGGCGCCCGCTTTCTCGAACAGCTTCGCCGCCGCCTCGATCGCGGCCCGGGTCTCGGCCTCGACCGGCAGGCCGGAGCCGGCATCGAGATGAAGGCCGATCTTCAATCCCCTGGGATCGAGCGGACCGGCGCTCCAGTCGATATCGGCCGGCGGCAGGCTCATGTGATCGCGCGCATCGGGCTTATGGAGCTCGGCCATCAGCAGGCAGGCGTCCGCCACGGTCCTGGTCATCGGCCCGACCGCGCGCCCGAAGTACGGCGGATCGACCGGCACGCGGCCGAGACTGGGCTTCAAGGTAAAGATGCCGTTCCAGCAGGCCGGCAACCGCACCGACCCGCCGATATCCGTGCCGAGATGCAGCGGCCCGTAGCCGGCCGCCGCGGCCGCCCCTGCCCCGGCGCTGGAGCCGCCAGGATTCCACGCCAGGTTCCACGGGTTGCGCGTCAGTGCATGGAAGGAACTGCGGCCCGACGACAGCATGCCGTAGTCGGGCATCGTGGTCTTGGCCAGGATGATGGCGCCGGCCTCGCACACCCGCGCCGCCGGCGGCGCATCGGCCGCGGCCGGCACCAGTTCGGTAGCCGCGGTGCCCAGCGGCACCGGCACGCCCTTGGTGGCGATGTTCTCCTTGATGGTGATCGGCACGCCGTCCAGCGTGCCCCGCGGCGTGCCCTTCTGCCAGCGCTTCGCCGAGTCCGCCGCCGCCTTGCGAGCATTGCCGAAATCCGGCGCATAGAGCGCCTTCAGTTTCGGCTCCCACGCCTCGATACGGGCGATCACGCCGTCGACGGCTTCGACCGGCGAGAGCTTCTTCGATTTGTAGGCGGCGAGCAGGTCGGCCGCGGTCATGTCATGGATTTGGGTCATGGGACCAACTTACACGGATTTTCGGTCGCCTCCCCCATCATCGGGGGTCTTGGGCATCGCGCCGGAACTTTCGACCCCCTCCGTCCGCTTCGCGGCCACCTCCCCCGAAACGGGGGAGGAAATGACTTGGACTCCTCCCTCGCGCCCGTTTCGGGTCGCGGCTATGGCCGTATCGGCCATAGCCGCCAGGTGCCCCGAAGGGGCGGAGGGGGTTACCCGTGGCAAAATTGGAATCACATCTGGCAGCGATGGCGGCAGGTTCCTCGACATGTCCGCCTGGCGCCAAATGCGGACATCGGCAGGCGGCTGGCCCTTTGGCGTGAATCGTGCACATGTCGGGTCAGGTACGATTTCCGCCGCGGACCGGAGGCCCCATGCCAACCCTCACGATCCGGCACCTCACGACCTATCGATACGTACGGCCGGTCGCCTTCGGCGAGCACCGGATGATGTTGCGCCCACGCGACACCGATGACCAACGGGTGATCGAGGCAAACATAGAAATTCGCCCGCAACCCGCCTGCCTCCGCTTCGTCCTCGACGACTTCGGCAACCAGGTTGGCATCGCGCACTTCTCCGGCGCTGCACAGGAATTATGCGTCAATAGTATCGTTTGCCTGGAGCAGTCGCCGCCGCAGGTCGCGGCCCACGACCTCGAGGCCCATGCCGCCAGCTTTCCCTTCGATTACAGCCCCCGCGAAAGCGCCGATCTCGCGCTCTGCCTCGAACGCGACGGCACCGATCCCGAAGACGAGGTCGGCCACTGGGCGCGCCAGCTTCTGCCGCCCGGCGAGTCGACCGACACGTTCGATCTTCTCTGCCGCCTCTCCCGGGTCATCCATTGCACCTTCCGCCACCGGCGGCGCGAGGCCAAGGGCGCCCCGTGGCCGGTGGAGACGCTCCGGTTCGGCCATGGGAGTTGCCGCGACTTCGCCCTGCTGATGATCGATGCGGCCCGTGCGCTCGGCTTCGCGGCGCGATTTGCCTCGGGCTATCTCATCCTGTCGTCGGACGAACACGGATCGACCCACGCCTGGGCGCAGGTCTATCTGCCCGGTCCCGGCTGGGCCGATTTCGACCCTGCCAGCGGGAACTTCGGCAGAGCGAAACTCGTTGTCGTCGCAGTAGCCCCCGATACCCAACACACACTCCCTCTCCACGGCACCTTCATCGGTCTTGCGTCGGACTCGGTCGGCATGGACGTGAAGGTCATCACCCGGGCTTCATGACATGGGAGGTGACGAATGAAGATCCGGGTCGGCTACGAACTGATCTACGACCTCCCGCAGGTCACCCCGATGATCGTGATGCTCGGCATCCACTACAGCCGGGCATCGGATGTCGTCGTGCCTGACCATCTGATCACCAATCCCGCCGTCCCGATCTCGACCTACCGCGATGGCTTCGGCAACTGGTGCAGCCGGTTGGTGGCCCCCGCTGGACAGTTTCGTCTCTCTGCCGATGGGACCGTGCGCGACAGCGGCGTTCCCGACGTGGTGGCGCCATCGGCGCCCCAACAGCCGATCGAAGAGCTGCCCGCCGAGACGATCGTCTTTCTCCTCGGCAGCCGCTACTGCGAGACCGATCGCCTGTCCGAGGCCGCGTGGAGTCTGTTCGGCAATGCGCCCTCAGGCTGGGGGCGGGTCCAGGCGATCTGCGATTTCGTCCATAACCACATTCAATTCGGCTACGAATATGCGCGCGCCACCAAGACGGCCTGGGAGGCCTACAATGAGCGCCGCGGCGTATGCCGCGACTAT
>CALFRN010000505.1 GCA_937919085.1 uncultured Reyranella sp.
CGCGACGGCCACACCGGCAGCGTCGTGGCGGGGCGGCAGCTGCTGACCCGAGAAGGCCGCGGCGGCATGATCACGGTACCTGGCGACATTCCGGCCGCCACCGCGGTCGAGATCGACGCGGTGCTGGCAGCGCATCTGCCCGGCCCCTCCTTCACGATCTCGCCGGCGCATGATGACCTCGGCTCCAACGCCGTCGTCTGTTCGCCGCCCGAGGCCGTGCCGTTACGCTTCGGCGACAACAGCTACTTCCCGCATCTTGCCGCGGCGCGGCGATGCGGCATCGAGCCGACGGTGATCCGTCAGCCGGGCATCGCCATGGACATCGACCATCCGGCCGACCTCGCGTCTTTCCTGCGCTTGCCGCAATCGGCCGGAACCCGAACCCGCGCCTTCCTCGAGGAAGAAGCCGTGCCGCGCTTGCTCGCCGAGCGGGGCTTTTCCTGAGCCTAGGCACAAGCGCCCAAAGAATGGGCCGAATTTGTTGGCCGACATGGACATGCGGCCTGTCACGTCTCGGGCTCGCGGCTGGCCCGCATATTCTTCAGCCGGCGCGACTGGAAGAAAAGATCGACCAGCTTGTCGCGTTTCCGGGCCAGGCAGAAGATGTGCTCAGGATGCATTGCGGCCATATCCGGAACGCGCAATTTAATGAACCCATCGCTGCGGCTGGAACCGTGTTCCCATGTGAAGCCGACACCGAGGTCGTTGATCACCGCTTCGAAGACGCCATCACGGGTGTCGAGGACAATCGCCGGCTTCGGCTCCAGCCCTGCCTTGCGGAAGGCATCGTCGACGACGCGCTGCGTCGATGAGCGCTGCGTCCTGAAGACAAGAGGATGGGACATCAACTCCTGGCAGGTGACGCGTCGCGCGTTCGCCAGGGGGTGACTGGCGTTCACGATGGCGACAACGCATTGATGCAGGCACACCTCGCGCCGGAAGCGCCCGTCGTCGGGTATTCGGGGAAGAACACCGAGGTCGACACGCTGGTCGACGACGGCATCGATGATCGACGCCCAACTACCCATCTCGACGCTGATGCCGATCTTCGAATAGAGATTCTGGAAGTCCGAAATCAGCGCCATGCCCGGCATGGCATTGCCGAGGCCGATGCGCAGCTCGCCGCCCTTGAGCTCGCTGTGCTGCGTGAGAATGGCGAGCGCCCTGACCTCGGTAGCCTGCATCCGCTGGGTAACGCCATATAGTTGCCTGCAGAGCGCCGTCGCCACCAGGCCGTTGCCGCGCCGGTCGAACAGAGTGACGCCGAAGCCAGCCTCCACGTCGCGTACCTGCTGGGCGATGGCGGGCTGGGAAATGCCCACCTTCTTGGCCGCCGCGGAAAAGCTTCCCGCCTCGAATACCGCATTGATCGCACGGATCCTTGAACTGGTCAGAGCCATGGTTGCGCTTTCCTGGGACGGCGCCCCGTCGCGAGGACCGCATGAGGCAAGCCGATGGTTCGTCCATCTATAAGCTTTGCCTTTGACCGTTATATGACTGTCAAACGATCACTTTACCCATTGCCGGCGTCGGGGACCGAAACGACGCCGGGGAATGGCAATGGCGCAGCTCGCGATCAGTAACGTCAGGAAGAGCTTCGATCGAACCGAGGTCCTGCGCGGCGTCGACATTGAAATCGAGCATGGCGAATTCATTTCACTCGTCGGCCCGTCAGGCTGCGGTAAGTCGACGTTGCTGCGAATTGTCGCCGGCCTCGAATCGCCGACTGGCGGCGACATCGTCATCGAGGAACGGAACGTCAATGACGTGCGGGCGAGCCGGCGCGATCTCGCCATGGTGTTCCAGTCCTATGCGCTCTACCCTCATCTTTCCGTGTTCGACAACATCGCCGTGCCGCTGCGCATGCGGCGCCTCAACGCCTGGCAGCGCCTGCCGGGCGCCGCCTGGATCATTCCCGGCACGCGCGGCACGCAGCAGCAGATCCGCACCGAAGTCGAGCGCGTGGCCGACCTGTTGGGATTGACGGACCTGCTTGGCCGCAAGCCTTCTCAGCTGTCAGGTGGCCAGCGGCAACGTGTTGCCGTCGGTCGGGCCATCGTGCGACGGCCGAAGGCCTTTCTTCTCGACGAGCCACTCTCCAATCTCGACGCCAAGCTGCGGGTCCACATGCGAACCGAAATTGCCCAGCTTCATCGCAGCCTGGGCGCAACGTTCATCTATGTGACACACGATCAGGCCGAGGCCATGACGATGTCGGACCGCATCGCTGTCATGATGGCCGGTAGCATCGTCCAGATCGGCACTCCGGACGAAATCTACAATCGCCCCCAGGATATCCGCGTCGCCGAGTTCATCGGCTCACCGAAAATCAACATACTTCCGGGCACGACCGATGCCGATGGCCGCGTCCGCGTTCTCGGCCTGTCGATCGACCAGCCTGTCGAGGCCGCACCAGGCACGGCCGTCCAGGTCGGTATCCGCCCCGAAGCGATACGCATGGCGACTGGTGCGGAACCGGCGTGGAAAGGCCGCGTCGACCACGTCGAGAATCTCGGCTCGGAAATCTTCCTCCATGTTGCAGTCGGCGGAATCGACGGGCCCATCCTGTGCCGCTTGGAATCGGTGGAGGCCCGCACGATCGGCATCGGCAGCACTGTTGCGCTCTGCCCCAAGACGACGGCAGTCAATTTTTTCGATGCCGCCGGCAACAGGCTTGCCGTTCGTTCCATGAGCTACCTCCAGGTGGCCAATGGCTGATCTGGCGCTGCAGCACGGTGGGACGACTGTGGTTCGGCGCGCCCATCGCCGTCCGCACGATGCCCGCCGGGCCCGCGAGCAGTGGACGGCGGTGGTACTTTCGTTCCCTGCGCTTTTCCTGATGTTCCTGCTGCTGATCGGGCCGGTGGCGACGGTACTGATCATCTCCTTCACCGACTATCAACTCGGCGCGCCCTCAGTCGGGCTGGTCGGACTACAGAATTATCAGGACCTGTTTTCCGATCGGGTGTTCTGGAAATCTCTCGGCAACACGCTCCGATATGTCGCCATCGTCGTCCCCGCTTCGGTGGCATTCGGACTTGCCGTCGCGCTTCTGATCGAATCCGGGGAAGGACTCAAGTCCTTCTACCGCGCGGTTTTCTTCGTCCCCGTCATGGCCACGCTGATCGCCATGGCGATCTCCTGGGAGTACATGCTTCACCCGCAGTTCGGCCTGATCAACCTGCTTCTCAAGCAAATCGGCCTGGCGCCGCAGTCGTGGCTTACCGACCCGCATCTTGTCCTGCCGACGCTGGCCGCCATAGGTATCTGGCAGCTCTTCGGCTTCAACATGGTTCTGTTCCTGGCCGGGCTGGTGTCGATCCCGCGCCACCTCTACGACGCCGCTGCCCTCGACGGCGCGCAGTCGGCGTGGTCGCGCTTCTGGCTGGTAACGTGGCCGATGCTGGGGCCGGTTACGATGTTCGTGGTGCTCATCTCGGCGGTCCGCTCCTTCCAGGTATTCGACACCGTACACGTCCTGACCAAGGGCGGCCCCAACAAAGCCTCCGAGGTTCTGCTCTACACGATGTACTCGGAGGGCTTCGAGTTCTTCCGCTCTGGCCAGGCGGCGGCCGTCGCAGTGGTCTTCCTCGCCTTTGTCCTGACGCTGACCGTGATCAAGGCCCGCCTGATCGAAAAGCGGGTGCACTACTTATGAGCCGCGCGAACCCACTGCCAACGGCATCGGCGGTGGCTCGCCACGTCGTGCTGCTCGCCCTCGCCGCTGTGGTGCTCCTGCCGTTTGCCTGGATGATCTCGACATCGCTGAAACCCCAGTCGGAGGTCTTTCTCTCCGAAATCCGGTGGTGGCCCGACAGGCTGCATGTCGTCGAAAACTATACGGCGGCTTTCGCCAAGGCGCCGTTGCTCCAGTTTCTCCTGAACGGCGCCATCGTCACTACTTCGATATTCGCCCTTCAGGTGCTGATCGCGCTGCCCGCGGCCTATGCCCTGGCCAAGCTGCGGTTTTACGGTCGCGACACGGTGTTCGCCCTGGTCCTGTTCTGCATATTGATTCCGGCGCAGGCGATCGCCGTGCCGCTTTTCCTGCTGTTCCACCAGTTCGGCATCCTGGACACCTACGCCGCACTGGTCCTGCCCTTCATCATCTCCGTGTTCGGCATCTTCCTGATGCGCCAGTTCTTTCTCTCGGTGCCCGACGATCTCGTCGACGCCGCGCGCATGGATGGAATCTCGGAGTTCGGCATCGTCTGGCGGATCATGCTGCCGACGGCGATTCCCGCCATCACCGCGTTCGGCATCTTCTCCGTCGTTGCCCACTGGAACGACTATTTCTGGCCACTGATCGTGCTGAACAGCGAGTCGCTGTTTACGCCGCCTCTCGGCGTCGCGACGTTCCGCAATTCAGAGGCCGGCACCGACTATGGGCCGTTGATGGCCGCCGCGACGATCATCATCGCGCCCCTCGTCATCGCCTTTCTGTTTGCCCAACGCCGCTTTATCGAAGGCATCGCCTTCACCGGCCTCAAATAACGACAAGAGCGAACAATTCAGTTCCGCCTGCGCCCACGTCCGACCCAACCAACGGAGATCAAGTATGCTCAAGACCTGTCTGCTTTCCGCGGCGATCGCCCTGATCGCCGGGCCCGCGCTGGCTGCGACGGAGATCGTCGTCCAGTTTCCCTATGGCGAGCTGTTCACCGAGACGCACAAGCAGATCGCGGCGGCGTTCGCGAAGAAGCGGCCCGACATAAAGGTGACATTCCGCGCGCCCTACGATTCGTACGAAGAGGGTACCCAGAAGGTCCTGCGCGAGGCAATCACCAAGCAGATGCCCGATATCACGTTTCAGGGCCTCAACCGCGTACGGATCTTCGTCGACCGCGGCATCGCTCAGCCGCTCGACAGCTACATCAAGGCCGACAAGGGCATCGAGGCTGAAGGCTTTCATCAGGCGATGTACGACATCGGCATGCAGAACGGCAAAGTCTACGCATTGCCCTTCGCGATCTCCCTGCCGATCGCCTACTACAATCTCGATCTCGTGAAGAAGGCCGGCGGCGATCCGAACAAGTTGCCGGCAAACTGGGAAGAGGTCATCGAGCTCGCCAAGAAGATCAAGGCACTCGGACCGGACGTCAACGGCGTCACCTATGCCTGGGACATCACGGGCAACTGGCTGTGGCAGGCCCCGGTATTCGCCCAGGGCGGCTCCATGCTGAACGCGGACGAAAGCAAGGTGGCTTTCGACGGTCCCGAAGGCCAATACGCGATCAAGACCCTGGCGCGACTGGTGACGGAAGCCAAAATGCCGAACCTCAACCAGCCCGACATGCGCGCCGCCTTCGCCGCCGGCAAGACCGGTATCCATTTCACTTCCACTTCGGACCTCGCGAAGGTCACGACGATGGTGGACAAGAAGTTCGAGCTGAAGACCCATCTCTTCCCCGGAGTCGCTCCGGTCAAGGGACGGCTTCCGGCCGGCGGCAATGTCGGCATCATTCTCACCGCCGACCCCAAGAAGCAGGAAGCCGCCTGGGAAGTGATGAAGTTCTGGCACGGCGCAGAAGGTGCGGCGATCGTTGCCAAGACCACCGGCTACATGCCGCCGAACAAGAAAGCCAATGAAGTCTATCTCAAGGATTTCTACATCGAGAATCCCAACAACTACACCGCCGTCAAGCAGCTGCCGATCCTGACCAAGTGGTATGCCTTTCCCGGCGAGAACGGCCTCAAGATCACCGACGTGATCAAGGACCATCTCAACTCGATCGTCACCGGCACGCGCGCCGGCGAGCCGGACAAAGTACTTGTCGACATGACGAGCGACGTCCAGAAGTTGTTGCCGCGCAAGTAGGTCTAGGCCCCCGGGTTCGGACGGCCGCTGCCGCGAAGCGGCGGCCGTCCGGTTCGACCGCGGTCATACAGGGGAAGCAACCATGAAGTTCGTCATTCTGACCGACACGCATCTCGTCGCGCCGGGACGACTGCTGTACGGACTCGACCCTGCCGAACGGCTCCGCGCCGCGGTGCGGACGATCAACCGCGATCATACCGATATCGACTTCGTGATTGTCACAGGCGACCTCGCCCATTGGGGAGAGGTTGCGGCATACGCCGCATTGAAGGAGATCTTCGACGAACTGGTCGCTCCGACGATCCTGCTGATGGGCAATCACGACAGGCGCCGGGCGCTGCGCCAGATATTCCCGGACGCCGACGACGATGGCAGTGGTTACGTCCAGGCCGTCCGCCACTTCGACGCGGCGAGCGTGCTTACGTTGGATACCGTGGACGAGGAAAGCCGCACCCACGCAGGATTCCTCTGCGCCCACAGGCTCGCTTTCCTCGATCGGGCGCTGGCCGAAGCCCCGGCCGACCGGCCTGTCCTGCTGTTCCAGCATCACCCGCCCTTCGACACCGGACTGCCACACCTCGACCGGATTCGCCTGCGCAATCCCGAGAACCTGTGGGCGGTCTTCGAGAAGCGGCGCCGGCCGGACTACATCTTCATGGGCCACGTCCACCGCCCGATTGCGGGTAGCTGGCGCGGCATTCCATTCCATATCCAACGCGCAACCAGCCATCAGGTCGCCTTCGATCTGGCTTCGACGGAGATCCCCGGAAGCCTGGAGCTGCCCGACTATTCCTTCGTCAGAGTCGAACCGCAGTCGATCGTCATTCACCAGCGGCCGTTCCTCTACGACGGCCCGACCTTCTGGCTGCACGACAAGGCGGCACAGGACGCCGCGAACGTGTCAGCCCTCGCCCACTGATCGTGTGGATCGACCGCTACCGCGCCGTCCTGTGTGATCTCGACGGTTGCCTGATCGCCGGCGACCGGCTGCTCCCCGGAGCGCAGGATCTAGTCGCCCATTTGGGTCCGCGCCTCTGGATCATCTCGAACAACTCGACTGACACGCCCGAAACGCTGTCCGTCCGGCTGAGCGGCCTCGGCCTCGACATCGAGCCCAGCCGGATCGTCCTGGCGGGCGCGACCGCCGTCGAGCAACTGTCCGCGGAGCAGCCGGACGCGTGCATCTGCGTCTACGGCAGCGCCGCGATCAAGGAGCTCGCCCGCGCCACGGGACTGCGTTTGGAAGCCGATCGGCCGGACTTCGTCCTTCTGACTCGTGACGAGCATTTCAGCTATGCTGATCTCAATCGGGTGATCCGGCAGCTAGAGAATGGCGGGCAACTCATTGTCGCCAACCGCGACACCACGCATCCCGGGTCCGACGGCCGGCCGGTCGCCGAAACCGGGGCGCTGCTCGCAGCCCTCGCCGCCTGTCTGCCCAATGTCGACTACCGCGAGATCGGCAAGCCCGCGCCGACGATGTATCGAACAGTTCTCGACCGGCTCGGCCTGGATACCGTCTCGGTGCTGGCAGTCGGCGACAACCCCGCAACCGACGGAGAAGGCGCCCGCCGGATGGGAATGGATTTCGTGCTCATCGGCGACACCGGAGGCGATATGCACGGACGCGATCTTTCGGCCTTGCTCGTCGAGACGGGCGGCCCCTTGGCAGCGGCACCGGGCCGGCAGGCCCGAAAGCTTGGCGAGCGGCGGCGATAGCGGACCACGCCGCATCGAACGCCTCGCTAGGCGGCGACCCGCTTGCGCGGCGGCGTCAGGATGATTGGCGCAAGATCGGCGGCAACCAGCGAGGCCGCACGGCGCTCCTCGGGGACGGGCCGGTAGAGCGTGTCACGCTGCTGCGGCTCGCGGCC
>CALFRN010000506.1 GCA_937919085.1 uncultured Reyranella sp.
CTAATGGGACACAAAATGTCATTTTGCCGATAGCGACGTAAGGTAAACCACGCGGCCTGTTTCAAGTAAACTTCGAGCCTGCAACCATATTGTATCGATTGTTACTATGATCACGACTCCACAGCGTAGAAGCAAGGCGCCGAATATTCTCGGCGATTGGGACGACGTCCGCTTTTTCCTGGCCGTTGCAAGAACCGGCAGCTTCAGCGCCGCCGCCACCCAACTCAACACAAAGCAGACGACCGTCGGCCGGCGCATCCAGGCGCTTGAGCGGCGGCTGGGGGCCAAGCTTTTCGATCGCCATCGCCATGGCATGGAAGTGACGCCCGCCGCGCGTGGCGTGCTCATGCAAGCCGAGTCGATGATGTCGAATGCCACGTCGATCGAGCGGCATCTTGCTGGGCTTGACCGCGAAATGGCCGGCATAGTCCGGGTGGCTGCCACCGAGGGCCTCGCTGCGCAGTGGCTGGTCCCGCGCCTTTCCGAACTGCGCCGGCTTCATTCCGACATCGTCGTGCAGGTGATCGTGGGCGACCAGGTGCTGGATCTCGCCACCCGTCAGGCAGATCTCGCCATTCGCTTCTTCCGACCGACGTCGAACCAGCTCGTCGCAGCTCGTGTCGGCCAGTTCAGCATGTCGATCTTCGCCGCCCCCGCATACATCGAGCAGTATGGCCTACCACAGCGGCTTGAAGACCTGAACGAGCACCACATCGTCGATCACACCACGCTGCACAGCCTGCCGGCGATGAAGGCCTGGACCGAGATCGTCGAACGCAGCACCAGCGTCGTGTTGCGCACCAACTCGTCGCACTCGGCGATGGAAGCGGTAAAGGCGTCGTGGGGATTATCGGTTTTCCCCAGCTACAGCCGTAAGGGCGAGAACCTCATCGAGGCCCCAATTGACCTCGACATCACGCGCGAGGTCTGGCTGGTGTCGCACGAAGAAACCAACAAGGGCGCACGTATCCGCGCCGTGATCGACTACATCCGCGAGAAATTCCATCGGGACGAACGTGAGTGGTTCAGCCTCTCGCCGCACCATCGCGCCTCCGGGGTCGCCTCCTGAATTACAGGGCTGCCTTGATCCGCTGGTAGACCGCCTCGACCGCGGCACGGTCGCCGGCAACCAGCGCCCAGTTGAGCAGCACACCATCCTCGCGATGCCGCGGCAGGATGTGGACATGCAGATGCGGCACGCTCTGTGCGGCTCCGGGCCCGTTGGACTGGACGAGATTGATGCCTTCCGGCTTCAGCACCGTTCCAACGGCGCGGGCGACGCGTTGCGCGGTCCTGGCGACGGACGCCAGCACGTCGCCTGGAATGACATCGACCGTCGGCCAATGGCCCTTCGCTACCGCGAGTGCATGCCCGGGAGCGACCGGATTGATATCCATGAATGCAATGGTGTCGTCGTCCTCGCACAGCTTGAAACACGGCAGCTGCCCCGCGACGATCCGGCAAAAGACACATGTCCCGTCGACCGGATAGGTCTCCACATGACTCATCTTGCCTCTCCCAGAACTTTGCCCAGCTCGCGCAGCCGCTCGAACGGCTGGCCGCCGGGCGGCAACGTCAAATCGAAGCCGAGCCGGCCAAGCCTTGCAATCCCTTCGCGCCCGAAGCGTTCGCGCAGAGACTCGACGATCCAGCCCTCGCTCTGACGGTGGCGAGCGATCGCGAGGCGACCCTCGGCCGCCAGATACCGGCGATGCACCTCGAGCGCCTGCGTCAGTCCGTCGATGCCGGCGCCGTTGCGCGCCGATACTGCCAGCACCTTGAGCGGCCACTGCCCGTCGCCGGCTACGGCAAGCGACAGCGCGCCCGACACGTCGGACCGCGCCCTCTCGGCTGGGGCACCGAGATCGGCCTTGGTAACGGCGATCAGGTGGGGAATCTCGACAATGCCCGCCTTCATGAATTGCAGGGAGTCCCCCGAACCCGGCTGGACGCAGAACACCACCGTATCGGCAATTTCCGCCACGTCGGTCTCGGACTGGCCAACCCCCACAGTCTCAATCAGCACATGGTCGAACAGCGCCCGCATCACGACCATCGCCGCCACGGTCTGATCGGCAACGCCGCCAAGGCGGTTGCGGGCCGCCATCGACCGCACGAACACGCTATCGTCAGCGGACTCGTGGACGATGCGCACGCGATCGCCCAACAGCGCGCCGCCGCTGGATTTCGACGAAGGATCAACCGCGATGACGCCGACGCTCTTGCCGTTCCCGCGCCAGGCCGCGACCAGAGCCGCACAAAGCGAGGATTTGCCGACACCGGGCGGACCGGTGACGCCGACCACATGGCCGCACGGCTGCCGCCAGGCGGCGTTGAGCAGGGTCTGCGTCGTCGTGTTCTCGGAGTCGCGCTCAAGAGCCGCCAGCGCCGCTGCAAGCGCTCGCTTGCCGCCGTCACGAAGCGCCTGAAGCGTCATTCCGTCTTGAGCGGACCGCCCAGCGCCGCTTGTGCCGCAGCAAGCCGTGCGATCGGCACGCGGTAAGGCGAGCACGAGACATAATCGAGGCCAGCCTTGTGGCAGAAGAACACCGAGGCCGGATCGCCGCCGTGTTCGCCGCAAATGCCGAGCTTCAAGTCGCGGCGGGTCTTACGCCCCCGCTCGCAGGCGATTTCGATCAGTTCACCGACGCCCTCGATGTCAAGCGAAGCGAAAGGATCGTGCTCGAAGATACCGCGTTGCTGGTACTTTTCCAGGAATGACGCCGAATCGTCACGGCTGAGACCAAACGTCGTCTGCGTCAGGTCATTGGTGCCAAAACTGAAGAATTCCGCCGACTTGGCAATCTCGCCGGCGCGCAACGCAGCGCGCGGTAGCTCGATCATGGTGCCCACCAGGTATTCCAGCTTCTGGCCCGAGAGCTGACTTACCTCGCCGGCAACTTGGTCGATCACCACCTTCATCAGGTCGAGTTCCTTCAGCGTCGCGACCAGCGGGATCATGATCTCGGGAATCACTGTCTTGCCGTGCTTCTTCTGGACCTCGGCCACCGCCTCGAAAATGGCACGCGCCTGCATTTCGTAGATCTCGGGGTAGGAGATGCCGAGCCGCACGCCTCGATGACCGAGCATCGGATTGAACTCGTGCAGCTTGTGCGCCCGCGACTCGATTTCGGCCGCCGACACTCCCAGATCCTTCGCGACCTGATCCATGTCCGCCTGGGTCTTGGGCAGGAATTCGTGCAGCGGCGGGTCGAGCAGACGGATCGTGACCGGCAGTCCGGCCATGATCTCGAACAGCCCGACGAAATCCTGGCGCTGCATCGGCTGGATCTTGGCCAGCGCCTCGCGCCGGCTCTTCTCGTCGTCGGCCAGGATCATCTGGCGAACCGCCACGATGCGGTCGCCCTCGAAGAACATATGCTCGGTACGGCAGAGCCCGATGCCTTCGGCGCCGAACTTGCGCGCCTGAGCCGAATCCGTGGGCGTCTCTGCGTTGGCGCGGATCCCCAGCGTGCGGAACTCGTCGGCCCACGCCATCAACGCGGCGAAATCGCCGCTGAGCTCGGGCTGAACAGTCGGCACGACGCCCAGCATGATCTCGCCGGTGGTGCCGTCGAGGGTGAGGAACTCGCCGGTCTTTACCACCGTGCCACGGACTTTGAGCGTACCGGCCGCGCCATCGATGCGCACGTCACCGGCACCGGCAATGCAGGGCTTGCCCATCCCGCGCGCCACCACCGCGGCATGGCTGGTCATGCCGCCCGTCGAGGTAAGGATACCTTCGGCAGCGTTCATGCCGTGGATGTCCTCGGGGCTGGTCTCGCGGCGAACCAGAATGACTTTCTCGCCAGCCCGCGCCTGCTTTTCCGCCTCATCGGCGGTGAACACGACCTTGCCTGAGGCCGCACCCGGCGACGCGGGAAGACCCTTGGCGATCACCTTGCGGCTCGCCTTGGGATCGAGCGTTGGATGCAGAAGCTGGTCGAGCGAGGCCGGCACGATGCGGGCCACGGCTTCCTTCTTGTCGATCAGGCCGTCATGCACCATGTCGACGGCAATCTTCAGCGCCGCCTTGGCGGTGCGCTTGCCGTTGCGTGTCTGCAGCATATAGAGCTTGCCGCGCTGCACCGTGAACTCGATGTCCTGCATGTCGCGGTAGTGCTTCTCAAGCTGCGTCCGCACGCCGTCGAGCTGTTTGAAGACTTCCGGCATCACCTCTTCCATCGCCGGTGCGTCGGACTTCTGCGCCAGCTTGCCCTGCACGGTCAGATGCTGCGGCGTGCGAATGCCGGCCACCACGTCCTCGCCCTGGGCATTCACCAGATACTCGCCATAGAACAGGTTGGCGCCGGTCGAAGGGTCGCGCGTGAAAGCTACGCCGGTGGCGCAATCCTCGCCCATGTTGCCGAACACCATGGCCTGGACATTGACGGCGGTACCCCAGCTTTCCGGAATCGAGTGCAGGCGGCGGTAGGTGATGGCGCGCTGATTCATCCATGAGTCGAACACCGCACCGATCGCGCCCCAGAGCTGCTCGCGCGGTTCCTGCGGGAACGGCTTGCCGGTGCGCTTCTCGACAATTTTCTTGTACTCGCCCACCACGGCGCGCCAGTCGTCGGCCTTGAGATCGGTATCGAGCTGGACGCCGAGATCCTCCTTGCGGAGTTCCAGTGCCTCCTCAAAGTAATGATGCCCGACATCGAGCACGACATTGGAGTACATCTGGATGAAGCGACGATAGCTGTCGTAGGCGAAGCGCTCGTCGCCCGAGGACTTGCCGAGGCCGAGCACCGTGCGGTCGTTGAGGCCGAGATTGAGCACGGTGTCCATCATGCCGGGCATAGAGGCGCGCGCGCCCGACCGCACCGAGACCAGCAGCGGGTTGTTGGGGTCGCCGAATTGAACGCCGAGAATTTTCTCGATCGCGGCGATGCCGGCCTCGACCTCGTCCTTCAACTCGGGCGGATAGGCACTGTTGTTGGCATGGTGCCAGTTGCAGACCTCGGTCGTGATGGTGAAGCCCGGCGGCACCGGCAGACCGAGGCTCGACATCTCCGCCAGGTTGGCGCCTTTGCCACCCAGGAGATTGCGCATCTCGGCCCGGCCCTCGGCCTTGCCGTCTCCGAAGCCATAAACCCACTTGGCCATTTTCAGCCCTCGATCTTGGAAAAATCCGCGACTGAATCCATGGTCGCACGAATCTGGTTGAGCAGCTTCAGCCTGTTCAGCCGCAATTCAGGCTTATCTGCGACGTTCACCGTCACCTTGTCGAAAAAGACATCGATCGGCCCGCGAAGGCCGGCAAAAGCCGCCATCACTCCGGAAAAATCCTCGGCCGCGAGCGCCGGCGCGAGCGCGCGCTCGACACCCGCCAGGGCCATGGCAACCTCTTTCTCCTCGACCTGCTCCAGCAGCGCGGCATCGGGCACGCCGGCGATCTTCGCCGCAAGCGCCTTGTCCTTCTTCTCCTCGGCGCGAACGATGTTGGCGGCACGCCCATAGCCCGTGAGCAGGTTCTTCCCAGCCTCGCTACCGAGAAACACCTGCAACGCCTCGACCCTGGCCAGAAGCCGGATCAAGTCGTCCTCATGCCCCCGCGCAAGGACCGCGTCGACCACGTCGTGGCGAACACCCTTCTCGCGCATCTGGACTTTCAGACGCTCGGCAAAGAAGGCCAACAGGTCATCCGCCTTGACGAATTTCCGCAGCGGCAGGCGAATTTTGTTCTCGACCACGATGCGAACGATGCCCAGGGCCGCGCGCCGCAGGGCGAAGGGATCGCGCGAACCGGTAGGCTTCTCGCCGATCGACCAGAAGCTCACGAGCGCATCGAGCTTGTCGGCCAGTGCCACGGCGATCGATACCGGCGCGTCGGGGCAGCGGTCATTCGGCCCGGCCGGCGAGTAGTGATCGCCGATCGCGTCGGCGACCGCGACCGGGAGGTCCTCACTCAGGGCATAGTAACGACCGATAATGCCTTGAAGCTCGGGGAATTCGCCCACCATGCCGGTCACGAGATCGGCCTTGCACAGCAGCGCCGCCTGTTCGACGAGGCCGAGGTCGGCGCCAGGCACATGGCCCGCGATCTCGACGGCAAGCCTCGCAATGCGTGAAACGCGCTCGGCCTGCGTCCCGAGCATGGCGTGGAAGACCACGTCCTTCAGGGCCGGCAGCCGGTCTTCGAGTCGAACCTTCCGGTCCTGGTCCCAGAAGAACTTGGCGTCGGAGAGCCGCGCGCGTAGTACACGTTCGTTGCCGTCGACGATGGTGGCGCCGCCGTCGCGCCCCTCGGTGTTGGCCACCACGACGAAGCGGTTGGCCAGCCGGCCGTCCTTCGTGGCGGTCGCGAAGTAGCGCTGATGCGTCTTCATCGACACGATCAGCACTTCCGGCGGCACATCCATGAACGCGGCATCTATGGTGCCGAGCATCGGAACCGGCCATTCGACCAGGCCGGCCACTTCATCGAGCAGCCCGTCATCCGTCTGCAGCGCGACCTGCGCGCCGGCGCAGAGCTTTTCCGCACCATCGAGAATGATCTTCTTGCGCTCTGCCGCGTCAACGATGACGTGTGCGGCCTTGAGCTTTGAGGCGTAGTCGTCGAAATCGGTGACCCTGATCTCGCCCTTGGACCGGAAGCGATGTCCGCGCGTCAAATCGCCGAACACGATCGGCTTCATCGTGCCGCCAAGGGCGATCTCGCCTACCAGCACCTTGCCGTCGAACAACGCCAAGATCGACTGCAGCGGCCGCACCCACTGCATCGTGCCGCTGCCCCATTTCATCGACTTCGGCCACGGCAACGACTTCATCGCGGCATCGAGAATGCCGGGCAACGCGTCGGCGGTCGGCCCGCCCTTCCTGGTGACGACGGCGAACCAGAACTCGCCCTTTCCGGTGTCGCGCTTCTCCGCCTGGTCCAGCGAGGCAAGGCCCGCGCCCTTCAGGAACCCCTGGATCGCCTGGTCGGGCGCGCCGACCCGCGGTCCGCGCTTCTCCTCGCTCACATCCTCGCGCGCGATCGGCAATCCATCGACGACCAGCGCCAACCGCCGCGGCGTCGCAAGGGCGCGCGCGCCGGCGAAGGCAAGGCCTGCGGCCTTCAGCCCGTCGCAGACCAGCCGCTTGAGATCATCCGAGGCCCGCGCCTGCATGCGCGCCGGGATCTCCTCCGAGAGAAGCTCGAAAAGCAGCTCGGCCATCTCAGGCGGCCTTCTTCCGGGTGCCGAGCCACGCCTCGCAGCACGCCTTGGCCAGTTCGCGCACGCGCAGGATGTAGCTCTGCCGCTCGGTCACGCTGATCACGCCGCGGGCATCGAGCAGGTTGAAGGCATGGCTCGCCTTGATGCACTGCTCGTAGGCCGGCAGCGGCAGCTTCTTGCCGACCAGTCCGGTACATTCCTTCTCGGCATCGGCGAAATGTCGAAACAGCATGTCGGTGTCGGCATGCTCGAAATTGTAGGCCGACTGCTCCTGCTCATTCTGCAGGAAGACGTCACCATAGGTCAGGGGCACTTCCGAATCGACGCGGTTGAACGGCAAATCGTAAACCGTCTTCTTGTCGAACAGGTACATGGCCAGCCGCTCTAGGCCATAGGTGATCTCGCCCGCCACCAGGTCGACCTCGATGCCGCCGACCTGCTGGAAATACGTGAACTGCGTGATCTCCATGCCGTCGCACCACACTTCCCACCCCAGCCCCCAGGCACCTAAGGTTGGACTCTCCCAATCGTCCTCGACGAAGCGGATGTCGTGCAGACCGGGATCGATGCCGATGGCGTCGAGCGAGCCGAGATAGCGCTCGAGGATGTCGGACGGTGAGGGCTTCAGGATGGCCTGAAACTGGTAATAGTGCTGCAACCGGTTGGGGTTCTCGCCGTAGCGGCCATCCGACGGCCGACGACAGGGCTGCACATAGGCCGCCCGCCACGGTTTCGGGCCCAGCGCACGCAACGTCGTCGCCGTGTGAAACGTACCGGCACCCATTTCCATGTCGAAGGGCTGCAGGATCAGGCAGCCCTGACCCGCCCAATAATCCTGCAGGGTGAGGATCAATTCCTGGAAGCATTGCGGCTTGGATGGTGCGGACACCAAAACTCCCCGAGGCTCAGAAGGCCTTGTATTTCCGTGACTTAAGGCCGTTTTTGCGGTGCGGCAAAATAGGTGGCACCCCCCGTCCGGTCAAGCGCACCGAATCGATTGCGGCCCTATGGCAGGGGGCAATCCGGGCGGCCGCATTGGGTGGCGCCGCTGGAAAGATAGGCGCCGCAGACCTTGCAGGGCACCGTTTCCTCGATAATCCGCGGCCGAGCACCAGCCTGCTGCGGGCCGCTGGGTTCCGGCGCAGTCGGCGGCGGTCTCGGCGCTTCCGGGGGCGGACCGACAAAGCGGTCGTACAGGCCCTTCCAGCGCGAAAAGGTCTTCCACACCGCATAGATGGCAACGCCGAACAGCGCGAGCTTGAGCAACAGACCCATTCACCGCTTTTGCGGGTGGCACGCGGCCCGGTCAAGCAAATCGGATCAAGCTGCCGTCTCGCCTCCGGCGCGGCGCCCCGCTATAGGATCGGCCATGGAAGTGAGGGAGGAAGCTCCGCTCGACCTGTTCGTGGTCGGAGGCGGGATCAACGGCGCGGGCATTGCCTGCGACGCGGCGGGACGAGCGCTGAAGGTCGGGCTCTGCGAAATGAACGATTTCGCCAGCGCCACGTCGTCGGCCTCGACCAAGCTGATTCATGGTGGGCTGCGTTATCTCGAACACTATGAATTTCGTCTCGTGCGCGAAGCCCTTCAGGAACGCGAAGTGCTGCTCGCCAAGGCGCCGCATCTCTCTTTCCCGATGCGCTTCGTGTTGCCGCACGAGCCACATCTGCGCCCGCGCTGGATGCTGAGGCTGGGCCTCTTCCTCTACGATCATCTCGACTGGCACATGACGCTGCCCAAGTCGCAGTCGGTCGACCTGTCGACATCGGAGTTCGGTGCCGGACTGAAGTCGTCGTTCAGGAACGGGTTCGTCTATTCCGATGCCTGGGTCGACGATGCGCGCCTGGTGATCTCCAACATGAAATCGGCACGCGAGATGGGTGCCCGCATCTTCGCCCGCCACCGCTGCGTGTCGGCCCGGCGCAGCGACGACGGCAAGCTATGGAAGATCGAACTGGCCGGACCGAACGATGCAACCGTCCATCTCAAGGCGCGTGGCCTGGTCAACGCCACCGGCCCCTGGGTCAAACACTTCCTCGACGAGCAGACACCGATCCGCACCAACAAGCGCGTGCGCCTGATCAAGGGCAGCCATATCGTGGTACCGCGCCTCTACGAGGGCGACCACGCCTTCATCCTGCAGAACAGCGACAATCGCATCGTCTTCGTCATCCCCTATGAGCGCAGCTTTTCGGTCATCGGCACCACCGACATTCCCTCCGAGTTCGGCGACAAGCCGGTCTGCACGCCCGAGGAGATCGCCTATCTGTGCGAGATCGCCGGCCACTACATGCAGAAGCCGGTGACGCCGGCCGATGTGGTCTGGACCTATTCGGGTGTGCGGCCGCTGTTCGATGACGGCGACGACAACCCTTCGGCGGTCACGCGCGACTACCATCTTGAGGTCGATTCCCCGGAGGGCGCCGCTCCCCTGCTCTCGGTGTTCGGCGGAAAGATCACTACCTATCGCCGCCTTGCCGAGCATGCGCTGGCCGACCTCAGCCGGTTCTATCCTCACATGGGCGACGTATGGACCGCGACGCGACCGGTGTTCGATGGCGAGATGGCCGACGCGCCGACCTTCGAGGAGGCATTCGACCGCTTCGTCGAGGGTGCTGCCGCGACCAAGCCCGGTCTGCCACGCGAACTGGTCCGCTTGCTGGCGCGGCGCCACGGGTCGGGACTCGACGAACTGCTCGAAAATGTCCGGACGATCGACGACCTCGGTCAATGCTTCGGCGGCCACCTCTACGAGATCGAGGCCCGCTACCTGATCCGCGACGAATGGGCGGTCGACCCCGACGACATCCTGTGGCGTCGGACCAAGGAGGGCCTGCACATGACCCAGGCGCAGCGCGAGGCATTTGCCGCCTGGATGGCCGAATTGCGGACGAACACCTCGGGTCCGAACTTTACATAACTTAACCTTCGCGGCGGGCACGTCCGGCCGGCAACAGCCGTATCATCGGAGCAACCCTTTCACTCCGGTGAGGTATTCGATGTCCGTCCGCTCACTGCTTTTGACCACCGCTGCAGGCCTTGCCTTCGCATGCCCTGCCTTCGCCTTCGACAGCGACGTCGACATGCTCGAGATCGCCCAGGCCGCACCGCCAGCCGCCGCCGGAGGCACCTTTTCACCCAAGTCCATGTGCCAGGACATGCTGGCCCGCCGCATTGGCAACCGCGCCTACATCAAGGCCCGGCTGGAACTGAAGCCGGAGCAGATGACGGCCTGGAACGCCTTCGAAAAGGCTTCCGACGAAGCCAACACCAAGTCGAACGCCCGCTGCGCGGCGCTGCCGGCCGAGATGAAGGACCGTCCCAACTACGTCGATCGTCTGTCGATGGAAGAGGATGCCATGAAGGCCCGCGTCGCCTCGATCGAGGCCGTGAAGCCGACCCTCGTGGCGCTCTATGCCGTGCTGACGCCGGAGCAGAAGGCGACCCTCGACAAACCGCGCGGCATGGCCGGTGGCCGCGAGATGCGCCGCCACGGCGGCCCGCGCTAGGGTCTTTTTACCAGTCGCTCGACCGCACGATCTTCATCAGGTCGTCGGCCATCGTGAGCGCGGTCAGTACGCCGGTCTTGGGATTGTCGGGCATGGCGCGGCCCAGCCGGTGCATGTTGAGCTCGCCTGAGTCGGCCACCACTTCGAGGCGGCTTGCGTTGGTGCCCGGCGGCAGGGTCGGATCGGCCACCAGTTCGATCTCGGTATTCTCCAGCCCGGCACCGCACAGCGCCACGGTCACGGCCAGATTGGCGTTCTTGGGATAAAGGCGGCCGGCGTCGGCCGGCTTGCCACGAAAGATCACCGTCGGCTCCTTGATCGACGGCAGGTCGAACTCGGTCTCGGCCGGCGTCCCGGTCCATGCGTGCGGCGGCTTGATCGACACGTATTTCACGCGTTCGAGCTTGCCCAGCCGCATCGCCAGCAACCCATCGATTCCCGAGATCGCCCCCGACGGCAGCCGCAGCCGCGCTCCGCTCTTTTCGGCCGTCTTGATGTGCTTCTTCCAGAGCTCGGGATCGCCGTACGCGCCGGTGGCGATCACCATGAGGTCGATGCCCTTCTTCAGGATCTTCTCGCCCCAGTCGCGCACCGCCTGCTGGCTCGCCGCCTCGACCACGACATCGGGTTTGAGCTTGAGCAACGCCTTCAGCGTGTCGACGACCGCTACCTTGGCACCGAGCTTCTTCTTCGTAGCCTTGATACGGGCCGACCGAACCAGAACGCCCACGATATCGATCGGGGCCTTGTTGGCGGCGAACACCTCGAACAGGGTCTGGCTGATCGCGCCGTAGCCGATCAGTACGATTTTCAACCGCTTCTTCTTCGCCATGTGATCCCCGCCACGCCCCGAAAGCGCGACTATAGCGATACCCGGCAGCCCTTGCGACCACGCTGGCGATGCGGCCAATCGGCGCCAATCATCCCGGCAGCCTGGCCAGTCCATCCCAGTCGAAGGCGATGCCGTGGCCCGGCCGCATCGGCGCCGGCGCCAGCCCCTCCACCAGCATCAGCGGTTCGGCGATGTAGCGGTCGAGCCCGAAGCCGTGCGCCTCCAGATAGCTGCGATTGGAACAGGCGGCGAGCAGATGCACCGTGACATCATGGGCGCCGTGCGAGGTCACGGGAAGATTGAAGGCTTCCGCCAGGTGCGCGACCTTCATGAAGGTGGTGACCCCGCCGCAGTTGGTGACATCGGGTTCAGGAAAGCTCACGCCACCGGCGGCGATCATCTGCTTGAACTCCCACAACGTGCGCATGTTTTCGCCGGTGGCAATCGGCAGGCCACCTTCGCGCAGCACGCGAACGTGACCTGCCACGTCGTCCGGGATCAGCGGCTCTTCCAGCCACAACGGATCATGGGGTCGAAAGGCACGAGCCGCGCGGATCGCTTCGTCGGCTGACCACTTCATATTGGCATCGACCATCAGCGGAAAGTCCTCGCCGAGGTGTGCCCGCATCGCCGCCAGCTTGGCGACATCCTCGGACAGACGCGCTCTGCCGACCTTCATCTTGATGGCGCGGAAGCCCTTCGCGAGGTTCCCGTCAGTCTGGGCGATCAGCTCCTTCGCCGTCAGTTCCAGATCGATGCCGCCGGCATAGCAGGGCACCGCAGGATCGTTGCCGCCCAGCAGCTTCCATAGCGGCA
>CALFRN010000507.1 GCA_937919085.1 uncultured Reyranella sp.
GGGCGGTGCCGACACCTCGGCGCGGGACGGCGTCACGCTGCGCCTGGCCTACCGGCCGCCCTACGACTGGCCCGGCATGCTGGCCGCGCTCTCGGCACGCGCCGCGCCGGGCAACGAACGGGTCGAGGACGACGTCTGGCACCGGCGGATCGAGCTTGACGGTACCGAAGGCTCCGTTGCGGTCACCCATCTCCCGGCGTGCAACTCGGTGGCGGTGACGATCCGCTTCCCGTCGGTGAAGACACTGCCGGCAATCGTGGCGCGCATCCGGCGCGTGTTCGACCTCGGCGCCGACATCGCCACCATCGGCGGCCATCTGGCGCGGGATCCGAAGCTGGCGCCGCTGATCGCCCGGCGCCCCGGCCTGCGCGCCCCGGGCGACTGGGAGCGCGAGACGCTCGTATCGTGCATCGACGCCAACACGCCGCCGGCGTGGCGGCCATGGCACGCTTATGCCGTGCAACATCTGAGGATGGCGAAACATGGCTGAGCCGCTCCAGTTCCTCGTCGACCGGCTGGCGACGCCCATCGGCGAACTGCTGATCGTGGCCGACCGCGCAGGAAAATTGCGTGCCATCGACTGGACCGATTACGACGCCCGCATGCGCCAACTGCTCGACCGCTACTACGGCAAGGGCCGTTATGGAATCGACCGCCGAGGCGATCCGGGTGGCCTCACGCGCGCCATGCATGCCTATTTCAAGGGTGATCTCGCGGCGATCGACGACCTGCCGGTCGAGACCGCCGGCACGCCGTTCCAGACCGACGTCTGGCGCGCGCTGCGCAAGATCGGCAAAGGCCGCACCATCAGCTATGCCGAGCTCGCACGCCGCATCGGCAAGCCAAGGGCGGTGCGCGCGGCCGGTATGGCCAACGGCCACAACCCGATCAGCATCGTCGTTCCCTGCCATCGCGTGATCGGCTCGGACGGCCGCCTCACCGGCTACGGCGGCGGCCTGCCGCGCAAGCAGTGGCTGCTCGAGCACGAGGGCGCACTGCCCACTAGGTAAGCGCGGCGTTGCGGCGCTCGTGACGCAACAGGGAAACCGGCGCACGACCGTCTTCGGCCGGCTGGTAGACGACGCTGAACACGGTCCGCGCCCTCGCCAGCGCCTCGCCAAAGCCCGCCTGATCGCTCTCGAAGGAATCGAAACCGCAGCGCAGCATAAAGGCCACCTGGTCCTGCAACACGCCGCCGGTGGCCCGCAGTTCGCCGCGATAGCCCAACCGGCCGCGCAGCAATCGAGCCTGGCTGTAGGCACGGCCGTCGCTGAACTTGGGGAAATGCAGAACGACGAGCCGCAACCTGTCGACATGCGCCGCGAGTTCCTCGACCGGGTCGGTGTTGGCCAGCGCCACCGCCGGCCAGTCCGATCGCGTCCGCCAGTCGGCAAATGGCAGTGCGACGTAGGTCGCCGGCAGTCCGGCGTCGCTAAACAGTTTCATAGAGCCGCTCCTTGAAGGGCTGGGCGCCAATGCGCCGGTAGGTGTCGACGAAACGCTCGCCGTCATTGCGGACGTCGAGATAGGTCGCGACCACCGCGTCCACGGCCTCGACGACCTTGTCGGCGGTAACGGCCGGCCCGATGATGGTGCCGAGCGCCGTTCTGCCGAAGTCGACGTCGCCGCCCAGGCTGATCTGGTAGAGTTCGACGCCGTTCCTGTCGACGCCGAGGATGCCGATGTGGCCGACATGATGATGGCCACAGGCATTGATGCAGCCCGAGATCTTGATCTTCAGATCGCCGATGTCGTGCTGCCGCGCGAGGCTCGCGAAATGCGACGAGATGCGTTGCGCCACCGGGATGGAGCGCGCGTTCGCCAGCGCGCAGTAATCAAGCCCTGGGCAGGCGATGATGTCGGTGATCTTGCCGACATTGGCCTCTGCGAAGCCGAGACGCCCGAGGGCCGCATAGACCGCCGGCAGATCCTCGACGGCAACATGGGGCAAGATCAGGTTCTGCTCGTGGCTGACGCGCAGCTCGCCCTGGCTGTAGGTGTCGGCGATGTCCGCGACGCCCTCCATCTGCACAGCGCTGGCATCGCCCGGCGGTGCGCCTGCAGGCTTCAGCGACGCGGTCACGATCGCATAGCCGGATGCCCGATGCGACGCGACATTCGACTTCAGCCACAGGGCGAAGTCGCGGTCCCCGAGCTTCAACGCCTCGACGGCGCCCACCACCGCCGGCCGGGACGGCAGATCGGGAGGTGCGAACTGATGGGCAATCGCTTCTATGGTCTCGCTGCTGAGACCGAGCAGTCCGTCGCGGGTCCCGGCGTACTCGGCCTCGACATCGGCGCGCATCCTCTCGACACCGACTTCGTGCACCAGGATCTTGATGCGGGCCTTGTAGAGATTGTCGCGCCGGCCGTAGCGGTTGTAGACCCGCAGCGTCGCCTCGAGATAGGCGAGAAGCTCGTTCCTGGGCAGGAACGCGCGCAGGGTCTTGCCGATCATCGGCGTGCGGCCGAGCCCGCCACCCACGATCACCTCGAAGCCGACCTCGCCTTCGTCGTTGCGCCACAACCGCAGTCCGATGTCGTGCACGCGCACGGCGGCGCGGTCGTTGGGCGAGCCGGTGATGGCAATCTTGAACTTGCGCGGCAGGTAGGTGAACTCCGGATGGAGCGTCGACCACTGCCGGACGATCTCGGCCCAAATGCGCGGATCCTCGATTTCATCGGCCGCGGCGCCGGCGAAGTGATCGGCGGTAACGTTGCGGATGCAGTTGCCCGACGTCTGCAGCGCATGCATGTCGACCTCGGCCAGCGCCGCCAGTGCGTCGGGCGCGTCCTCCAGCCGGATCCAGTTGAGCTGAAGGTTCTGCCGCGTGGTGAAGTGGCCATAGCCGCGGTCGTACTTGCGCGAGATATCGGCAAGCTTGCGCAGCTGTCGCGACGACAGCGTGCCGTAGGGAATGGCGATCCGCAGCATGTAGGCATGCAGCTGCAGGTACAGGCCATTGTGCAGGCGCAGCGGCTTGAACTGCTCCTCCGTCAACTCGCCGGCCAGTCGGCGGCGCACCTGGTCGCGGAACTGCTCGACCCTCTCGCCAACCAGGGTGCGATCGTAGTCGTCGTAGCGGTAAAAATGGGCATCAGGCATAACGTACCGCGTCGGCTGCGATGGCATCGAAGGTAAGGCCCGAGGCCCGGATCCTTTCACGCAGGGAAAGCGGCTCGATCATGCCGTCATCGTCTTCCGCGACAGCGACCAGAAACGGGTCGATCACCGCAAAGGCCTCAGCCTCGGCCCGCCGCAGAAGAATCTCGCCGGAGCGCCGGTCCCGCGAGATCGCGGCCCGTTCGAGCCGGGTCGTCCATTCGCCGGCGTCGTCGAGCCAGACCACAACGCCGTCAGCCAGGCGGTTGGCGCTCGCGACCTGCAGGTCGCCACTCAGATTCTTGGCCATCAGCACACCTCTGCGAGAAATGATTGGTCTGCGACCGCCGCGAGAGCCGCGACCTCACCGACGATAATGAGACTGGGACCGGCGTCGGCCCGGGCGGTATGGGCAGCGGCAAGCCGGGCAAGGTCGGCGAGCCGGCCGACCGAGATCCGCTCGCCGGGCCGCGTGGCGCTCTCGACGACGGCGACGGGTGTCGAGGCCGCTACTCCGGCGTCCAGCAAGCGATCGCGCACAGATGCTGCCTCCGTGGCACCCATGTAGACGGCAAGCGTGTGGCCTTGCGCGGCAAGCGCCGGCCACGCGGCCTCTCGGCCACCTTCCGCGCCATGCCCTGTCACGAAGGTGACGGCCGAGGCCAGACGGCGGTGAGTCAGCGGAATGCCGGCTGACGCCGCACAGCCCAGTGCGGCGGTGATGCCGGGCACGACCGACACCGGCAGGCCGACAGCACGCAGGGCCTCGACCTCCTCGCCGCCGCGGCCAAAGATAAAGGGATCGCCCGCCTTCAGCCGCACTACGGTCTGTCCGGCGCGCACCCGGCGTACCAGCTCCGCCTCGATCTCGGCCTGCACCCAGCCCGCCGTTCCCCTGCGCTTGCCGACCGGCACCAGCTCGGCATCGCGACGCGCCCGACCGAGAATGGCGGCCGGCACGAGATCGTCGTGCAGGATGGCGTCTGCTTCCTGCAGGAGCTGGGCGGCGCGCAGGGTCAACAGGTCGGGGTCGCCAGGACCGGCGCCCACGATATGGGCGATGCCCACGGGAGAGATCCTGCGGCGCGCGGCATCGAGTTCGCCCAGCGCCACACGCCGCGCACCGGCCTCGTCGCCCGCCAGGGCGAGGCGTGCAGCCGGCCCTTCGGTCAGCCGGCGCCAGAATCCGCGGCGGCGGGCCGGATCGGCGATCAGGGCATTCACCTGGACACGGAAGGTCCGGGCCAGACTGGCCAGCGTGCCGATCCGCTCCGGCAGGATAGCTTCGATGCGACCACGCAGGACACTCGCCAGGGTCGGCGAAGCGCCGCAAGTGGAGACCGCGACGACGACGCCGTCACGATCGATGATTGCGGGCAGGATGAAATCGCACAGCGCCGGCCGGTCGGCGACGTTCACCGGGACGCCGGATGCCTTCGCGGCGTGTTGCGCGGCGACGTCGCTCTCGAATTTCCCAGTCGCGACGAAGGCCGCCGCCGCGCCTCTGAAATCGGCACTACCGAAGGCATCGCCACCGATCCTGGAAATCTCCGCCCCGGCCGAACGCGCAAGATCGGCACGGCGGTCGGCGGCAGTACCCTGCCCCACGACGACGACCTTTCGTCCGGCAAGATCGAAGAACAGCGGAAGGTGCTTCACGGCACGAAGGCCCGTGAGACGAGGCCGAGCTTGCGAAGGGAACGGAACATGCGGCCACCGGCGTTGACTGGACTCTTGATCTGGCGACTTTTCGCACGTCCGGCACGACTTGAATTCCCGAAGGTGTCCGGCACGGCAGCAAATCCTTCCGCGTGGCCGGCGGCAGCAGAAAAATTTCCTTTCGCCGGCTTTTGCCTCCCCTTGACGCCCCCGCAAGGCTTCCTAAATCGATGCTGTCGCCCGTGCCCATTCCGGGGCGGGCGATATCAACCATCGCTCCTGAGAGGATGAAACATGCGTACGATCGATTATTCCCCGTTCTATCGCGCCACCGTCGGCTTCGACCGGGTCTTCGACCTGCTCGATTCAGTGGCGGGCCAACCAGCCACCAACGGCTATCCGCCCTACAACATCGAAAAGTCGGGCGACAATGCCTACCGGATCGTGATGGCGGTGGCGGGCTTCGCCGATGCCGAACTCAATGTGACCCAAAAGGAAAACGAGCTCCTGGTCACCGGCCAGTCGGCGACCAACGGCGCGGACGAAAAGCAGTATCTCTATCGCGGCATTGCCGGGCGTGATTTCGAGCGCCGCTTCCAGCTCGCCGACCATGTCAAGGTCGTGGGCGCGAAGCTGGCCAACGGCCTCCTGACGATTGAGCTGCAGCGCGAGATCCCGGAGGAAAAGAAGCCCCGCGCGATCCCCGTAACGGCTGCCGCTCAGCCGGCACTCTCGCACTAACGGAAGTTGCGGCGCCGCGGGAAACCGCGGCGCCGTTTTCTTGGTGGGAGGCGCGACACTTCCAAGCGTGCGCGCCTACGCATCTACTTCTTGGCGTACTTGCCGGTGAGTTGCGGCGTGTGCGGTCCCTCGCCAGCCTTGTCCTTGTGCTGCGAGCGCGTGGTACGGGCCCAGGTGCGCTTGAGCTCGTCCTTCACGTTGAATTTCAGTGTGCCCACCTTCTCGATAGTGAGCTCGATCTTGTCGCCGTCCATGAACGAGTTCAGCCCGCGGTGATTGGTGCCGGTGGCGACGATGTCGCCGGGCTCCAGCGTGTGGATCGAGCTTAGCCACTCGATGCAGCGCGGGATCTGGTGCGCCATGTCGTCGGTATTGAATTTCTGCATCGTTACGCCGTTGTTCTTCAGCTCGATGCTCAGCTTCTGCGGATCGGAGATCTCATCGGCGGTCACCAGCCACGGCCCGATCGGCGCGAAGGTGGCGCGCGACTTCATCTGGAAGAAGACGTTGCCCGGCGGCGGCAGGCCGCGGGCCGAACCGTCGATGAAGCAGGTGTAGCCGAAGATGTACTGCTTGTAGTCGGCGGCCTTCACGTTGGAGGCGCGCTTGCCGATCACCAGCGCGAGCTCGGCCTCGCCCTCGAAGATGCTCGCCGGTACGTCGGGCAACACCATGGTGTCGCCGTCGCCGATCACGGCCGTCGCCGCCTTGTGGAAGCAGTTGATGGCAGGCTTCTCGGGCAAGGTGCCGTCTTCCATGTAGTTGACCGCCATGCAGTCGATGTTGCCGGGTCGCGGCACCGGCGGGCGGAGTCGCACGCTGGCAAGCGGCACACCTTTACCGTCAGCGGCGGCCTTCTCCAGCTTGCCCTTGTAGCTGTCCCATTCGGCGATGACACCGACGATCAGGTCGCGCGTGTCGCGATGAGGCACGCCCTTGGCTGCGTCGGTAACATCGACCACCTGGTCGCCCTTAATGACGCCCAGGCGAAAGTCGTTAAAATAACAAAGCTTCACTTCTTCTCTCCCACTTCGAGTACTGACTTGGCGACGCCCGCCGCCGACATGGCGGTCGGCCAGCCGGAATAGAACGCCATGTGCGTGATGACCTCGACGATCTCGTCCTTGGTCACGCCGTTGTCGATGGCGCGGGCGACATGCCCGCGCAGCTGTTCGGTGCGGTTCATGGCGACCAGGGCGGCACAGGTGATCAGGCTGCGGTCGCGCTTGGAGAGGCCGGGCCTTTCCCAGACGTCGCCATAGACGACCTTTTCGGTGAGATCGATCAGCTTGGGCGCAAACGATCGCACCGCGTCGCGGGCGGGGTTCGAGGCAGGTGGCTTGGACATCTTATCTCCTTTCAGGATCAGGGGCTGGCGTGGCCGAGGAATCTTTCCGGCGGCCGTTCGCCCCATTGCGACTGGAAGCCTTCTTCCGCACTCAGCAGATGGCCGCCGTTCGAGGCATTCAAGCGGTCGCTGTCGGCCCAGCGCTCATGCACCCTGCCCCACGGATCGCACCAGTAGTCGTAGACCTGGCTGCCCAGCAGGTGGCGGCCGATGCCCCACATATGGTCGTACTTGCCAAGCCGCTTGATGTACTCGTGGTCCTGGAAGACGCAGTCGATGTCCTGCACCTCGTAGGAGACGTGGTTCAACCCGGTCCGGGCATTGTGGTTGCAGAAGAAGACGTGGTGATCGACATACTCGGCGCCGCGGTCGAGCCGGTTGAACGAGCCGATAATGTTTTCCTTGTCGCCGGCATAGACGTCGTCGGAGCGGATCATGCCCAGCGTCTCGCGGAACCACGCCACGGTCTCCTTGACCTTGGGCGTGGACAGAACACCGTGCCCGATCCGCTGCACCGATGTCGGCGACTTGGAGAGGCGCATCAGCTTGCCGGCCCGGCGCACAGGTTCACGGGCGCTGTTCAGTTCATCGCGTGCGACCTTGACCGGCGTCACGCGTTCCTGCCCGGCAATGACCTCGACCTGGTAGCCGTTGGGCTCCGTGAGCCGAACCCGCTTGCCGCCACCCGGCTCGTCGACGGTCTCGACGCCCGACGCGCCGGGCAGCCCGGCCAGGCGCTTCAGGTCGTCCTCGTCGGTCGCGTGATAGGCGAAGCCGATGAACTTGGTGCCACCCTTGTGCACGGCATGCAGGTGATGGTGGCCGTCGGTGCCGCGCATATAGAGCGCGCCGGGCGTGCGCTCGGCCCGCACCAGACCGAAATGGGTGAGGAACTCCTCCATCTCGTCGAGGTCCGGCGCTTCCATGCGGGGAAATGCAAATTCGGCAACCTTGATCGCTACCATGATGTCCCTCCTTGTACCCAATCCTACTTCGTCTTGAACTTGTCGGGCAGGCGCTCCTCGTTGCCGAGCGCCACCTGGCGCACGCCGTCGCTGTCGGGGCTGGGCGGGAAGCCGACCTCGGCGCGCGGCGCCGGCGCCTCGACGACCTTGTTCGACAGGCGGCCCACGCCCGACACTTCGACGTCGATCGTGTCGCCGGCCTCGAGCGGCCGCGAATTGGCCGGTGTGCCGGTGAGCAGGATGTCGCCCGGCAGGAAGGTGATGTGGCGCGCGAGGTCGGCAATCAGGTAGCCGCAATCGAAGATCTGTTCGCTGACGGCGCCTTCCTGCACCATCTTGCCGTTCTTGTAGGACCGCAAGGTCGACTGACGGACGTCGACGCCCGAGACCAGCCCCGGCCCGATCGGACAGAAGCCGTCCATGCCTTTGACGCGCAACATGGAGCCCGCGTCGGTGTCGCGGAAATCGTGGCAGCCGAAATCGTTGGACGGCGCGAAGCCCGCGATGCAGTCCCAGGCCTCCTCACGCGTGACGTTCTTGGTCACCTTGCCGAACACGACGGCCATCTCGCCCTCGTAGTTCACGTACTTGTAGCCCTTGGGCTTGATCAGCTCGCCCTTGTGGGCATTGAGCGCCGTCAGCGGCTTCTGGAAATAGGTCGGCGTCGGCGGCGGCACGCGGGTGTTGCGGAACTCGAAGTAGCGCGAGATGTAGTTCACGTGCACGCACAGGATCTTGGTCGGATTGCACGGCGGCAGATGGACCACGTCCTTCTCGTCGCAGGTGCGGCCGTCAGCGAAGACGATCCTGCCGTCCTTGAACTCGACCCAATAGGCGCTGCCGTCCTTCATCACGTGCCGCACTTCCCTGCGCGGCCCTTCCAAAACGCTCATCCGACTGCTCCCTGCTTCTGCGCCTGTTGCCCTACTTCTTCGCCTGTTGAATGGCCCGCCACACGTTCTGCGCCGTGGCAGGCATTGCCACGTCCCTGACGCCGAGCGGCGCCACGGCATCCAGCACCGCGTTCATCACCGCCGGCATGGCGCCCACGGTACCCGCCTCGCCCGCCCCCTTGGCGCCCAGCGGGTTGTACTTGGTCGGCACCGGGTTGCTCTTGACCTCCATGCTGCACATGGTGTCGGCGCGCGGCATGGCATAGTCGAGGAAGCTCGCCGTCAGCAGCTGGCCGCTCTCGCGGTCCCACACGACATGCTCGCTCAGGATCTGGCCGACGCCCTGGGCGACACCGCCATGGATCTGTCCCTTCAACCCCGTCGGATTCATCACCGTGCCGACGTCGTCGACCACGGCATAGCGCTCGAGCCTGACCTCGCCGGTGTCGGGATCGACCTCGACCTCGCAGATGTGGCAGCCGTTGGGATAAGTGTCCTTCTCGCCCAGGAAGGTGGCGTTCTCGTAGAGCCCGCCCTCGAAGCCCTTGGGCAGCTTGGTCGGGTTGAAGGCGGCCATCGCCACCTGCTTCAGCGATACGCTCTTGTCGGTGCCGGCGACCTTGAAGGTGCCGTCGGCGAACTGGATGTCCTGCTCGCCCGCTTCCAGAAGGTGCCCGGCGATGCGCTTGCCCTTGGCGATCACCTTTTCGGCGGCGCCGTAGAGCGCCGAGCCGCCCAGCACCGTCGAGCGCGAGCCGTTCGTGCCCATGCCGAAGGCGACGCGATCGGTGTCACCGTCGATGAACTGCACGTCACCAGGGTCGATGCCGAGCCGCTCGTTCAGGATCTGCTTGAACATCGTCTCGTGGCCCTGGCCCTGGTTCTTGGTGCCCATGAGGAGTGCTGCCGTGCCGCTCGGGTTGAAGCGGATCTCGGCATATTCCGGCTGCGCGGTGCCCGCCGCCTGCTCGATGGCATTGACGATGCCGAGGCCGCGCAGCTTGCCGCGCTTCTTCGACTCCTCGGCCCGCGCCGCGTAGCCTGCCACGTCGGCGAGCTTGATCGCCATGTCCATGTTCTTCTCGAACTCGCCACAGTCGTAGAATGGCCCGACCGGGCTCTGGTACGGCAGGGCAGCTTCTGAAAGCATGTTCTTGCGGCGCAGCTCCACGCGATCGACGCCCAACTCGCGGGCCGCGTCGTCGATCAGGCGTTCAATCAAATAGATTGCTTCCGGTCGCCCGGCGCCGCGGTAAGGCGCGGTCGGGTTGGTATTCGACAGCACGCCGACCACGTTGATGTAGGCCTTGGGGATCAGATAGACACCCAGCACCGTGCCGATCATGCCGAACGGCGACAGCAGGTTGCGGTCGGAGCCGACATAGGCGCCGATGTTGGCCAGCATGTTGAGGCGGAGCGCGACGAATTTGTTGTCCTTGTCGAGCGCCAGTTCGATCTCGCCGATATTGTCGCGGCCGTGCTCGTCGGCCATCACCGCTTCGCTGCGCTCGCAGGTCCATTTCACCGGACGGAGCAGCTTGCGCGCCGCCCACAGCGTCAGGCGATGCTCGATATACTGCCATCCCTTGGTGCCGAATCCGCCGCCGACGTCGCCCGCAATCACCCGCATCTTGCTCTCGGGCACCTTGAAGACATTCTGCGCCAGCATGTTGCGCACGCGATGGGGATACTGCACGTCGGCATAGAGCGTCATGCGGTCCTCGCCGGGATCGTAGACGCCGAGCGTCCCGCGCGGCTCCATGTACTGGGCATGCACGCGCGTGATCTCGTAGCGCCGCTTGATGACTTTTGCCGCACCCTTGATCGCCTCGTCGGTCGCCGCCTTGTTGCCGCGCTCGGTGAAACAGGAAATGTTGTCGGGGCAGTCGTCCCACACCGCGGCGGCGCCCGGCTTCACGGTATCGGCGGTCGAAGTCACGGACTGCAGGGCTTCGTAGTCGATGTTGACCAGGTCGACCGCGTCCTTGGCCTCGGCCAGCGACTCGGCGATCACCATCACCACCGGATCGCCGACATAGCGCACGCGATCGGTGATGAGCGGCGGCCGCTGCGGGGCGTACATCGGCTTACCGTCGGGCCGCTTCCGAGGCATGTTGGCCTTGGGCATGCCGAGCCCGTCGGCCACGACGTCGTGACCGGTATAGACTGCGAGCACGCCTGGCGCCTTGCGCGCCGCCTCGACATCGATCGATTTGATCAGCGCGTGGGCATGCGGCGAGCGCACGAACACCGCATGGACCTGACCGGGGAGGTTGACGTCGTTGATATAGCGGCCCTGCCCGCGCAGCAGCCGCGGATCCTCGAACCGCAGCACCGGCTGGCCAATTCCATACTTGCTCATGACGTCCTCACTCCCGGCACCGAATCGATTTCATACAACGCTAAACCCGGACACCTAGCCCAAGGGGCCCATAAAGGCCGGATCGGCGTAGCTGTCCGACATCGGTTCCAGGCTTTCGGGCCACTCCTTGCCAACCTTGCGGCGCTGTGCCGCCGGCCGCGGTTGGCCGTCCCAACCGACACGCTCCATGTAGTAATAGAGCATCAGGCAATGCCCGGCCGGATCGAGGAAGTGCGCAGCATAGTCGACACCGGGATACAGCTCCGGCGGAATAGCATCGCTCTCGCGCACGCCGTTCTTCTTCAGGAACGAGGCTGCGTCGCGGAGTTGGCGATAGCTGCCGACCTGCATCCCCATCGAGGCAACCGAGGTGTCGGGATTGAGCCCCAACTCGCCACGCAACGCCTTGGGAAACAGCGACAGACTGTGATGCTCGCCGCCATTCCTCAGGAAGACGCAGCGATGGCCCTTCCAGGTCACCGCCTCGGTGCGCACGAAGCCCATCGTCTGGGTGTAAAAAGCCTCGGAGGCGCCGACGTCGGCCACGAACAGGCTCATCGGGCCGATGTTGGTGATCTTGAACGGTCGCGGCAGCCGGACGCCCGCGACGACATATTCTTCTCCGCTGCGGTCCTCGATGGTGTTGCCGGCGTTGATGTCGATGCCCTTGGCGACGGCATCACGGACCTCCTGCTCCTCGGAGATCTGCGGCAGTTCCGGCTGCTCGCGGAAGGCGCGGTAATACATCGCCTCGGGCTTGCTGCGGCCGTCCCAGCCGATCTGCTCCATGCCGTAATAGAGCTCGACCGTGTGGCCGTCGGGATCGCGGATATAGGTGTGCCAGTTGCTGCCTGGCATGTCGCGGCCGACCCGGCGGATCTCGACCTGATTCTCGCGAAAATAGTCGGCGGCCGCGAACACCTCGTCCATGGTGCCGACCTGCCAGGTTATCTGGTTCACGGTGATGTCCTTGGACACCGCGTCGTCGCCGAAGATGGCACCCAGCGACTTGTGCGCCAGCAGGAAGGCGTGATGGTCGGAATTGTGACTCATGAAGACGATGCGCGGATCCACCAGCCGCTTCGCCATCTCCTCGCGGCCCGGCACCTTGGAAAAGTCCCGCGTATCGGTGACGCGAAAACCCAGCAGCTTCGAATAGAAATCGATGCCGCCCTGAAGGTCGGCGACATTGAAGCCGAAATGGCCAAGCCGGCGGATCTTGAACGGCTGTGGATAGCGCAGGCCGCCGATGTCGTAGGT
>CALFRN010000508.1 GCA_937919085.1 uncultured Reyranella sp.
TGCCGGCCGACGCGCCGATCCGGCCGATGCTGGAGGAACAGATCAAGGCGGCGGAATAGCCCGGCGCACTTCCTCGGCCATCAGCCGGCCGGTGGCCGGATTGACCAGATGGACCGCCCGGCAGGCGAGGCAGCTCTGCGAGACATAGTCCGGCAGCGGCCGCCCGCCGCTGTCGTGCGTGCCCTGGACATTGTAGCCCGTCGCCGGGCAGCGAAAGATGAAGTGCTGCATCGTGCCCCAGCAAAACCGCCGCGGTGCCCCGGCGCCTTGATCTGACGCAAGGACGAGGCCAGGACGGGGCAAGGAAGGCGCACGCCCGGCGCGTGCAGGGCCCCGATTGTCCTTGGTGAACCGACGGCGAGGGTCCATCTAACAGATGCCGGCCGGCCATCTCCCATCGGCAGCACGGAGGCCTCCGCCAAATGACCCTGACCCCATGACCCTGCGCCCGGAATATTCCCTCGGCCATTCCGCCTACAACGGCTTTCTCCATGCCGAAGTGGGCGAGGAGGCCAACGGCGTCCGGCTCACGGTGCTGACCGCGCTCACCCGCCTCGGCATCGACCCGTGGCAGGAGGCCGCCCGCCTCGCCGACCTGCCGCGCGACGTCGCCATCACCGCGCTCGCCGCCGCCATTGCCCGCCTGCCTGAAGGCAACTGGAAGGCTGCCGACGCCGAGGCGATCGCCACGCGCCTGGCCGGCCTGCTGCCCGGCTACAGCTCGGCCGCCATCGCCCAGCCGCAACCGCGCGCGCCCGACTCCGGTTCCGGCGCCGCCCCGGCCGCTCCCGGCTCCCGGCCCAAGGCCACGCTCTCGACCTGGCTGCTGTGGGGCGTGGCCGCGCTCGTGCTCTATTTCCTGTTCCTGCAGTTCCAGCCCGACAACAACCTCGAGCCGCCAAGCGGCCCGGCCTCGACCACGCAGCGGTAACGCCCGCGATCCTCCTTCTTCTCCTCCCCCGTCCCGGGGGAGGTGCCGCGTCATACGCGCTTCTCCTCCCCCGTCTCGGGGGAGGTGCCGCGTCATACGCGGCGGAGGGGGTCGGACGCTTCCGCTCTAATCCCTGAACACCGCCACATGAAACGGCCGCTTCGCCGGCTTCCCCGCGGGATCGTACGTGTGCACCTGCATCTGGTGCGGATCCTTCGCCAGCCCGACGGTGATCAGGCCCGGCGCCACCGCCTCGTCGAGGCTGCTGCCAATGGTGCCGGCGAAATTGGTCTTCGCCTCGCCCTGCAGCGCCACCTTCCAGGTGATGACGTAGCGGTTCTCGCCCTGCAGCTCGCAGCGCTCGATCATGTAGCCCCGGGCGATCGTGCCGTCGGCGTTGATGACGCACGCCAGTCGCTTTTCGAATTCAGCCATGAGGTTCTCGCTGTTTGATGGGAAGAAGGCGGAGAGACTAGGCGCGAGACGCGCTGGGCAGCAAGGATGCGGGGATGCATAGCCGGACGCGGGGGCAACGTAGTGGTGGAGCCATGGGTGATGGATGCCAAGCATCGTCGCTGCTAGGTGATTCGGATAGATTGATCCATTCTAATATCAACAGTGGGGCTGGCGGGGAGGCACTGAGCTAACGTGCATGAATCGTCACAACACGGCTGCCCTTTCTGCGACGTCTCGCAAGAGCGCATTGCATTTAAGACACCGTGCTCGCTCGCGATTTGGGACGGTTAAGTGCCTTCGATAGCGAATCGTTCGATCGCATTCTGTTCGTCGCACACAGAGAGGAAATCCTTGGTCAGGCAATGGCAACTTTCCGTCGGCTAAGGCCGACGGCCCGGTTTGGCCGCTACGCGGGTGATGAGAAGGATCTGCAAGCAGACGTTCTGTTTGCCTCAATACAAACACTCGGTCGGATATCGCACCTCAGAAACTTCCCCGCGGATGCTTTCGACTACATCGTTGTCGATGAGTTCCATCATGCCGCGGCCCGGACATACCGAACCTTGATCGAGCACTTCACGCCGAAGTTCCTTCTTGGGCTGACGGCCACGCCGGAGCGGACTGACGGCGGCGATCTTCTTGCTTTGTGCCAGGAGAACTTGGTCTATCGATGTGACATGCGCGTCTCTCACGACAAGAGCCATCTGATTGTCTTGGACTACATTGGCAATCATCGCGTCTTCCTTACGAAGGCGCGCGCACTGCTTCAAGCGGGCGATGGCGATCGTTCCTTGGCGCTGGCACTGGACCGCGTTCGCCGACATGAGATGCAGTTTCCTCCGGGTTGCGAAGTTACTTACGACCTGAAGGCTTTGGACCTTCTTGAAGGGCTGTTGAGGGCGTCAAAAGACGCGGATGCGTTGGAAGCGTTTTACGTCGACTTTCGGCTACGACACGGCGAACGCCCCACTGCCACCGAGGTGCTTCACGCAGGTTTCAATCCACGGGCAACTGGCCATGGCGGTTGGTTTTCTTTCATCGAACATATGGGCGACCTCGGTGCCGCAGAGAAAAGTGTCCACCAACGTCACGGAGCATTCCTAGACAGCGTCGCAGGCACGCCGATGAGTAGGAGCTACAAGATGCTGCTTCTCGAAGCGATGCTGCTGCGGGATAGCTTGCCGGGACGCATGCATAGGTCAGCATCTCATCTTGCTTGTGACCTTAACCAAAGGAAACCTTGCGGCAGGCAACCAGTATGTTGACCGCTTTGTCGACGCCCAGATATTTGAATGGCAGAGCCAAGACCGGACGACTCAGGCTTCTAAGCACGGTCAAATCATCAATGGATCGCTTCCCGGCCATGATGTTCACCTCTTTGTCAGGCCAACCAAGTTGAGAGGAGCCAAAGCGGCTCCATTCACTTACTGCGGCGTAGTGGCGTTCCAGAAATGGGAAGGTGAAAAACCTATCACGGTGACTTGGAAGTTAAGCAACCCGATCCCCGATCACTTACGCCGTCTGTTTGACATCGAGGCCTGATACTCCTCATTACCTCCCAGACAATCGCCTCCGGCCCCGTCCCGCGCTTATCTCCGTCAGGGTCAACCATCCGCAGGAGGAAGCCATGTCCACTCAAACCGCCGCCACCCGTGAAGCCGTCACCGCCGCCCCGTCGCCGCAGAGCCCGTCGCCGGAGGCGATCGCCGAGGCCTACGTCGCCACCTGGAACGAGACCGATTCCGCCCGCCGCCGCGCCGGCATCGCCGCGGCCTGGGCCGAGGCGGGCACCTACCGCGATCCGGTGATGACGAGCGACGGCCCCGCCGGGATTGATGCCATGCTGGCCGGCGTGCAGGCCAGGTTCCCGGGCTTCGTGCTCAAGCGCACGTCGAAGGTCGATGCCCACAACGGCGCCTTGCGCTTCACCTGGTCGCTCGGCCCCGCCGCGGGCCCGACGGTCGTCGAGGGCGTCGATTTCTGCACCCTGGCGCCCGATGGGCGGCTCGCATCGGTGGTCGGGTTCATCGATAAGATGCCGGGTTAACCGTCGTCGCCAGCCCGTCCTCGCTACTCCGTCGTCTCAGGGCGGAGGTAACTCCGCCCGAACCGGAGCCGAGTCGCGCGGAGTAGTCTCCGCGCTGAAGCGAGGCGGAGCGGAGAGACCTTGGCCGATCGAGGCAAGGTCGCTACGCTCCTCGGTCGAGACGACGGAAGGGGCTCGGGAACGGTGGACAGACGTCAGCCGACGATCTGGCCGAGCGCCGCGCGGACCGCCTTGATTTCGCCGGCGGCCGGCCGCCCGATGCGCTTGGCGTCGCGGGCCTCGGCGGTGGCAA
>CALFRN010000509.1 GCA_937919085.1 uncultured Reyranella sp.
GTGGCGCGCGGCGCCCGCGGCTATTTGCTTGGGGCGGGCAGGGGCACAAGACTAAGGTGCGCGCCCAATGGATGGCACGGCAAACACACGAGAGACACCGGTAGCGCCTTCTCGCATGCCGCCGCGGTCGATGCGCAACATCGCCTTGCTGGCGCTGTGCCAGGCGCTGACCCAGAGCAGCAATACCTTGATGTTCGCGTCGTCGGCACTGGCTGTGCTGACCATTATCTCGCCCGACATGCGCATGTGGGCCAACCTGCCCGTCACCATGCAGCATCTCGGCGTCATGCTGTCGGTGTTTCCCGCGTCGATGCTGATGATGCGCCGCGGCCGCAAGTTCGGTTTCCGCACAGGCTCGGTGATGGGCATGGTGGGGGCATCCCTGGCGGCCATCGGCCTTGGCGTTGGCAGTTTTCCGGTGATGTGCGTGGGCGGTCTGTTCCTCGGCAATGCCATTGCAAATATGCAGCTTTATCGCTTTGCCGCGGTCGAACTGGCTCCAGGCGCGTTCCGTGCCCAGGCGATTTCCTATGTGACGGCCGGTGGTGTCCTTGCGGGCGTCGTCGGACCCGCGATGGCACGCTTCACCCCGGACCTTTGGCTGCCGATCTTCCAGGCAAGCTTCGTGGCGGTCATCTTCGTCCACGCGCTCGTCTTCGTCGTGCAGGGGTTCATCGAATTTCCCCCTGTGAAGGCGGAGGATACCGCGGGACCGCAGCGGCCCCTGTTCGAGATCGTCACCCAGCCTACCTACATGGTCGCCAATGTCGGCGCGATGATCGCCTTCGGCGTGATGTCCTTCGTAATGGCGGCGTCACCGCTGGCCATCGTGCAGTGCGGCCTCGACAGGACGGAAGCCCCGGTCACAATCTTCGTGCACGTCATGGGCATGTTTGTGCCGTCGTTCTTCACCGGCCACCTGATTTCCAGGTTCGGCATCTTCAACATGATGGTCGTGGGAAGTCTGTTCTTGATCGGCGGGGTCGCGGTTGCCTTGACGGGGGTTACAGAGTGGCACTTCCGGGGCGCGTTGATGCTGAACGGGGTAGGGTGGAATTTCCTGTTCGTCGGCGCCACGACCCTGCTCACGACCACCTACCGCCAGACCGAGCGTGGCAAGGCCCAGGCGTTCAACGATTTCATGGTCTTTGGCGTCACGACCGTGGCCAGTTTGATGGCGAGCGTGGTTCTGGAACTCAATGGCTGGGCAGTGCTCAACTATGTCGCCCTGGTGCTGGTTCTTATCGCCCTCGCGGTCATCGTCACGTTCCGGCTGCGCAATCCCTCTCGGGTCTGATGCCAAGCCCTTGAGTTCATGGGGTTTTCCCATGGTTGTGTTGCGGAGACGGGTCGGTTCTGTCATTTTCCGCCCGCCCTGCGCCGGGGGAGGTCTCTGACTTCGGCGCGCGTGGGGCTGAAAATGCCGCAAAAACAATAGGTTATAAAAGATGTCTCCTGTTCTTCTGGCCGTCATCGGTTGCGGCGTAATCGCCGTGCTGTATGGCGTCATCACTGCGTCGCGGGTCATGGCCACCGACGCCGGTACTCCACGCATGCAAGAGATCGCCCAGGCCATTCAGGAGGGGGCGAGTGCTTATTTGCGGCGCCAGTACACCACGATCGCCATCGTTGGCGTCGTCGTGCTTGTCGCGCTTGCCATCCTGCTCGGTAAATACGCGGCGGTTGGCTTTCTGATCGGCGCCGTTCTCTCGGGTGCCACCGGCTTTATCGGCATGAATGTCTCGGTGCGCGCCAACGTACGCACCGCAGTGGCGGCCCAGAAAAGCCTGGCCCAGGGCCTTGACCTTGCTTTCAAGGCGGGCGCGGTCACTGGCATGCTGGTCGCCGGCCTCGCCCTGATCGGCGTCTGCGGCTACTACCTCATTCTGCTCAAGATGGGCATTCCGGGCGGCAGTCGCACCATGATCGATGCACTGGTCTCGCTTGGTTTCGGCGCCTCGCTGATCTCGATTTTCGCCCGTCTCGGCGGCGGCATCTTCACCAAGGGTGCTGACGTCGGCGGCGACATGGTCGGCAAGGTCGAGGCGGGGATTCCCGAGGATGACCCCCGCAACCCGGCCACCATTGCCGACAACGTCGGCGACAATGTCGGCGATTGCGCCGGTATGGCGGCTGACTTGTTCGAAACCTATGCCGTCACAACCGTCGCGACGATGATCCTGGCATCGATCTTCTTCGCGGCCGATCCGATGCTGGTTTCCAAGCTGATGGCTTATCCATTGGCCATTGGTGGCGCCTGCATCATCACCTCCATCATCGGCACCTACTTCGTCCGCCTCGGCTCGGACGGCAACATCATGTGGGCGATGTACAAGGGCGTAATCGTGGCCGCGGTGCTGTCGATCCCCGCCATCTATTTCGTGACCGACTACCTGGTCGGCATGGGCACGGTGCTAAAGGTCGGTGACCAGTCGTTCACCGGCATGTCGCTGTTCTGGTGCTCCCTGGTCGGTCTTGCCATCACCGGGCTGATCGTCTGGATCACCGAATATTACACCGGAACCGACTATCGTCCGGTCAAGGCCGTGGCGAAGGCCTCGGTCACGGGCCATGGCACCAATGTCATTGCCGGTCTTGCCATGTCGATGGAAGCTACGGCGCTTCCAGCGATCCTGATCTGCGCCGGCATCGTGACGTGTTACATCCTGGCAGGTCTGTTCGGCATCGCCATTGCCACGACCGCGATGCTGGCCCTCGCCGGCATGGTGGTGGCGCTCGATGCATACGGTCCGGTCACCGACAATGCCGGCGGCATTGCCGAAATGGCGGGATTGCCAAAGGAAGTGCGCAAGAACACCGACGCTCTCGATGCCGTCGGCAATACCACCAAGGCGGTCACCAAGGGCTATGCCATCGCTTCGGCCGGTCTCGGTGCGCTGGTGCTGTTCGCGGCCTACACGTCGGATCTCGACTACTTTATCGCTCAGGGCAAACTTGGCATTACGGCGGTCGATTTCTCGCTCAAGAACCCGTACGTCGTGGTCGGTCTGCTAATCGGTGGTGGCTTGCCGTACCTGTTCGGCGGCATGTCGATGCTGGCGGTCGGCCGCGCCGCGCAATCGGTGGTCGAGGAAGTCCGCCGGCAGTTCAAGGAGAAGCCCGGCATCATGGCGGGCACAGACCGGCCTGACTATGGCCGGGCCGTCGACATGCTCACCAAGGCCGCGATCAAGGAAATGATGATCCCGTCGCTGCTGCCGGTGCTGTCACCGATCGTGCTGTTCTTTGTGATCAGCGCCATCGCCAACCGCTCCGACGCCTTTGCGGCCGTCGGCGCCATGCTGCTCGGCGTGATCGTCACCGGCCTTTTCGTCGCCATCTCGATGACGGCAGGCGGCGGAGCCTGGGACAACGCCAAGAAGTACATCGAGGAAGGTCATTTCGGCGGCAAGGGTTCCGAGGCTCACAAGGCCGCGGTTACAGGCGACACGGTTGGCGATCCGTACAAGGATACGTCGGGTCCCGCCGTTAACCCGATGATCAAGATCACGAACATCGTCGCGCTGTTGCTGCTGGCTGTGCTCGCACACTGAGGCCGCGACGATATCCTCACGGAAAAGCCCCGGTCGAAAGACCGGGGCTTTTTTCTGTCGCCGGAAGATCGGTAGGGTCGGCGCTTGGCCTCAGATGCCTGAGCCGCCGGTAGGTGCGCCGGGATTGGTGCCCGCACCGGTCTTCGATGCCGGATTGAACTTGCCGACGTTACCGAGGATTTGCTCCAGCACCGTCAATTGCTTGCCTGCGCTTGGCGTAATGCGCTGGACCATGGCGATGTCCCTGGCGTCCTTCAAATCGTAGTTCTTTATCGCCTGGATTCGACCGGTTTCGGCGAATGTGATCTGGATCACCTTTTCTTCGACGATCTCGGGCTTCAGGAAGGCCCAATATTCCTGGGTTTCGCTGATGTAGTACCAGACATTCGGATTGAAGGTGGAAACCGCCGACGGCGATCCGATCAGGCGGATGACGTCCTCGCGGCTCTGGCTGCCGACTTCCAATTTCTCGACCGATCCGGGTGTTGCTGCAAAACCGCGCAGGCTGACGTCGGGCTCACAGCCTCCCAACGCGAAGAGGGCGGGAATGAGAATGGTGCCGACAACGGCAAAGGTACGGCGCATGAGCTGAATCTTGGGTGAGGACTTGGGTTCTTGGGAAAGACGGTGCACAACATGTCGCTATGGTGAGTGCGGGTCAACCTCGACCCGTGTCAGCAGGGAGTTGGAACGTGTTAAGCCGCAAACGCGCCGACGATAAATTTGCCGCCGCGTTCTATCTCCGGACGGCCGAACAGGCGCGTCAGCCAGCATTGTTCGATGCCTGCGGCATTCCCGATACGCTCGATGGTCGATTTGACGCGCTGGCGCTGCATGCCGCAATTGCTATCGAACGTCTTCGTCAGGAGCCACAGGGCGAACGGCTGGCGCAGGCCTTTTTCGACGCCATGTTTCGCCATCTCGACATCACGCTGCGCGAGCTGGGGGTCCAGGATCTCGGGGTGGGACGCAAGATCAAGATTATGGCTGAGGGATTCCATGGTCGGGCGCTGGCCTATCGCGAAGCGCTCGCCGGTGGCGTAACGCCACTTGCCGATGTCTTGCGTCGCAACGCCTATGGCGGTAGGCCGCCGGCCGACGAGGCGGCGGTGGAGCGGCTCGAGGCACATTCACGCCAGTACGCGCGAAAGCTTGCCGAAACGCCCTTCAATAATTTGATTAAATAGATTAGAAAAATGACCCAACCATCTGAAAAAAAGATAAAATCTGAGATA
>CALFRN010000510.1 GCA_937919085.1 uncultured Reyranella sp.
GCGTCACACGGCGCGACGTATTTATCGCCGGATCCTGACGGAATTCCCCGACGCCGCCGTCGCGGAGTCGACGGTGCGCAACCATGTCCGCGAGCGTAAACACCAGATGGGACTGCTGCGCCGCGAGACCTTCGTGCCGCAAAGCTACAGTTGGGCCCAGGAGGCGCAGGTCGACTGGTATGAGGCCTGGGCCGATCTCGGCGACGAGCGGACCAAGGTCCAGGTGTTCGCGATGCGCTCGATGGCCAGCGGGGCCGCGTTCCACCGAGCCTACCGACACGCCACCCAGCAGGCGTTCCTGGAGGCGCACGAGCACGCCTTCGCTTACTTCGGTGGCGTGTTCCACCTGCTGCGCTACGACAATCTTTCCAGCGCGGTGCGCAAGATCCTGCGTGGCCATCGGCGCGAGGAGACGGTGCGGTTCATGGCGTTCCGCTCGCATTGGCGGTTTGCGGCCGAGTTCTGCACGCCTGGCGAGGGGCATGAAAAGGGAGGCATTGAAGGTGAAGTCGGCTATTTCCGGCGTAACCATCTGGTTCCGGTACCGAGCGTCCCCGACCTTGATGCGCTGAACGTGCTGCTGCTGAGCGGTTGCCGCGCGGACGAAGCGCGGGTGCTGGATGGCCGCACGTGCTCCGTCGGCACCGCGCTCGCCGAGGAGCGGGGCCATCTACCGCAACGCGTGGCGGAAGGCTTCGACCTGGCCGACATCGTCTTCCCGCTCGTGGACAAGCAAGGCTGCGTCACGGTGAAAACCAATTTCTATTCTGTGCCAGCGCGTGCGGGCACGCGGGTGGAAGCGCGGGTGTATCCGCTGCATGTCGAGATCTGGCACGCCGGCCATCTGATCGCCCGCCACGAACGCTGTCACAGCCGCCGCCAGCATGTGCTCGATCTCGAGCATTACCTTGATGTGCTGGGCCAGAAGCCAGGGGCATTCGCCGGGTCCAAACCGCGGGCGCAATGGCGCGCGGCTGGTCGCTGGCCCGTCTGCTACGACGAACTCTGGGAGCGGCTACGGGCGCGGCACGGCAAGCAGAACGGCACCCGCGCCATGGTGGAGGTGCTCGGACTGGGCCGGGAATTTGGCCATGACGCACTGCGCGCCGCCGTCGCCTCAACGGTGTCGCTCGGCGCCTGTGACGTGGCGGCGGTGCGGTATTTGCTGACCGAGGCCGGACTGCACAAAGCCATCCCTGATGCGATCGACGTTGGCGCACTGGCCCGCTACGACCGGCCAATGCCAAGCATGGCTGATTACGACACGCTGCTGATCTCCACGCCCTGCGTGGGGACCGCATGATGCGGGATCTCCAGGACCAAGCCATTCGCCAGCACTGCAAGGCGCTGCGCATGCCGACGATCGGCGGCCAGTTCGCCCGTCTGGCCGAGGCCGCGACCCGGGAGGGCCAATCCCATGTTGGCTATCTCGAGGCGCTGCTGGCGGCCGAGATGGAGGAGCGCGAGAGCCGAGCGATCACCCGGCTGCTGCATGAGGCGAAGCTGCCGCGGATGAAGACCCTGGATGCGTTCGAGTTCGATCGCTCCAGCGTCTCGGCCGCCCAACTGCGCACGCTCGCCGAGGGCGATTATGTGACCAAGGCCGAACCGATCCTGTTGGTGGGTGAGGCCGGTACCGGCAAAACCCATCTGGCGACGGGGCTTTGCGTGGCGGCCTGTCGCCAGCGGCGCCGGGTGCGGTTCACGACGGCGACGGCGCTGATCAACGAGTTGGCCGAGGCCGCGCACGCCAACCAACTCAGCCGAGCGTTGGCGCGGTGGGAACGGCTCGATCTGATCTGCATCGACGAATTGGGCTACGTGCCGTTGGCCGAGACCGCCTGCGAACTGATGTTCCAGGTGATCGCCGACCGGGCGGAGAAGGCGGCGGTGATCGTCACCACCAACCTGCCGTTCTCCGAATGGTCGCAGGTGATCCCCAATCCGCGGCTGTGCAAGGCGCTGATCGATCGGCTGACGGACCAGGCGCACATCATCACGACGGGGACGGACTCCTACCGGTTCCGACGCACCACGGCGCAGCGGAAGGCGGGGAAATCATGACAGGGAGGGCAGAAAAACGCCGCTGACCCGCTGAGCCGGGCCTAGGCCCGGCTCAGCGGGTCAAACACCGGGGGGTGGGCCAATATTCGTCAGCACAAGTGGGCCAAAATTCATTGTCACAGCTACAATCTGGGATGAATTGGCAGATTATCGGTATCATAGGGATTATGACAGGCGCATTCACCATGCCGAGATCAACGCCCCGAGTGTGATCAGTTCCTTTAT
>CALFRN010000511.1 GCA_937919085.1 uncultured Reyranella sp.
GCAGCTCGACCGGTTCGGCAAGGATGTTGCCGAAGAGAGCAAAGGCAAGATAAAGATCAACTCCTTCATCAACGCCCAGCTCGGCAACGAGCAGGACACGATGCAGCAGGTGGCGCGCGGCCGCATCGACATGGGCGGCTTCTCGGTCGCCGCCGCGGCAGCCCTGGTGCCGGAGCTGTCGCTGACCAGCCTGCCGTTCTACTTCGACAGCGCCAAGCAACAGGACTGTGTCTACGACAACTATCTCATTCCCTACACGACCAACGCGCTGGCTCAGAAGGGCGTTGTGTTCCTCGGCTGGACGCATGTCGGTTCGGGCAACATCGTCGGCAAGAAGCCGTTCAAGTCGCCGACCGAAGTCAAGGGGCTGAAGGCGCGGTCGGCGCCGACCAAGACAGGCGCGGCATTCTGGGTTGCGCTTGGCGCCAATCCCAATCCACTGGGAATCACCGAGTGGGCCTCGGCGCACCAGACCGGCCTAGTTGACGTATCCGACGCGCCCGTCACCTACTATGTTCCGTCGGGTCTGGGCAAGATCGCGCCGGTATACACGCGTACCAACCATGTCGATTCGGGTGGCATCGTCGTGATGTCCAAGGCGGTCTATGACAAGCTCAGCGCCGACCAGCGGAATGCCCTACAGGCGGCAGTCGGGAAGCGCACGGCCGCCCAGCTCCGCGCCGAGATCCGCGGCTTCGAGGAGAAGATCCTCGAGCTGCATCTCAAGAACGGTGGCCAGATCGTCGCTCTGACGCCCGAGGAACGGGCGAAGTGGCAGAAGGCGCTTGAGCCGGCGTGGCCGCAGATCGTCAAGGCGGTGGGGGGCAACGCCGAGGCCTTCTTCGCGCTGATGCAAGACGCCAAGAAGAAGTGCGGCACCTGATTTCCAGCGCGTCCTCTATCCAAACTGATCAAAACGCCGGCGCACTCTGCGTGCGCCGGACTCGCATCCTCCTCGATTTCTGACAGCCATGAACCAAGCGCCCGCCGCCGGGGCTGCGCCCGGACCATCGACCGTGCCGTCGTGGATTCCCCGCGTGTTGACTGCGTGGCACAGGATCGAATGCTGGGTGGCTGTCGTCTGTTTCGCCTTCATCGCCCTGATCATGGTGGTCGACGTGTTCGGGCGCGAGATACTCGGCCCGACACTGGCGGCGCTCGGCATCGACATCGGCCCGACCGGGATCTTCGCTGCCCAGCGCTTCGCAATGATCGCGTTGATCGTCGGCAGCTTCATGGGCGTGGGTATCGCCACAGCGACCGGCAGCCATCTGGTTCCGCGTGTGGCGTTCGGCTGGGTGCCGTCGCATTGGGGCCCGGTGCTCGATCGCATCGCCGACGTGATCACCGGCGTGTTTCTGCTGGGGTTCACATGGTTCGGCGTCGCCTTTGTGATCTCGACGGCGGAGACCCAGCTTCGCATGCCGGTGCTTGATTGGCTGGTGTGGCCGGTGCAGTCGGCGATCCCGCTCGGCTTTCTGTCCGCGGGGCTGCGCTACTTCGTTTATGCCGCCTGGCCCGCAGTTCGTCCGAGTCCGCCGGAGTTCCAGGAATGAACGGCGTGCTGCTCGCGGGGCTGGTCGTGCTGCTGCTCGTCCTGCGCCAGCCGCTGATCGTCGTGCTGCTGGCCGTCGCCGCCTACATCCACATGGTCTGGGGGCGCGGCCAACTCGACTACATCGTCGAAGACATGTGGGTCGGAATCGACAAGGAGCTCATCCTGTCGATCCCGCTCTTCATCCTGTGCGGCAATGTCATGACACGCGGCTCGATTGCCAAGCGCCTCGTCGACATGCTGCAGGCTGTCACCCGGCCGCTACCCGGCGGCCTCGCCGTTGCCTGCGTGCTGTCCTGCGCGGTGTTCGCCGCCATCTCAGGCTCGTCGATCGTCACCATGCTGGCGGTCGGCTCGGTACTCTACCCGGCAATGCGCAAAGCGGGCTACGACAACAAGTTCACGTTGGGTGCCATCATGTCGGGCGGCACGCTCGGCATCATCATCCCGCCGTCGATCCCGATGATCATCTACGGCCTCGTCACCGAGACCTCGATCGTCGATCTGTTTCTCGCCGGCTTTGGTCCAGGGATCCTTCTGACCGTGCTCCTCTCGGTCTACGCGGTGTGGATGAACCGCCACCGGCCGCGGGAGGCGTTGGACTTCGACGAATGCAAGACCTCTTTCGGTCGTGGCATCTGGGCGGCACTGATGCCGGTCATCCTGCTGGGAGGCATCTACAGCGGCTGGTTCACGGCGACCGAGGCGGCGGCCGTGGCGCTCGCCTATGCCATGGCGATCGAAATCCTTGTCCACAAGGAATTGAAGCTGCGCGACTTCTATGCCGTCGTGCTCGACGCTTCCAAGCTCGGAGGCTCGTTGTTTCCGGTTCTGGCGGTGGCGCTCAGCCTCAACATCATCATGATCGAGCACCGCATACCGCAAGGCATGGTCGCCCTCATTCAGGGCTATATCGACAGTCCGCTGGTCTTCATCCTGATGATCAATGTCCTGCTGCTGATCGTTGGCTGCCTGATGACCACGGGCGAGGCGATCCTGGTGCTCGGGCCGTTGCTGGCGCCGGTCGCGGCTGCGTACGGCTTCGACAAGGTCCTGTTCGGGGTCATCATGATCCTGAACCTGGAGATCGGCTACCTGACGCCGCCAGTCGGCTTGAACCTCATCGTCGCCATGAGCGCCTTCAAGCAGAAGTTCGGCCTGCTGTGCCAGGCCGTGCTGCCGTTCATCCTGCTGATGCTGACCGGCCTCGGGTTGGTGCTCTGGCAGCCCTGGATCGCGATGTACTTCGTGACCGGCAAGTTCTGAAGGCGCAACGCCGGCCGGTCACACCGTCAACATCACCTTGCCGACATGCTCGGCCCGCTCCAGTTCGGCGTGTGCTGCCGCCGCTTCGCGAAGCGGGAAGGTCTTGTAGATGATCGGCTTCACCTTGCCGCTTTCCAGCAGCGGCCAGACCTTGTCCTTGAGTCCGCGGGCCATCCGGCCCTTGTTCTCGATGCTCTGCGGCCGCATCGTCGAGCCCGTGACGGTGAGGCGGTTGACCATGATGATGCCGGCACTGACCGTTGCCACTGGACCCAGCTGAACCGCAATGATGACGCAGCGACCATCCTGTTTCAGGAGCAGCAGGTTTTTGGGCAGGTAGTCGCCGGCAACCATGTCGAGCACGACATCGACGCCGCCCGAAAGCTTCTTCACCTCGGCTGCCCAGTCATTGTCCTTGTACAGAATCGCATGGTCGGCGCCGAGTGCCTTCACCGCGGCCGCCTTTTCCGCGGTGCGCACCGTCGTGTAGACCGTCGAGCCGAAGGCCTTCGCCAGCTGAATGGCTGTCGTGCCGATGCCGCTGGCGCCGCCGTGGATCAGGACCGACTCGCCAGATTTGAGCTGGCCGCGCTCGAAGAGATTGTGCCAGACGGTGAAATAGTTCTCCGGCAGCGCTCCCGCTTGCAGCATGTCGAAGCCCTTCGGCACTGGCAGGCATTGCGGCACCGGGACGGTACAGTACTCGGCGTAGGAGCCGCCCGGCGTCAGGGCGCAGACGGCATCTCCGACCTTCCAACCTGTCGTGTTCGGACCCAACGCCGCCACCGTGCCCGAGGCCTCGAGGCCAGGCAGGTCGGACGCATCCGGTGGAGGCGCGTAGTTTCCCTGTCGCTGCGCGATATCGGGCCGGTTGATGCCGGTGGCCGCGACCTTGATCAGTATCTCGCCTGCTTTAGGAACAGGCACCGGCCGTGTCGTCGGCACGAGCACTTCGGGGCCGCCCGACTTGGTGATTTCGACACAGGTCATCGTAGCGGGGAGTGCGCTCATGGTCGGCCTTTCGGAGCAATGGGAGCAATGGTAGGTCTCCCTTAGCCGCTTCCGTGGAGCCGCGCCATGGCCTTTGAAACAGACGATCTCGAACCGCTCAAGAAGAAGTCGCAGCCGAGAAATCTCGACCCGATGTCGGTCGAGGAACTTCGCGAATACGTCGCAGCCCTAAAAGCTGAGATCGCTCGCGTCGAAGAGAAGATCAAGGCCAAGCAAAGCCACGCGTCGGCTGCCGCATCCTTTTTCAAGAAGTGAGGGCCTTGTGGCCGAAGCCAAGTTCCTGAAGCCCGACACGCTGGCGCTTCATGCCGGTCAGCATCCCGATCCCGTCACCGGGGCGCGGGCGGTGCCGATCTACCAGACGACCTCGTTCGTTTTTCGCGACGTCGATCACGCCGCCAGCCTGTTCAATCTCGAGGTAGGTGGCCACATTTATAGTCGTATCTCCAATCCCACCGTCGCCGTGTTTGAGGAGCGGGTGGCAGCCTTGGAGGAAGGTTCCGGCGCGCTCGCGACCTCGAGCGGCCAGGCAGCACTTCATATCGCGATCGCGACGCTGATGGGCGCCGGCAACCACATCGTGGCCTCGACCTCGTTGTACGGTGGCACCCGCAACATGCTGGCGCTCACGATGCCGCGGTTCGGCATCGAAACGACCTTCGTCAATCCGCGCGACCATGGTGGTTTCGCCAAGGCGATCCGGCCCGAGACGCGGCTGGTGCTGGGCGAGACGATCGGCAACCCCGGTGGTGAAGTTCTGGACATTCCGGCGATCGCCGCGATCGCCCACGCCGCCGGAATTCCTCTGATGATCGACAATACCTTCGCTTCGCCGATCCTCTGCCGGCCATTGACGCTGGGCGCCGACATTGTCTTTCATTCGGCCACCAAGTTCATTGGCGGCCATGGCGTGGCGATCGGCGGCGTGATCGTCGAGTCCGGCCGCTTCGACTGGGAGGGCTCCGGAAAGTTCCCGACACTCACCGAGCCTTACGCCGGCTATCACGGTATCGACTTCGCCGAGGAGTTTGGACCGCACGCCTTCGTCATGCGCGCCCGTACCGAGGGTGTGCGCGATTTTGGCTGCTGCATGGCACCGCAGACGGCCTTCTATCTGCTGCAGGGACTGGAGACACTGCCGCTACGGGTCGCCCGTCACGGCGAGAACGCGCGCAAGGTGATCGCTTTCCTGAAGACAAATCCCGCCGTCGAACGCATTGCATCACCTGAATTGGCGGAGCATCCTGACCATGCGCTCGCCAGGAAGCTCTTGCCCAAGGGCGCCGGCTCGATATTCAGCTTCGATATCAAGGGTGGTCGCGAAGCTGGCCGGCGGTTCATCGAGCGACTAAAACTCTTCTCGCATCTCGCCAATGTCGGCGATGCCAAGTCGCTGGTCATTCATCCCGCCTCGACCACGCATGCTCAGCTCGACGCGACGGCACTTGGCGAGGCCGGCATCGGCGAGGGCATGATCCGGCTTTCTGTCGGTCTGGAGGACCCGGAAGATCTGATCGACGATCTGGGGCAGGCGCTGCGCGCCGCGCAGAAGGGCTGACCATGAAACTCGTCGTCGATGAACGTGTGGTCTTCGCGACGACCGGCGGGGCGCCATTCGATCCCGCCAGGCCGGCTGTCGTCTTTCTCCATGGCGCCGGTTTCGATCGTACGGCCTGGCGACTGCAAACGCGCTGGTTCGCTCATCATGGGCGCAGCGTGCTTGCGATCGATTTTCCGGGGCATGGCTGGTCGGATGGACCGGCGCTGTCCGGTATCGCGGCAATGGCCGACTGGGTCGCCAAGGTGATCGAGGCGGCAGGTCTCGAAAGCGCGGCGCTGGTCGGCCATTCCATGGGCGCGTTGGTGGCGCTCGATACCGCGGCCCGACACCCCGGCCGGGTACGCGCGCTCGGTCTCTGCGGCGTTGCGGTCGACATGCCTGTACATCCCGAGATGCTGGATTCGGCCAAAGCCAATACGCTCAAGGTCCAGGAACTGATGACTTTCTGGGGTATGGGCAATGCACTGCACAAGGGTGGCATGGTCTCACCCGGACTGTGGTTGCGGGCCGAATCTCTGGCGGTACTGGCCGGCAACGCCGCGGACGTGATCCATACCGATCTTGCTGCCTGCAATTCGTACAAGGACGCGCCGGCGCGCGCCGCGGCGGTCAAATGTCCAGCCGTGCTGGTGTTGGGCGACGGCGATCTCATGACCCCCCCTGCCAGGGCCCGGCCGCTGGCCGCGGCCATCTCCGGATCGACGACCGTCGTGATACCCAACTGTGGGCACTTCATGATGGTGGAGCGGCCGGACGAGACCCTGGCCGCATTGAAGACCCATGCCTGAACGTGTCGCCCTCGTTACCGGCTCGACATCGGGGATTGGCGCCGCGACGGCACGCCGTCTGGTCCGCGACGGCTACCGCATCGCATTGCACTCGCGAAGTTCAGCCGAGACCGGGAAGCGAATGGCAGCCGAACTGCCAGGCGCCAGCTATCACCAGGCCGACCTTGGCGACGAAGCGGCCCTGCGGGGGCTCGTGGCCGACGTCTTGAAACAGCAGGGCCGCCTCGACGTGTTGATCAACAATGCCGGCGAATCGGCGCGTATTCCCCACACCGACCTCAAGGCGGCGACGCCGGCGGTATGGCGGCGGATGCTCGAAATCAACCTGATCGCGCCGTTCGTCCTGATTGCCGAAGCCGAGACCGCATTGCGCATGTCGGCCGAGGGCGGTCGGCCGGCCAGCGTGGTCAATATCGGCACGCACTCGGGCGTACGGCCCAAGGGTGCGTCGATCCCCTATGCGACCGCCAAGGCGGGCTTGCATCATGCCACGCGCCTGTTGGCACTGGCGCTGGGGCCTGCAATCCGGGTCAACTGCGTCGCGCCGGGATTGGTCGAGACGCCGATGAGCGCGGGCTGGCCCGAGGCGACGGAACTGTGGAAGACCAAGGCCCCGATGCGGCGACCGGCGCAGCCCGAGGACATTGCCGATCTGGTAGCCGCGCTCTGTGGCAACGACTACGTTACCGGAGAGATCGTCATCGCCGACGGTGGGTTGAACCTCACCTAGCCAGACACGGAGGAAACCATGAACGTTCAGACCCTGCCACCGGGCTACAAGACCGCGCCGTGGACGCCGCCGGAGAAGATCACCGGTGCCATGCTGGCCGAGGCGTCGGCCAAGCTGATCGAATTGCTGCGCATCCGCACCAACCCGATCGGCATGCGGCTGTTCGAAGATCCGAAGGACATGGAAAAGATCCAGGGCGTGCGCAAGCCGACCGAGGGTTTCAAGTTCACAATGTGCCAGATGGTGACGCAGTCGCGCTGGTACGGCTTCACGCTCGGCATCACGGTCGACAATACGCGCGGCGGAAACTGCGGCGGCGTGGTCGGTCTCAATCATCCCGGTGAAGGATTCCTGTCGGGCGACCACATGAACGGCGTCTGGTTTGGCAACAAGGAGGCCTCGGCCTCCCATCAGGCCCAGATGCCGCGCGTGCCGGACGGCAAGTACAACGGCCTGGTCGTCTCGCCGCTGCGCTCGGCGCGCCTCGATCCGCCTGACATCTGCATGTTCTACGGCACGCCCGGCCAGATGATCTATTTCATCAACGGCCTGCAGTATCACCGCTACCGCCGCTACGACTTCACGGTGACAGGCGAGAGCGCCTGTGCCGATTCGTGGGGCAGGGCACTGGCGACACGCCAGACTTCGCTGTCGCTGCCGTGTTTCGCCGAGCGCCGCTATGGCGGAGTGGCCGATGACGAACTGTTGATGGCCTGCCCGCCGGACGAGTTCCTGCGTGCCATCGAGGGCATGGGACATCTCGGCAAGAATGGGCTGCGCTACCCGTTCCCGCCCTACGGTGCGGTGATGGACCCGGCGCTCGGCATGGCCAAAAGCTACAGCTGAGATGCTCTATGTCGTCGCCTGCCCCGTTCTGGCGGAGGCTGATGACACCGCATTAAGACGCCTGCGCGCGCAATACCATCCGCGCGAGGCCGGCCTGATCGGCCCGCACATCACGCTGATGTTCGGCGCGTCGCCGGCCCGGGAGACCGAACTGCGAACGGCCCTTGCCGAACTCGTGGAGCGGCGCCCGTTCTGGGTCGTGATTGACCGCATGGTTCGCCACGACCTCACGCCACCTTCCCGTGCCGCCTACCTCTACGCGGTACCGGCCGACGGCGCGATAGAACTCTCGGCACTCCACGACGCCTTGAATCCACTGCCTGGCGAAGAGCCGTTCGAGCCCCACATCACGTTAGGCCTGTTCGACCGCGCCGCCGAGGCCGAGCAGATCGCGCGCATCGTCGAGCGCCAGAAATTGCTGCCAATGCACGCCAGGATCGAGGCGCTGGTGCTGTTGGCGCGCGACGGAGACGCGTTGACGGAGATCGGCCGCTTTCAGTTCAGAGGATAATCCCGTTGCGGCGGTTCGCCATCCAGTTCGCCGGCGCCGTGGCAATGGTCTTCGCCTTTGGCCAGCCGGTGATCTGCTGCAGGCTGCATTGCTGACGTGGGACATCGCCGCCGGTGGAACGGCGACCCTTTGGCAGGATGTGACGGCACCGCCGCGCGAATACCAGACGCGTTGGGACGATGGCGAGGGGGACCTCTACGTGCCAGCCGGC
>CALFRN010000512.1 GCA_937919085.1 uncultured Reyranella sp.
CTTCATAGTCCTCTCCCCCTGCCCGTCAGGGGGAGAGGCCAGGTGAGGGGCAATCGCATATGACGCATTCCGTCGTCTCGACCGAAGCGCCGAAGGCGCGAAGTGGAGAGACCTCGCTTCAACATCACCGTTCCTTGTTGAGGAGAAGAGGTCCCTCGACTACGCCGCCGAGCCTGCCCCGAGGCACTCGAGGGGGGCGGCTCCGCTCCAGGGCGGGGATTACCCCGCCCGAGACGACGGAATGCGTCATATGGGAGAGGAGCATGAAGTGAAATGTCCCGCGTGAGAGGCTGGATCACCTATCTGCAGGTCGCCCCGCTCGCGCTGGTGTTCCTGCTCTTCCTCGTCGTGCCGATCGCCACGATCGTGGTGGTGAGCTTCTTCGACTACAACACCACGCAGATCATCCCGGCCTTTCTGCTGCAGAACTACGAGGAGCTGCTGCTCTCGCCGGTGACCTGGCAGACCTACCTGCAGACGATCCAGTTCGCCGCCATCACGTGGATACTGACATTGGCGATCGGCTTTACCGTCGCCTACTTCATGGCCTTCCACGTTCGGTCGCCGACGATGCAGACGGTGCTGTTCCTGGTCTGCACGATCCCGTTCTGGACCTCCAACGTCATCCGCATGATCTCGTGGATCCCGTTCCTCGGGCGCAACGGGCTCGCCAACTCGACGCTGCTGAACATCGGTCTCATCGACCAGCCGCTGGAGTTCCTGCTCTACTCGGACTTCGCGGTCGTGCTGGCCTATGTCCACCTCTACACGCTGTTCATGGTGGTGCCGATCTTCAACTCGATGATGCGCATCGATCGCAGCCTGCTCGAGGCCGCGCGCGACGCCGGCGCGTCGGGCTGGCAGACGCTGTGGAACGTGATCGTGCCGTTGTGCAAGCCGGGCATCGCCATCGGCTCGATCTTCGTCGTGACCATCGTGATGGGCGACTTCGTCACCGTGCGCATGATGAGCGGCGGCCTGAGCGCCTCGGTGGGGCTCATGATGATGAACGCCATGTCGCTGCTGCAGTACCCCGCCGCGGCGGCAAACGCCGTCATCCTGCTGCTGCTGGTCCTGTTCATCGTCGCGGCCATGATGCGCATGGTCGACATCCGCAAGGAGCTTTGACGTGAACGGTCGCCGCGGTCCCGCCTTCTGGCTGCTCGCCGCCTTCTTCGGCCTGTTCGTGCTGTTTCTCTACGGCCCGACGCTCACCATCCTCGTGCTGTCGTTCCAGGGGCCGTCGGGCGGACTTACCTTTCCGATGAACGGCGTCTCCCTGCACTGGTTCGGGAATCTTTTCGAAAAGCAGATGGTCGGCGACTTTGCGGGCGCCTTCCGGCGTTCGGTCATCCTTGGCGTCGCGGTCATGCTGGTGACGGTGGCCGCGTCGTTCTCCGCCGGCCTTGCCTTCCGGACGCGCTTCCGGGGTTCGGGCGTCATTTTCTATCTCGCCATCGCCAGCCTGATCGTGCCGTCCATCCTGATCAGCCTCGGCGTCGGCCTGCTGTTCCGCGTGCTGGGCTGGGACCCCGCCTGGTACAGCTCGGCTTTCGGCGCGCACCTGACCTGGACCCTGCCGTTCGGCCTCCTGATCATGTTCGCCGTCTTCAATCGCTTCGACCGGCGCTACGAGGAGGCGGCGCGGGATCTCGGTGCCACGTCGTGGCAGACGATCCGCCACGTGGTCGTGCCGATCCTGCTGCCCAGCCTGATCGGCGTCGGCCTGTTCGGCTTCACGCTCTCCTACGATGAATTCGCGCGCAGCCTCTACACGTCGGGCACCTTCAATACGTTGCCGCTGGAGATTTATGGCATGACGACGAACGTGACGACGCCCGTGCTTTATGCGCTGGGCACCGTCACCACGGGCGTTTCCTTTGCCGTGATCGCCATCGCGCTTGTGTCGGTGACATGGTTGCGGCGCCGCCGTGCGCGCCACGGCAGCGACGCCGGGAAGGCTGCCTGATATGGGGCCGCCTGACGTGGCCCGCCGGACGCGGCTGCTGCGCCTGCCAACCACCGGTCCCGGCGACACCTCGGCACTCGCCGCGGCAATCGACGCCGGAGAGGTGGATCCCAACACCATCGTGGCCATCGTCGGCAAGACCGAGGGCAACGGCTGTGTCAACGATTTCACCCGGGGCTACGCCACCCTGGCGCTGAAGATGTTGCTGGCCGTGACGCTCGGCCGCGCGCTTTCGGAGATCGAGAAGCGGGTCGCGATCGTGATGTCGGGCGGCACCGAAGGCGGGCTGTCGCCGCATCTGCTGGTGTTCTGCCGCGAGGCCGCGGCGGCGCCGTCGCCGGGGCCGCGGCTGGCCATCGGCATCGGCCTGACACGGGATTTCGCGCCCGAGGAAATCGGCCGCGCGCCCCAGATCGAGGAGACCGCTGCGGCAGTGACGCGGGCACGGGAGGAGGCCGGCATCGTCGCGCCGGCCGACGTCCATTTCGTCCAGATCAAGTGCCCGCTGCTCACCAGGGAGCGCGTCGAGGAGGCGGCACGGCGTGGCGTCTCCCCGGCGACCGAAGACGCCTACCATTCGATGGCGTTGTCGCGCGGTGCCTCGGCGCTCGGCGTCGCCCTGGCGCTCGGCGAAGTGAACGACGCGCCGGAGCAGGCCGTTTGCCGCGACTGGTCGCGCTATTCCGGGGTTGCCAGCACATCGGCCGGTGTCGAACTGCTGCGCAACGAGGTCGTGGTGCTGGGCAATGCACCGGGATGGGCGGGCGATCTCGCGATCGATCACGATGTCATGAGCGATGCCATCGACGCGGCGGCGGCGCATCGTATCCTGAAGCGGCTGGGCGTCCGCGGGGACGGCGTCGCGGCAGTCCTGGCGAAGGCCGACCCCGCACCCTCCGGCGCGATCCGCGGCCGACGGCATACCATGCTGGACGACAGCGACATCCACGCGACCCGACATGCCCGGGCCCTTGTGGGTGGCGTCCTGGCCGGTGCCATCGGCGATACGATGCTCTATGTCTCCGGCGGCGCCGAGCATCAGGGGCCGGCGGGCGGCGGCCCGATCGCGATCATCGGGCGGGTATGACCGGCTGCGCCGGGTCTTTCCGACGTGGATTGAACCGACTCTCTCCTCCCCTGTCATCAGGGGAGGTGGCCCGTCATACGGGCCGGAGGGGTCATGAGCGCCCGTCGCGTCGCTTCCGACCCCTCCGTCGTCGTGTGACGACGCCACCTCCCCAGCATCGCTGGGGAGGAGAACGATTCCGGTTTTGTCGGAAAAGACTCTAGGCTCCCCTGATGGCAGCATCGGATCCCCCATCGAATACCTATGAAAGCCTCGGCGTTCGCCGCCGCATCAATGCTGC
>CALFRN010000513.1 GCA_937919085.1 uncultured Reyranella sp.
CCGCTGGCATCGGCGCTCATTCTCTCCCCCATTCCTCCAGCACCGTGCCGGTCGCCGGATCGAGCATGCGCGTCTTGCGCAGCACCATGCCGTGCCGTTCCAGCACCTCCTCCGCCGTGGAGCCGGCGCCAACGCCAGGAAACACCGGCCGGCCGCGCGGCACGCTGGCCTGGGCGCGGGTAAGGAAAAAGGCGTCGTAGCCGAGAGTGAGAAACAGGCCGAACACGTCGGTGCCGCCCACCACCGCCAGAATGCCGTCATCCGCGCCGAGTCGCTGCCACGCCTCGTCGAACGGCGCTGTCGCCGGATTCCACAGCACCGCCTTGGGATTGCGCGGATCCACCGTGACCCGTTGCACCCGCCGGGTCAGAACGATTCGCCGGCGGGCCGCCTCTTTCGGGCCGCCTTCGGCCGAGTGGCGGCCGTTGGCGACCGCCGAGGCGCGGTTGAGCGAGGCCTGGTAGAATTCCTGGTCGGCAGGAATCTTCAGGACCTCGGGAAACGAGCTGTCGGAGCCTGCGATCATCCCCTCGCGGGACACGATGGCAAATCCTTCGATGCGTGGGCGCTTGAAAGTCATGATATTCACACCCCCATCGCGCCGATGACGGCACCCTGGATGACGAGCACGCCCAGCCAGTGGCCGCCGTCGATGACGGTCAGCATCATCTTGCGTCCGCCGAACGCGTAATTGACCGACAGCGCCGTGGCGACGAAGCCGACCCAGATGAACAGGGCGGAGATGACGCCGTTCTCCAGCGTCACCTGGCCCTGCCCGAGATGACCGATCGTCCCGGCCAGAACCCAGGCCATCACCATCAGCGCCACGATCGACACGATGAAGGGACCGGGCTTGGGCTTGCCGGAAGGCATCAACTGCTCCTTGGTCTTTTCGATCGCCTTCAGCCACGGCCCCGACAGCGCCATGTAGTAGACCGAGCCGAAGGCAAAGCCCGCCACGGCGGCGATCACGATGGCGAGATGGTTCATGCCGGCGAAGTTCATGAGGGGCCCTCCCGTGTTCGGGCAGCCTAGCGCGCTCCAGTGCAGCCGTCGCCCCTCATGGGCGCAGGTGCTTCACCAGGAATGCCACCTGGTCGGCCACGATGCGTTCGACGAAAGGCGGGTGATAGACCTCGAAATGATCCGTCGGATAGTGGATCGCCTCGCCGCGCGGCGCCATGCGCGAAACCCGCACGGCGATCGCCGGATCCATCAGGTCTTCGCGGTCGCTGATGCAGACCAGCAACGGACAGCGCACGCGCCTGGCCTGCGCGGCGGCATCGTAGAACAGCATGGAAAGTCCTGCTCCCGCCGTGATGCGGCCGTCGAACACGACACCCTCGGGTACGACCGACATCCAGCCATCGTAGGCGCCCGGCCGGTTGACGAAGGCGAGTTCTCCCGGCCGTCCGACGATCTGGACGTAGCGGCGTTGCAGTCCCAGCGCGCCCCGGATCAGGTCGGAGAAGATGGGAACGGTGAACCGCATCAGGTGTCCCAATCCGCCGCGCAGCGCCGGTGCGCGTCCCTGCAGGATCGGGCACTGCACCACCGCGGCCGCGATGTCGTGCCGCCGCGCCGCGGTGGCGACGACATGGCTGGCACCGAACGACGTTCCCCACAGCGCCACGCGCGCCGCATCGAGTTCGGGCCGGTCGCGAACGAAGGCGAGCGCCGCATCGATATCCGCGAAATAGCGCCTGATGCTCATGAGCTGGCGCGGCGTGCCCTCGGATTCACCGAGATGGCGGAAATCGAAAGCCACCACCGCAAGACCGGCGGCGGCGAACCATCGTTCGTACTGGTCGAGCATCATGGAATGGGTGGCGCCCCCGCCGTGGATGAGCACCACCACGGGATGGGGGCCGGCGCCGGCCGGCAGTGTGAGCCAGGCAGCGCAGTTCGCAGTGCCGGAACGGAAGTTCGTGCGGATGGTCATGGCGATCTCCTTGAGGTACAGTGTACGTAATGAGACGCGAAGTATTACGTACACTGTACGTTGTCAAGAGGATGCCATGCCGCCCAAAGCCAGGTTCGACCGCGCCAAGCTGCAGGACGCCGCTCTTTCCATCGTCGATGGCGACGGGCTGTCGGCCCTCTCCATGCGCACCCTCGCCGCCGCACTGGGGACGGGTCCCATGACGCTCTACAATTACGTGCGCGACCGTGGCGATCTCGACGCCCTGGTGGTCGAGGCGGTGATGTCCAAGGTGCGCCTGCCGCGCGAGAGCGACGTGTGGCAGGCCGACGTGCGGGCCATCGTGGAAGCGACCTGGCGCACCGTGCGGCGCCATCCCAACGTCATCCCGCTGGCGCTCACCCGCCGTACCCTGCACGAGACCACCCTCGAATGGGCCGAGGCCCTGCTGCGGGCCCTGGCGAGGAGCGGCCGCACCGGTGTCGACCTGCTGGTGGCCTTCCGCACCGTCTCCGGCTTCGTCATGGGCTTGGCACAGGCGCAGCTCGTCGATCCCCTGTCGCGCCATGACGACGGCGCCAACCCCGATGTGAAGCGTGCCCAGTCGCTCGCGCCCGAACGCTTTCCGCGGCTGATAGAAATCGCGGGGGCTGCGGCGAAGGTCGGAGCCGACAGGGAGTTTCGCGCCGGCCTCGACATCATGATGGCCGGCCTCTCCAATGACGGCGACGGCAAATGAAGGAGAGCGCGATGCGCGTCACCGACCTCAGGACCATGATCGTCGAGCTGCCGCTCGAGCGGCCGACGCGCAACGCCAGCGGCGTCACCAACGACCGCATCTGCTGCGTACTGGTCTTCATTGACACCGATATCGGCGTCACCGGCGAGAGTTTCCTGTTCACCCAGGGCGGCCGGCGCATCGAGGTGCTGGAAGCCATGGTCGCCAGTCTGAAGCCGGCCATCCTCGGCGAGGATATCCGCTATGCCGAACGCGTCTGGGACCGGCTGTGGCGCGAACTCTATTTCCTCGGCCACAAGGGCGTCACGATCTTCGGCCTGGCGGCCATCGACACCGCACTGTGGGACGCCAAAGGCAAGGCGCTGGGCCAGTCGGTGACGCATCTGCTGGGGGCTGCCCGTGATCGGGTCCCGGTTTATTGCAGCGCCGGCCTGTGGCTGTCGGCGACGCCGGACGAGCTGGCGACCGAGGCGGCCGGCTATGTGGCGCAGGGCTTCCGCGGCGTGAAGATGCGAGTCGGCAAGGCGCACGTGGACGAGGACGTCGAACGCGTCGCCGCGGTGCGCCAGGCGATCGGGCCCCGGGTGTCGCTGATGTGCGATGCCAGCCGGGGCTTTACCGCCGATCACGCCATCCGCCTCGGCCGCAAGCTCGAGGCCTTCGACCTCGCCTGGTTCGAGGAGCCGGTCGTGCCTTACGACCATCGCGGCTCGGCGCGCGTCGCCGCCGCCCTCGACACCCCGATCGCCAGCGGCGAGACCGAGGCTACGCGCTACGGCTTTCGCGAGATGCTGGCTGCCGGCGCCGCCGACATCTGGATGGCCGACCTCGCCCGCGTCGGTGGTGTCAGCGAGTTCATCAAGGTGGCGCACCTGGCGGCGGCGCACGATATCGCGATCTCCAACCACCTCTTCACCGAGCAGAGCATCGGCCTGCTGGGTGCCTTCGCCAACGCCACCTGGCTGGAGTTCATGCCCTGGACGGCCATGCTCTATCGCGAGGGCATCGTCATCGAGGACGGCCATGTCGCCGTGCCTGACCGTCCCGGCCTCGGCTTCACCTTCGACCCCGACGCGGTCGACCGCCATCGCGTGCGCTGAGCCTCTTCCCCGTCGTCCCGAGCGAAGCCACCCCAAGGGCGGCGCAGCCGAGGGACCTTGTTTCATCACCAAGGACCGTCGATGTTGAAGAAAGGTCCCTCCACTCCGCGCTTCGCGCTACGGTCGGGACGACGGAATACAGCGATACCCCCGCCCTCTCGAGGAAGAGACGACCGATGACCGCGTACCGGGATTACAAGCCGCTGACCTTCCACGATGCCGTTCCGCGCTTTCGCGACGGCACCGACACGCCGCGCGGCTGGCTCGAACGGTGCCTGGAAACGATCGCCCGGCGCGAGCCGGTGGTGAAAGCTTTTACCGCGATCAACGAGGCCGGCGCCCGCGAGGCAGCCGACGCCAGCTCCGCGCGCTGGAAGGCGGGCAAGCCGCTCTCGGCCATCGACGGCATGCCGATTGCCATCAAAGATCTGCTCGAGACCAAGGACATGCCCACGGAAATGGGCTGCGAAGCCTTTAGGGGCAATTTCCCCAAGCGTGACAATGCCGCAGTCTGGGCATTGCGCCAGGCCGGCTCCCTCATCCTCGCCAAGACCGTGACCGCTGAAATGGGCGGCTCTCACCCCGGCGCCACGACCAATCCATTCGATCCTGCGCGCACGCCGGGCGGTTCTTCGTCGGGCTCTGCGGCCGCCGTCGGTGCCTGCATGGTGCCGGCCGCGATCGGCACCCAGGTCGGCGGATCGATCATCCGGCCCGCCGCCTATTGCGGCAACTTCGCGCTAAAACCGAGCCAGGGCGGACTCAATCGTGGCGAACGCCAGGCGACCAGCATGAGCACGCACGGCCCGCATGCCGGCTGCGTCGAAGATATGTGGCAGGTGGCGATCGAGATTGCGCGCCGTGCCGGCGGCGATCGCGGTTGCGTCGGCCTCATGGGGCCCGCGGCACCGCCGGCGGCGATGAAACCCGAGCGGCTGATCGTGCTGGAGACGGAGGGATGGTCGATCGTGGACGACGCGACGAAGACGGGCTTCGAGACAGTGCTGGAGCAACTCCGCCGCGCTGGCATAACCCTGATCCGGCGCGCCGATCACAAGTGGGTCGAGGCGCTGGAACAGTCGATCGCCGACGGACGGGCGATCTGCAATTCGGTCACGAGCTGGGAGAACCGCTGGTACCAGCGCGGCATCGTCGACCACAACCCCGATGGAGTGAGCGCCCGGGCCAAGGCCACTCTGGCCAAAGCCGAAGCCATGACGCCGGACGATTATCGCGTCGCCCTGCTCGCGCGCCAGACCGCCCAGGCCACGCACGCGATGATGGCGCCGTTTGCCGACGCCGCGATCACGCTCGCCTGTCCCGGCCCGGCGCCGCTGTGGTCGGGTGACGTGCCCGGCCAGCCGCTGGCGCCGCGGCCGACCGGCGACTTCGTCTTCAATGCCCCGAGCTCGATGCTGTTCGCGCCCGTGGTGACCGTGCCGCTGATGAGCGTCGGCGGCATGCCGGTCGGCGTCCAGGTGATGGGCCAGCAAGGCGAGGATGCGCGGATGACCGCCCTCGCCCGCTGGCTCGCCACGAGCGTGAAGCCGGTGGCTACACCGGCCTGAAGCCGGTGGCCGCCTGCATCGAACCCGCGCTCATGAACCGGAATACCTAATGCAGGCCTCAGTGCGCCCTTGATGATCCTTTCCTATCCACTTTATTTTCCTACATATAGAACAAAAAGAGAATGTCCATGGACCGCCCGCCGCCGAACGTCACCGAGTATCTGTGGACCGCGCCGCGTGTCGGCGAGCCGCGCCGGCGTACCAACCTGCGCCGCCGCGTTACCTTCTTGCGCGAACTTGAAAAGACCGGCTCGGTCAGCTACTCGGCGGCGCGTGCCGGGATCGAGCGGCGCACGCTCTATCGCTGGCGCGACGCTGACCCGCGATTCGCCGAACGCTGGGACAGGGCCCTGTAGCTTCACGAAGAGGAGCTCCTCGACCGCGGCTACTCCCTCGCCCGCGCCGGTGTCCCCCGCTACGTCTTCCGTAACGGCGTGATGACCGCACCTACCGCCGCCACGACGAGCGCCTGATCATGTTCATGCTGAACAGCACCCGCGCCCGGCCCCTCGGCCGGCGGATGGACGGCCCCGACGGGTCACTTTAGTGGCCAATCTACCGCCGTGATCCTCAGACTCATGAGGACCGCGAGCGTCTCGCTCGCTCATACCCATGTGCGCGCGGGAAGCGCGCGGTCCATAAGATCACGAACGGCGGTATTCGAGGCTCGGCCAGTCCGCCGACGACCTGGAAAATTGTCACAGCGAGTGTGTCGTTCTTCGGCACATTCCTCCATGTCTCCCGGGGTTTGCGCCGACAGATAGGAAATCTTGGCCAGCCGCGCGAAAGATGCGCGCGATCCTTCGCAACGCGAAATGCCGGAACGCCTTGCGGTCGCGGCATCCGTGCTAAGACGGGCCAACAGCAACAACCTCCACAGGGAAGAATACTTATGTCCGACGCAGTGCTTCGCTCCACCCAGGGGCGTATCGGCATCCTGACCGTGAACAATCCGCCGGTGAACGCGCTTGCCGCAGCCGTGCGCAACGGCATCAAGGAAGGCATCGAGGCATTCGGCGCGGATCCCGCCATCGATGCCATCGTGCTGATCGGCGGCGGACGGACCTTCATCGCCGGCGCCGACATCCGCGAATTCGGCAAGCCGCCGTCGGGTGCCAATCTGAACGACGTCATCGCCACCATGGAGAATTGCCCCAAGATCGTCGTGGCGGCGCTGCATGGCACGCCGCTGGGCGGTGGGCTCGAAACCGCATTGGGCGCGCACTATCGCGTCTCGCTGCCGACCACCCGCATGGGCCTGCCGGAAGTGCATCTCGGCATCCTGCCGGGCGCCGGCGGCACCCAGCGCCTGCCACGCCTGACCGGCGCCAAGTACGCGCTCGACGCCATCATTTCCGGCCGCCACATCCCCGCCCCCGAAGCCAAGAGCCGCGGCATCGTCGATGCCCTGGTCGAAGGCGACCTGCTGAAGGGCGCTATTGCGCACGCCGAGATGCTGGTGGCCCAGAAGGCACCGCTGCGCCGCGTGCGCGATCTCACGGCGACGCTGGAATCGCCCGACCTGTTCAAGGAGACCGAGAAGGCGATCGCCCGCAAGGCGCGCGGCTTCAAGGCGCCATGGAGCATCATCAAGACGGTACAGGCCGCCGTCGAGCTGCCGTTCGACGAGGGCATGAAGCGCGAGCGCGAGCTGTTCATGGAACTGCTCACCTCCTCGGAGTCGGCGGCGCAACGCTACTACTTCTTCGCCGAGCGCGAGGCCGCCAAGGTGAAGGACGTGCCGTCCGACACGCCGCAGCGCGAGATCAAGACCGGCGGCATCATCGGCGCCGGCACCATGGGCGGCGGCATCGCCATGAACTTCGCCAACGCCGGCGTTCCGGTCACCATGCTCGAGACCAGCCAGGAAGCGCTCGATCGCGGACTGAAGACCATCCGCACCAACTACGAGAACACCGCCAAGCGCGGCGGCATGAAGGCCGAGGACGTCGACAAGCGCATGGCGCTGATCACGCCGACGCTCGACTACAACGCGCTGAAGGACGCCGACCTCATCATCGAGGCGGTGTTCGAGACCATGGAAGTGAAGGAAACCGTCTTCAAGAAGCTCGACGAGATCGCCAAGCCCGGCGCCATCCTGGCCACCAACACGTCGGGCCTCGACGTCAACCAGATCGCCTCATATACCAAGCGGCCCGGCGACGTGATCGGCATGCATTTCTTCTCGCCGGCCAATGTCATGAAGCTGCTGGAGAACGTGCGCGGCAAGGCAACCGAGAAGGACGTCATCGCCACCGTCATGTCGTTCTCCAAGAAGATCGCCAAGATCCCGGTTCTCGTCGGCGTCTGCGAGGGCTTCGTCGGCAACCGCATGCTGCGCATGCGCGGCATCCAGTCGTCCTACATGATGGAGGAAGGCGCGCTGCCGCAGCAGATTGACAAGGTCGTCTTCGACTACGGCTTCCCGATGGGCCCCTTCGCCATGAGCGACCTCGCCGGCAACGATGTCGGCTGGCGCATTCGCCAGGGAAAGAAGGAGAAGGAAAAGCGCAACGTGCGCTACACCGGCTATGTCGCCGACGCGATCTGCGAGCTCGGCCGCTTCGGCCAGAAGACCGGCGCCGGCTACTACAAGTACAACCTGCCCGACCGCACGCCGATCCCCGATCCCGAGGTCGAGAAGATCATCGAGGAAACGTCGAAGAAGCTCGGCATCACGCGCCGCGCCATTTCCGACCAGGAGATTCTGGAGCGCGCGCTCTATCCGATGGTGAACGAGGGCGCCAAGATCCTGGAAGAAGGCATGGCCCAGCGCGCCCTCGACATCGACGTGATCTGGGTCAACGGCTACGGCTGGCCGGTCTATCGCGGCGGCCCGATGTGGTGGGCCGACAACGTGGTTGGACTCAAGACCATCCACGATGCGCTTCTGAAGTACCGCGACGCCTCCGGCGACCCGTTCTGGGAGCCCGCTCCGTTGCTCAGGAAGCTGGTGCAGGAAGGCAAGAAGTTCTCTACCGTTTGATCAATTCGAATTTGAGGGAAGGAAAATCCAATGGCTGATGCAGTTATCGTCTCCACCGCCCGCACCCCGATCGGAAAGGCTTTCCGCGGCGTGTTCAACGACACCCACGGCGCCGACATGGGCGCGCATGTGATCAAGCACGCCGCCGAGCGCGCCAAGATCGAACTGGGCGAAGTCGAGGACGTGATCCTGGGCTGTGCGGCGCCGGAAGGCACGACCGGCTCCAACGTCGCTCGCGTCTCGGCGATGCGCGCCGGCGCGCCGGTCAGCGTCTCGGGCGTGACGGTCAACCGCTTCTGCTCCTCGGGCCTGCAGACCATTTCGATGGCGGCCCAGCGCGTGCTGGTCGACAAGGTGCCGGTGATGATCGCCGGCGGCCTCGAGTCGGTGTCTCTGGTGCAGGGCCCGCCGGGCGGCAACAAGAACCGCCTCGTGAACCCGTGGGTGCAGGAGCACGTGCCGGGCATCTATCACGCCATGATCACGACGGCCGACACGGTGGCGGCGCGCTACAAGATCAGCCGCGAGGCCCAGGACGAGTATTCGCTGCAGAGCCAGCTGCGCACCGCCGCGGGCCAGCAGGCCGGCAAGTTCGACGACGAGATCGTGCCGATGGAAACCACGATGCTGGTCACCGACAAGAACACCAACGAGACCAGCAAGAAGACGGTGAAGCTCGCCAAGGACGAGGGCAACCGTCCCGACACCAACATCGAGGGTCTGTCCAAGCTGCAGCCGGTGATGGGTCCGGACAAGTGGATCACCGCCGGCAACGCCAGCCAGCTTTCCGACGGCGCCTCCGCCGCGGTGATCATGAGCGACGCCGAGGCCGCCAAGCGCGGCCTGAAGCCGCTCGGCATCTACAAGGGCCTGGTGGTGGCCGGCTGCGAGCCCGACGAGATGGGCATCGGTCCGGTCTATGCCATTCCCAAGTTGCTGAAGCGCTTTGGCCTGAAGATGGACGACATCGACCTGTGGGAGCTGAACGAAGCCTTCGCGGTCCAGGTGCTTTATTGCCGCGACAAGCTCGGCATTCCCAACGACAAGCTCAACGTCAACGGCGGCTCGATCTCGATCGGCCATCCGTTCGGCATGACCGGCGCACGCTGCACCGGCCACGCCCTGATCGAGGGCCGCCGCCGCAAGGCCAAGAACGTCGTCGTCACCATGTGCATCGGCGGCGGCATGGGCGCCGCCGGCCTGTTCGAGGTGGTGCAGTAAACTTTTGAGACCGCACGGCTTGCCGCATCGCACACAGGTGGCAAGCCGTGTCGGATATCAGGCTCGGATCAGGACGGAAACTCCGCCTCGGCGGCCTCGACGCGATCGGCGTAGAGCGACCAGTTGCCAGTCCGCTCTTTCTTGCAGAATTCGACTTTGGCCAGTTCGGAAGCCTCCGCCGGGCTTCCGGCTTCCATCTCAAAGGAAGCCTGGCAGGCTTCGCGCACCACGCCGTTGTCGCCTGTCACGTCCTTGAGAAACCGAACGATATAACGCGCCATGGATTTCCTCCTGCGTCATGGTCGGTCAGACCACCCTCTTCGCTTCCGAAGAATAGTCAAGTCAGGGCAGGATGCGCCTGATCTCCATCACGATTGGTGCAGGCACGGCCACCGATCAGCGCTTGTTGCGGCGTAGATCCTCCACGTCCTTCCACATCAGGAACTGCGGTCCGAGATCGGCGATAGTCGGCGCGCCGATCTGCGCCATGGTGAGATCGATCTCGCGCCGGAAAATGCCCAACGCCATCGACGCTCCCGGGATGCCGCCCGCGGTCACGCCGTACAGCGTCGGACGGCCGACGAACACGAACTTGGCGCCCATGCACAAGGCCACGACGGCATCCATGCCGCGGCGGACGCCGCCGTCGAACATCACCGTCATCTTGTCGCCGACGGCGTCGCGGATCGCCGGCAGCACTTCGAGCGGCGACGGCGCGATGTCGAGCTGCCGCGCGCCGTGGTTCGATACCATGATGCCGTCGACTCCCAGGGAATGGGCACGAATGGCATCGTCGGGATGCATGATGCCCTTCAGCACGAAGTTGCCCTTCCAGATCTCGCGGAACCGCTCGACATGCTTCCAACTCATCGGCGCCCGGTTCTGGTAGGCGACCAAATCGGCCACCTTCTCGGCCGTCGGGTCGGGGCCGGCATACTTCGCCCAGTTGTCGAAGTAGGGGGTGCCGTGGCGCAGCCACTGCATCATCCAGGCGGGGTGCAGCAGCGCCTCGAACTTGGTCTTCCAGGTGAGCTTGAGCGGACGGCCCCAGCCATTCCTCGTATTGCGCTCGCGGTTCGAGCCCTCGGGCACGTCGACGGTGAAGACCAGCGTCCTGAGACCGGCATCGGCCGAACGCTTGATCAGGTCCTCCGAGACCGCCTGGTCCTTGGCCGAGTAGAGCTGATACCAGCCATGGTCGGGGGCCAGCTTGCCGAGATCCTCGATCGAGCCGGTGCTGGAGCCCGACATGATGAAGGGCACGTTGGCGTCGCGCGCGGCTTCGGCCAGCATGAGGTCGGCGCCATGACGGAACAGGCCGGCGAGGCCGGTCGGCGCGATGCCGATCGGGCTGGAATAGGTCCGGCCAAACAGGGCGGTCGACTGGTCGCGCACCGAGACGTCGACCAGGTAGCGCGGCACGATGCGCGCCTGGCGGAAAGCCTGCTCGTTGGTGACCAGGCCGACCTCGTCGTCGGTTCCACCCTCGATGAAGTCGTAGGCGATCTTGGGCAGCCGCTTCTTGGCGAGCTTGCGTAGATCGTCAATGTTCACCACGCCCTGCATTTCCCACTCCTGGCCGTTCTTTGTTTGGCGGACACAGGATAGCGCATTTCAGGGGGCGACGCGCCGGAGAGCGTTGCCGCTGGCATCGTGTCGGTGCCGACGGCTCGCGCCGCGAAACCGGCTTCAGCGGCCTACCATCTGCCGGGGAAGGAAGAGAACGATGTCAGGCCAGATCGTGATCAGCACAATCCCCGCGCACAGCAGCAGGAAAAACGGCGCCGATGCCTTGGTCACCGTCCAGATGTCGCGGCCGGTCAGGTTCTGCAATACGAAAAGATTGAAGCCGACCGGTGGCGTGATCTGCGCCATCTCGACCACCAGGACGATATAGACGCCGAACCAGAGGGGATCGATGTGCTGCACGGCGATCATCGGCAGAACCACCGGCGCGGTAAGAACGATCATCGAAACGCCGTCGAGGAAGCAGCCGAGGACCATGTACAGCAATGTCAGGATCACGATCAGCCCGATCGGGCTCAAGCCGAGGTCGTTCACCCATTTGGCCATCGTCGCGGGCAAGCCCGTGAATGCCATGGCCATTGTGACAAAGGCCGCTCCGACCAGGATCAGGCCGATGAGGCAGCTGGTGCGCACCGCACCGAGCAGGCTTTCACGCAACGATTCCCAGGACAGGGTCCGCGTGGCTGCCGCCAGCACGAGGGCGCCGACGACGCCCATGACGGCCGCTTCGGTCGGTGTGGCTACTCCGCCATAGATGGAGCCCAGCACGGCGACGATCAGGAGGATCACCGGGATCAGCCGCCGCGAGTTCCACAGCTTCTCGCCGTAGCTCATCTTGAGATCGTGGGCCGGAACCCGGCTCGGATTGAGCATCGACCAGACCGCCGTATAGGCCATGAACAGGCCGATCATCATGAAGCCCGGCAGGAACCCCGCGATGAACAGCCGGCCGATCGAGACCTGGGCGGTGATTCCATAGACGATCATCATGATCGAAGGTGGGATCAACAGGCCGAGCGTGCCGGAACCAGCCAGCGTCCCGATCGACATCCCTTCGTCATAACCGCGCTTGCGCAGCTCCGGCATGCTCATCCGACCGATCGTGGCACAGGTCACCGACGAGGAACCGGAAACGGCAGCCATCACACCGCAGCCGAGAATGTTGACGTGCAACAGGCGGCCAGGAAGCCAGCCGAGCCACGGCGCCAGGCCCTTGAACATGTCCTCGGACAGTCGCGAACGAAACAGGATCTCACCCATCCAGATGAAGAGTGGCAGGGCCGTGAGAGCCCAGCCCCAGCTCGAATCCCATACTGTGCTGGCGAGCAGCGACCCCGCAGGCGCCGGGGTAAAGAAGAAGAGCGCGACGAAACCCACAACAAGCAAGGTCACGCCAATCCAGACACCGCTCGCCAACAAGAAGAAGAGCGTCCCGAGGACAACAAATGCCAGAAGAGCTTCGCCGCTCACCGCGGCACCGGATGGCCAATGGAAGCGGTACCGAGTTCCTCACCGATTGCCTGGGCCTCGGCATCGAGGAATTCGGGAATCTTGCCGCGCACGACCTGGAACAGTTCGTCGAGCAGAGCGACCGCAAAGATCGTGGCACCCAGCGACATGCCAATCTGGGGAATCCAGAATGGTACGGCCATCAGGCCAGGGCTGGTATCGCCAAACGCCAGTGAGTCGTAGGTCATCTTCCAGGCGTTGACCGAGAAGTAGGCAAGAGCCAATGCACCGAGCGTGCAGCACCAGATTTCCACTACGCGGCGACCCTGCGGGCCAAACCTGCCGACCAGCAGATTGACGCGAATATGGGCCCCTGCCCGCAGCGTGTAGGCGAGGCCGAGGAATGTCGACGCCGCCATACAGAAGCCGGAAATCTCGGTGGCGTCGAAGGCGATGCCAAAGAAGCGTCCAATGATCTGCGCCAGAATGGTGACACCGATCATCATCAGGAAGAACGCCGAGAGCCCGCCGCTCACGCGATAGAGGGTGTCCAGGGTCCGACGCATGAAGGCTGCTCCGTGAAGGAGGTCTTGAAGGGGATCCGGGCCGCCCATCGCGGGCAGCCCGCCCCGTTCCGCCGTCAGTTTGTCTTTTGCGTCGTCATGTAGCTGTCAAGAATGGCGACCGCCTCCGGGCTCGCTGTCGCCTTCCACTCCGTGGCCATCTGGGCTCCTACCTTCTTCATGGCTACGACGACGCTGGCCGGAGCCTCGGTCACCGTCATGCCGTTCTTGGCGAGGATTGCGGCCTGTGCCTCATGCGCCGCCTTGCTCATCTCCCACGACCGCTTGGTGAATGCTGCCGACGCATCCATCACTACCTTCTGCACGTCGGCCGGCAGCGCCCCGAAGGCGCGCTTGTTGAAGACCAGGGCATTCTTGGAAAGTATCGCCCCGACATTGGTGAAGTACTTGGTGTTGTCCCATGCCTGGATATCGGCACCGGTCTGCGCGCTGGTGAAGAGCGCCTCGATCAGCCCGGTCGAGAAGGCCTGGGGAATCTCGGCGAACGGCAGTATGGTAGCGTTGAAGCCCAGAAGCGTCGCCATGCGCTGGGTGGCCGTCGAGTAGATGCGGATCTTCTTGCCTTTGAAATCCTCGACGCTGGCAACCGGGGTCTTGGTATAGAAGCCCTGGCTCGGCCACACCTGATAGCCGGTGATCACCATGCCGGCCTTGTCGAACAGGGCCTTGAAATAGGGTTCCTGGGCTTTCATCAGTTTCCAGGCATCGTCGTATGTTGAAGCAACGAACGGCACGCCATCGAGGATGAACATCGGATCCTCGTTGCCATAAACGCCGAGACGAATCTCACCGGCCTGGATCTGGCCGCGCTGGACCGCGGTCTTGATGCTGTCGAGCTTGATGAGGCTGTCGTTGGTATGCAGCGTGATCTTGAGCTTGCCACCGCTGCCCTTCTCCACGTCCTCCACCCATTTGTGCAGATTTTGGGTGAGAAAGTTCTTTTCGGGATAGCCGCTGGCCATGATCCATTGGGTCTGCGCGGCAGCACCGGCCGCGATCGCCATCGTCGCGCCAGCCGCAAGGATCATGGTCGTGAGTGCCCGCGCCTTCGACATGTAGTTCATTTTCATAGCTCCTCTGCGCCGCAGCCCGTGGAAGGCCGGTTGGTCATGCGCCACAGTGGCAGCAACATCCATGCCAGCGGCGGGCTGCCTCTTGGACAGATGGCATGGCCCTTGCTCTTCCTCTGGTATCCCAAGAGGATCGCCGCATGCCGAGCTACGCCTTTCCCATCATCGACCTGAGTCCGTGGCACGCTGGCGAAGGCCGGCGCGAGGTAGCGGCGAGCGTGCGCACCGCCTGCGAGACCACGGGCTTCTTCGCGGTGATCGGCCATCAGGTGCCGGTCGAAACGATCGAAGCCATGCGTTCTTCATCTCGCGCCTTCTTCGACCTGCCGGTGGCGCGGAAGATGGAGGTGGCCCGTCCGAAACCCGAGCAGAACCGAGGCTATCATGCCGAGGGGACTGAAACACTCGCACGACTTGCCGGCAACGAATCGCCTCCCGACTACAAGGAAGTCTTCGCCATCGGTCCGCCTGACGTTCCCGACGGTGACCCTTGGTATCACGACCTGCCGGGCGCTTATCCCAACTACGCCGCCAATCTCTGGCCTACCGACCCGCCCGGCTTCAAGGCCGCCTGGCGCGCCTACTGGAGTGCCATGGAGGTACTCCAGGACACGGTGTGCCGCGTTTTCGCGACCTCGCTCGACCTGCCGGAAGACTGGTTCGCCCGGCATCTTGCCCGCCACTGCAGTATGCTCCGCGCCCTCAACTATCCGGCGCAACTTCACCCCCCGGGGCCGGGCCAGCTTCGCGCCGGCGAGCATACCGACCTCGGCATGCTGACCATCCTCAAGAACGAGGCCGCCGACGGCGGGCTTGAAGTCCGCGACGTTGCCGGGAACTGGCATGTGGCCCCGGTCGTCGAGGAGGGCTTTGTCGTCAACATCGGCGATCTGTTGATGCGCTGGACCAACGACCGCTTCAGCTCGACATTGCATCGCGTGGCCAATCCGCGTGCGGGCGGCGGCGCGCGGCGGCTGTCGATCGCCTACTTCGTGGCACCGGCCTACGACTCGGTGATCAAGTGCCTGCCGACCTGCCAGACATCCGATTGGCCGGCTAAATATGCGCCAGTTACCGTCGCCGAGTACCGCAACGCGCGATTTGCCCGAACCGCGGCGGCGTAGCCGACAAACCTTCGCGGTGCTAGCGTTGGCGCGACGAACAACGCGAGCATTTGCCTTGTATTTGTACTCCCGGCGGCCCGCGTGACCGGCCTCATCCTCCACCACTACGATTTCTCCAATTTCGCCGAGAAAGCGCGGCTGATGCTGGGGTTCAAGGATCTGGCGTGGCGCGGCGTGGAGATCCCGCCGATCGCGCCCAAGCCCAAGCTGACTCCCCTGACCGGCGGCTATCGCCGCACGCCGGTGCTGCAGGACGGTGCCGATGTCTGGTGCGACACCAACCTGATCGCCCGCGAAATCGAGCGGCGCGTGCCTTTGCCCGCCTTCTATCCAAGGGCGACCGCGGGCGCTGACGAGGCCCTCACCCGCTGGGCCGAGCAGCAATTCATGCGGCCCACGGCGCTCTATGTGTCCGGCATCAACGCCGATCATATGCCTGAAGGCCTGCATGAAGACCGCGCCCGCCTGCATGGCCTGCCGACGCCGTCGATCGAGGCAGTGCGACAGGCCGCGATCCGCAATCTCCATCTCGTCCGGCCGCAGATCCGGTGGCTGGCCGACATGCTGGCCGATGGCCGGCCGTATCTGCTGGGAACGGTACCCTGCATCGCCGATTTTGCTGCCTATCACGTCGTCTGGTTCTATCGCGGCCGGCACATCGATTGCCGCTCCGTGTTCGATCCCTACCCCAGGCTCCTCGCCTGGCGCGACCGCATGGCCGCCATCGGCCACGGCACGCGCACCGACATCGATGCCGAAACCGCCCTTGCCGAAGCCCGCTCCACCGAGCCTGCGGCGCCGCGTCCGTCGCAGCCGCAGGAGGGCGATCCGAAACCCGGCGAGCGCGCCCGCGTCCGGCCGGCCGACAATGCGAAGGACTGGATCGAGGGCGAGGTACTCTTCATCGACGCCCGCGAGATCGCACTGCTGCGTCACGATCCCGAGGTCGGAAACATCGCCGTGCATTTCCCGCGACTGGGCTACGATTGGCGGAGCGCCTAG
>CALFRN010000514.1 GCA_937919085.1 uncultured Reyranella sp.
GAAGAAGACGCCGAAGAAGAATACAGGCGCGAGGGCGAAATGAGCCGGTCGCAGCCGGGGACCGGCGGCAAGGTCCCGTCCATCCGCCTTCCCTCGCGGAGCGGCCTTCAGGCGCCGCGCCAGGCGGGCGTCTTCCTCGCCGCCCAGACTGGCGACACTTTGCCCGGCGAGACCAGGACCCGCGTGATCAGCGTGTACGAGGATGTGCCGCAGGGCACCGAGGACCTGCCTTCCCCGCCAGCGCCTTCGGCCGGGGAGCTTCGTCCGGAGCCCGATCCGGAATTGCTCCTGGTGCGCATACGGACTGTCGCCTCCCCCGCCCCGGGGTGGACACGCAACCCCGCATCCGATCGCACGTTGCCTCCGGAGTCGGGTCTGGCGAAAGGAGCGACGATGACCGGGACGACGATGAACGAAGAAATTGCGCGCACCGATCTCGACGCCAGGGCCGACCTGCCCGCCCATGAACGGACCTATGCCGCGTTCAACAGGGTCATGCTGTTCGCCGTGCTGCACATCATATTGACCCTGGGGTGCCTCGCGCTCGCGTTCCTCGGCCATGCGCCGGTGCTGGCGCTGCTGCTGGGCGTCGGCGGCACCGTGGCGCTGATCGCGGGCTTCGCGCTCTCGGGGTAGGGTCGGGATGTCCAACCCCTGATGTCCAAATTGCTCCCGCCAGAACCTCACCGGAGGACTTCGAGATGAAAGGCTTTTTCGCCGCCATCGCCGTATCGACCGCCGCCCTCGCCTTCTCCCAGCCGGCGGCGGCCCAGACCGCCAAGGCAAGCTTCAAGACCGCCGACGGCAAGGATGCCGGCAGCGCCGAGCTGATCCAGACGCCGGCCGGCGTGCTGGTCAGGCTGTCGGTCAAATCCCTGCCGCCCGGCGAGCATGCCTTCCACATCCACGGCACCGGCAAGTGCGAGCCGCCGTTCACCTCGGCCGGCGGGCATTTCAATCCGGCCGACAAGAAGCACGGGATGATGGCGCCCGGCGGCCTGCATGCCGGCGACATGCCCAACCTCCACGTGCCGGCCGACGGCGCGCTGGCGGTCGAGGTGCTCAATCCGGCGGTGACGCTGGAAAAGGGCAAGCCGAACTCGCTGTTCGGCGCCCAGGGCACGGCGCTGATCGTCCATGCCGGCAAGGACGACTACAAGACCGATCCGACCGGCGATGCCGGCGGCCGCATCGCCTGCGCGGTGGTGCAATAACTCCGGTGCCGTCGCGGAAAGGAGCAGACGACATGGCTCTCCTGCACCGACAGATGCTCAAGATGGTGCTGGTCGTGGCCGCCGCCGCGGCCCTTGCCGGCTGCGGCGCCGTCGCGGCGCCGGTGCGCGTCACCAGTGCCGGCGCCAAGATCGTGCCCGTGGCGGGCGATGTCGTCGCCGCGCCGCTCGACGTCACGGCCGACGTCATCGACTGAGCGCCGGCTCTCCTTCACGCTGGCCATCCTTTACCCCGGCAGCCCTTCACACCAGCCTTCTCAAGAGCGCGCGGTCAGTTCCTCGGCGACCTCGACGATCTCGCGCGTGCGCGTGACCTCGGCTCCCCAGAAGTGATCGAACTCGGCGATCTGTTCGGCCAGTGCTGCCGAGTCGAGGATCGCCTCGGCATCTTCGACGCTGGGGAATTCGTAGAGCGCCAGATGCACCAGCGGATTGGTCCGGCTCCAGCAGCGCCACGCCCGCTGCGCGCGGAAGGCCTTGAACGCCGACGGCAGGTGTTCGGTGCGGTACCAGTCGTCGAACTTCCGCCGGTCGGAGAGCTTGTTCAACCGGGCGCGAACGATGAGAACGGCTGTAGCCACGAGCACCTCCTGGTCGGCCTGCTTCAGGAAACGAAACGCACGCGGAGACGGCTTGCTGCCACCAAATCATAGGCGAGCCGCCGCGGCGCCGTCACCCCGTCAATCGATCGTCTTGCCCTGTTCCGGCCGGCGGTTCGCGCAGCGAATGGGCCAGGGAGCCGGATAAATCGCGCGGTTCGGGCGGCGGCCGGATCGTGACAAGATCGGCACCGGACAAGAAGAGGAACCAGACCATGACCCGCATGACCGGCGGCGACGCCATCGTCGATTCCCTGTTGCGCCACGGCATCGACACGGTCTTCGGACTGCCGGGCGTGCAGATGTACGGCCTGTTCGATGCCTTCGCCCGCAACGCCAACCGGCTGAAGGTGATCAACGCGCGGCACGAGCAGACCACCGCCTACATGGCGCTGGGTTATACGCAATCGACCGGCAGGCCGTCGGCCTTCACGGTGGTGCCGGGCCCCGGGGTGATGAACACCATGGGCGCGCTGACCACGGCGTGGGGCGTCAACACGCCGATCATGTGCATCACCGGCCAGGTGCCGAGCGCCATGATCGGCCGCGGGCGCGGCCAGCTGCACGAGATGCCGGACCAGCTCGCCACGCTGAAGACCCTGCTGAAGTTCGCCGAGCGCATCGAACATCCGACCGAGGCGCCGCGGGTCATGGCGCGCGCCTACCAGGCGATGGTGTCGGGCCGTCCCGGTCCGGTCGCGGTCGAGATGCCGTGGGACATGTTCCCGGCGACCGCCGAGGTGACGCCGGTCGAACCGCTGGGCAAGTGGAACAATCCGGTGCCCGATCCCGACAAGATCGCAGCACTTGCCAAGCTGGTCGACGGCGCCCGGGCGCCGATGATCTGGGTCGGCGGCGGCGCGGCCGAGGCCGGGCCGGAGGTTCTGGCGCTGGCGGAAAAGATCGGCGCGCCGGTGGTGTCGTATCGCATGGGCAAGGGCGTGGTCGATTCGCGCCATCCGCTGTCGCTGAACACGGTCGGCGGCTTCGAGCTGTGGGACAGGACCGACCTGGTGATCGGCATCGGCACGCGGCTGGACACGGCGATCGCGCGCTGGGCGCCCGCGCCGGCCGGATTGAAGACGGCGCGCATCGACATCGATCCGATCGAGCATCGCAGGCTCGCCGTCGACATCGCGATCGTGGCCGATGCCGCCGACGGCACGCGCGCGCTCACGGCCCTCGTGAAGGCCAAGGACGATCCGGCGCGGCGCAAGGCCGTGGCCGCGGCGAAGGCCGCGGCGCTGGCGGCGATCGAGAAGGCCGACCCGCAGTATTCCTACATGAAGGTGCTGCGCGAGGTGCTGCCCGACGACGGCATCGTGGTCGATGAGGTGACGCAGCTCGGCTATATCCTGTGGTACGGCTATCCCGTCCACCAGCCGCGCCGCCTGATCTCCTCGGGCTTCTCCGGCACCCTGGGCTACGGCTTCCCGACGGCGCTGGGCGTCAAGATCGCCAATCCCGACCGGCCGGTGGTGTCGGTCACCGGCGACGGCGGCTTCCTGTTCGGCGGCTCCGATCTCGCCACCGCCAAGCAGTTCGGCATCAACCTGGTGACGGTGGTGGTGAACAATTCCTCCTACGGCAATGTGCAGCGCGACCAGCAGCGGATCTACGAAGGCCGCCATTCCGGCGCGGTGCTGACCAACCCCGACTTCCAGGCCTATGCCCGCGCCTTCGGCGTCGGGGCGTGGCGGGTCGAGACCGCCGACGCCTTCCGCGGCGCGCTCAAGGAGGCGCTGGCCAGCGACGCGCCGGCGCTGATCGAGGTGATGTCCGACATCACCAAGGACTATCCGCCGTACAAGTTCCACCAGCCGCGGCTGCCGTAGGCAGGACGCAGGAGAGGAGATCGCACGATGGCCAGGACTCCCGCGAACAAGGCCAAGGGCAAGCCGGTCGCCGTGGTGGTGGGCGCCACCTCGAAATGGCAGTCCGACGGCCGCAACACCAAACTGGTCCATGGCAAGGCGGTCGACGACAGCGACCTGCCGGTCGGCATCCGCTGGGGCATCGGCGGCGCGATCGCGCAGAAGTTCGCGGCCGAGGGCTTCTTCGTCGTGCTGACGACGCGCAGCAAGGGGAATGCGGCGGGACTCGAAGCCGCGATCCGCGACCAGGGCGGCGACTGCACGATCGTCGAGCTCGATCTGTCGCGCGAGGAATCGGTCGCCGCGGCCTTCGCCACCATCCGCAGCGAGGCCGGCGATCCGCATGTGCTGGTCTACAACGCCGGCTACCTCGAGGGCCGCGACCTGCCGCCGGAGAAGGAACTGCTGGAGCACATCCCGATCGAGATGTTCGACACCGCCCAGCATATCGCCAGCCGCGGGCCGTTCCTGGTCGCCAAGGAAGTGCTGCCGGCGATGCGCAAGCGCGGCGAGGGCTCGTTCTTCTTTTCCAACAATTCGAGCTCGCTGCGCGGACGCAAGCGGATGACCGGCCAGTCGCTCTATTATCCGCGGGTGATGATGCGCACGCTGGCGCAGGTGCTGACCGAGGAATATTCCGAGCACGGCGTGCATGTCGCCAATGTGGTGATCGACGGGCTGATCGATTCGCCCGGCACGCACGCGCTGCCGCGCGCCCGGCAGAACCCCGAAGTGGTGATGAACCCGGTGAAGATCGCCGAGGCCTTCTATTACCTGCACACCCAGGACCGCTCGGTGTGGACGCACGAGCTGCAGCTCACGCCGTTCTCGACCAGGCCGAGTTACTAGACGGGAGAAAGCGATGACATCAAAGACACCCGCCGCTTCCGGGGCATCGGCGATCAGCGCGCACCTGGCGGTGCGGAAGGACTGGCTGGCCAGGCGGCGCGAGGAGGTGCTGGAACCCGAGCTGGCGATCGTCGATCCGCACCATCACCTGATCGACCGGCCGGAGAGCGGGACCTACCTGCTGCCCGACCTGCTGGACGATATCGCCAGCGGCCACAAGGTCGTGGCCACGGTCTATCTCGAATGGCTGTCGATGTATCGCGCCGAGGGGCCCGAGGAGATGCGGCCGGTCGGCGAGATCGAGTTCGCCAACGGCGTGGCGGCCATGAGCGCCAGCGGCGGCTACGGCGTGCCGCGCGTGTGTTCCGGCATCGTGGGCCACGCCGACCTCATGCTGGGTGCGCGCGTGACCGGGGTGCTGGAGGCGATGATCGCCGCGGGCGGCGGCCGCTTCCGCGGCATCCGCTATATCGCCTCGAGCGATCCCGACCAGGCGCTGTGGGGCGCGATGCTCGCCAGGCCCGAGGGGCTGCTGCGCGACAAGCGGCTGCGCGAGGGTTTTGCGCAACTGTCCCCGCTCGGCCTCAGCTTCGACGCCTGGGTCTATCATCCGCAGCTGGGCGACGTGATCGACCTGGCGCGGACCTTTCCGCAAACGCCGATCGTGCTCAACCATGTCGGCGGCGCGATCGGGCTCGGCCGCTACAAGGGCAAGCGCGACGAGGTCTTCGCCGACTGGAGCGCACGCATCGCCGAGCTGGCGGCCTGCCCCAACGTGACCGTGAAGCTGGGCGGTCTTGGCATGAAGATGTTCGGGTTCGACGTCCATGAGGGCGAGCTGCCGCCGAGTTCCGAACAGCTGGCGACGGCGTGGCGGCCTTATATCGAGACCTGCATCACAGCCTTCGGTCCGGGCCGCGCGATGTTCGAGAGCAACTTCCCCGTCGACAAGGGATCCTACGGCTACGGCGTGTTCTGGAACGCCTGCAAGCGGCTGGCACAGGGCGCGAGTGCGGCCGAGAAGGCCGATCTTTTCCACGGCACGGCGTCGCGGTTCTACCGGCTCGGCCTCTGAAAGCAAAACGCCCGGATCTTGCGATCCGGGCGTCAGGCTTTTGGTACGTGGGTGCGTGAGGCCGTGGGGCCGTGCTAGCGACGCTGGCCCAGGAACATCATGAGGAACTGGAACAGGTTCACGAAGTCGAGATAGAGGCTCAAGGCGCCGAAGATGGCGACCTTCTCGGCGGTGTCGGTGCCGTAGGCCTCGGAGTACTGGTCCTTGATCTTCTGGGTGTCGTAGGCGATGAGGCCCGAGAAGATCAGCACGCCGGCGGCCGAGATGACGAAGGTCATCGTGCCCGACGGCCAGATCATGTTGACGATGCTGGCCAGGATCAGTCCGATCACGCCCATGAACAGGAACTTGCCGATGGCGGAGAGGTCCTTCTTGGTCGTGTAGCCGTAGAGGCTGAGCGCCCCGAAGGCGGCGGCCGTGACGAAGAAGGTCCGCGCGACCGAGGCGCCGGTGTAGCGGAACAGCAGCAGCGACAGGCTGACGCCCATCAGCGCCGTAACAGCCCAGTAAACCGCCTGGATCGATCCGACGCTCATCTTGGCGGCGCGGAACGAGACCAGCAGCAACAGGCCGAGGGGGGCAAAGATCGCAATCCAGCCCAGCATGTTGAGGCCGACGAGGCGGCCCGCCTGGAGCTGGAAGAATATGCCGGCGAGGTCCGGCGAGCTGAACAGGCCGAAAGCCACGATGCCCGACAGCGCCAGCCCCGAGGCCATATAGTTGTAGACCCGGATCATGTGGGCGCGCAGGCCTGCGTCGAACGTCGCCTGGTCGGCAAAGGTGCCGGCCCTGTTGAGTGCGTTGAAGTCCTGGTTCGCCATGTGTGTCCAACCTCCGCGGGAATTCACGTACGGGGTCCCGTACCGCCAATCTGGCGCCTCAGACGGTGTGAATCAAGGGCGGCTGCGACAACGGCAGACTTCAGCCCGCGTGCAGGACGGCGCCGCGGCATCTATACTGGCGCCATGACCGATTCCCCCGCCCTCATCGCGCTCCGCAAATCCCTCGCCGCCTCCACCGACGGGCCCGCCCCGGAAGCCTCGAGGGAGGTGGCCCAGGCGGCGCTGCGCAAGATCCTCGCCGCCATCGAAAAAGGCGTCTGCCCGCTGGGCGATTGGGAACGGCGTTGCCTGGCGGCGGCGATCACTAGCCTGCGCGGTGGCAAGACCAACGAGGCGCGCACCCGCGCACGCCAGGCGCTGTGGCCCGACGAGAACAGGCGAAGCGCTGCGGTCGCCAAGTTTCCGCCGCGGCCGGGCATGATGACCCTCGACGAACTCAAGCGCGAATTTGCAGCCGCCCTCGCCATGCCGAGACGCGGCGGCGCGCCGGGTGGCCCTGGCGGCAAGACCGCCTAGGCCTGCACGTCTGACTTCTAGCGAAAGGCAATCAGCTCCAGCGCCGGCCCACCAAGCAGGGTGACCGCACCGATCGTCGCAACAGCACCGAGAGCCACGGCAACCACGCGTACCCAGGACATCAGCTCTTGTCGCATTGTCCCCTCCGCAATTGTCGTTATGGAGAGCGGTGTCTCCAGGGTAAACGCTGGCACGCCGGACCGGCCAAGTCACGGGGGTCCGGCGATTGCGCGGTGGATGACTGGCGACGTCGCCGCGGCAGCAAGACCGCCCCGGGGTCAGCGACCTCGGGGTCAGCGATCTGGCCCTTCGGCGCTGGGGCAGCGCGTCAGGCGGCGGCGGCCTCGCGATAGGGCATGTCGCCGAGATAGTTCCTCTTGCCGATGACGACGCCGTTGTGGCGCAGGATCGCGTAGGCGGTCGTGGCGTGAAAATAGAAGTTGGGAATGACGTGCTGGACCAGGAATTCCTGGCCCGACAGCGTCTTGCCGGCCCAGCGCGGCTGGGTGATCCGCCGCTCGACCGCGCCGGCAAAGGCATCGGGTGAAAAGCCCTTGAGATAGGCCGTCACGCTTTCGATGCGCGCCCTGATCTCGGCCAGCGTCTGCTCCTTGTCCTCGTGCACCGGGACGTCCTTGTCGCGGCCGGCGAGCCGTGCGGCGCCCATCTTGGCGGTGTCGCAGGCGGTGCGGATCTGCTGTACCAGGCTGAACTGGTCGGGCGCGAGGCGCGCCTGCAGCAGGATGGCGGTGTCGACCTTCTTCTCGGCAGCGAATTTCTCCGCCTCGCCCAGGATCGCCAGCAGGTTGTTCAGCATCTTGGAGAACTGGGTGACGACGATGGCGTGGATCATGGCGACCTCCGGCGGGTGGCTGGTTCAGTTTGGGCCGTGGCTATAGCAGGTCTCGAGGCCTGCGTGGTCTTCTGGATCGTTCAATTTGGACGATTGCGGCACATCAAAGCGCCGTAGTGTAGCCCTACCAGTATGGCCGTCGCCCTTAGCATCCGGGCCACCTCCTGAGGTCACAGCCATGCCCAAGATGAAAGCCGCCATCTTCGTCGAACCCGGCCGCATCGTCCTCGAGTCCAAACCCGTGCCCGACGTCGGCCCCCTCGACGCGCTGGTGCGCATCACCACGACCACGATCTGTGGCACCGACGTCCACATCCTCAAGGGCGAGTATCCGGTCGCCAGGGGACTGACCATCGGGCACGAACCGGTCGGCATCATCGAGAAACTCGGGTCGGCCGTGTCGGGCTACGAGGAAGGCCAGCGGGTGATCGCCGGGGCCATCACGCCGAGCGGCCACAGCTACGCCTGCCTTTGCGGCCAGCACTCACAGGACGGCGCCGGCACGCGCCACGGCTTCAAGGCGATGGGCGGCTGGAAGTTCGGCAACACCATCGACGGCTGCCAGGCCGAGTTCGTGCTGGTGCCCGACGCCATGGTGAATCTCTCACCCGTGCCGGACAGCTTGAGCGACGAGCAGGTCCTGATGTGCCCGGACATCATGTCGACCGGCTTTTCCGGCGCCGAAAGCGGCGGCATCCGCATCGGCGACACCGTGGCGATTTTTGCGCTGGGGCCGATCGGCCTCTGCGCCGCGGCCGGCGCGCGGCTGATGGGCGCCACGACGATCATCGGCGTCGATACCATCCCCGAACGCTTCGTCATGGCGCGCAGGCTCGGTATCGACCACACCGTAGATTTTGCGCAGGGCGATCCCGTGAAGGCGATCATGGCATTGACCGACGGGCGCGGCGTCGATGTCGCCATTGAGGCCCTGGGCACACAGGCCACGTTCGAGGGTGCACTGCGCGTCCTGCGGCCAGGCGGCACACTGTCGAGTCTCGGCGTCTATTCGTCGGACCTGCGGATCCCGCTCGATGCCTTCGCCGCCGGCCTCGGCGACACCAGGATCGTCACCACGCTCTGCCCCGGCGGCAAGGAGCGCATGCGCCGCCTGATGGACGTTGTCGCCTCGGGCCGGGTCGATCTTCGGCCGATGGTCACGCATCGATTTCCGCTCGACCGCATCGAGGAAGCCTACGAACTGTTCTCGCACCAGCGCGACGGCGTGCTCAAGGTGGCGATCACCACCTGAGCGGGCACAATCGACATCGGCCCGGCATTCATGGGCGTCGCGGACGAGCATCAGGAGCCGGCCTGGACCGACATCACGCAAACGAACACGGTCATGCGACCAGCCTGATCAAATCCTGCGCCACAGCGGCCAGGTTGCGGCGAGTGCGGCCAGCCCCATCGCCCCGGTGATCGCCGTGGCTTCGGGTGCGCCGATCCGATCCGCCAGCCAGCCCAGCCAGAGGAAACCCAGAGGCCCGGTGCCGATGCAGACGGAGAGCACCCCCATGACGCGCGAGCGCATGTGGAGGGGAGCCGCGAGATAGACCAGAGTCGCCTGCAGGGTGGCGAAGGCAGCCCCGGCAAGGCCGGTCAGCAACAGCGCGGCGCCGGCCAGCAGCGGCGTGGGGGCAAGCGCGAAACCCATCAGCGCCAACAGGTAGACGGCCACGCCGCCGACATAGGCGCGGGCATGCCAGCCTGGTGCCAGCCACAGGGCCAACACGAGGGCGCCGGCGAAGGCGCCGACGCCATCGACGCTGGCCAGCAGACCGACGCCTTCGGGGCCGAGCAGCAGCCGGTCCCGGCCGATCACCGGGATCATGCTGGTGAAGGGCCAGGCGAAGACATTGTAGATGACGGTGACCGCCATGATCGCGCCCAGGCGCCGGTCGGCGAAGACCATCGCCACACTCTCCCAGGTCCGCGCAAGTACCGCGCCCGATCCGGGAGAGGACGGAATGTGGCTTCGGACCATGAGCGTGGCGGCAACGGCGGTGGCGTACATCGCCACGCTCAGCAGAAAGGCGCCCTCGATGCCGGCGCCGGCCAGCAGCAGTCCGCCGACGGTGGGGCCGATCATGCGGCTTGCATTGGCGGCACCGACATCGAATGCCATGGCGGTGGCCATGCGCTCGCGGCCCATCACTTCGCCCATCATCATGCGACGCAGCGGATTGTCGGTGGCCCAGCCGCAACCATTGATGAAGCTGGCAACGGCGAGGTGCCAGACCTCGAGCGTCGACGCGATGGCAACGACGGCCAGCACCGCCGAGGTGACCGCCATCAGCCCGACCATGCCGGCCAGCGTCAGGCGGCGATCAAAGCGTTCGGCCAGCGCCCCGAGGAAGGCGCCGAACAGGCCCATCGGCAGCAGCCGCAGCATGGTGATCATGGCGACGTCGAAGGCCGAGCCGGTCTCGGCATAGACGACGATGCCCATGGCGACGGTCTCCAGCCAGCGCACGGTGGTGACGATCATGCCGACGTACCACAGGCGCCAGTAGTCCATCGGGATGGTGCGCAGCACCTGCCGGAACGACCTCCCCGTCTCGTTGTTTTCGCCGTCACTCATCCCGGCGCGACTGTCGCCTGCGGCAGCGCCAAAGTCTCGCCAACAATCCACGACACGCGCCCGCTCCGGAAGCTGGGCGGCGGAGTTCATGCATTTTCGCGGGAACTCGGTCCCGGCCGAGACATGCTGAAATCCATCATCATCACGGCCTTGCCGACCTGCGGCGCAGCGAGCGCCTACGCCCAGACCGCGCCGCAATCGCAGCCGACGGCGCCTGCGCCGATCACTACCCCGGCGCCGGCGGCGCCCACCGAACGCACGGTGTCGACCGGCGACTTCAATACCAGCGGCGACATGTCGGCCAGCGCGCTGATCGGCGCCAAGGTGCGAAACACCAACAAGGAGACGGTCGGCACGGTCGACGACTTCCATGTCGACAGGGACGCCACCATCAAAGCCGTCGTCGTTTCGGTCGGCGGCTTCCTGGGAGTTGGCGCCAAGGATGTCGCCGTAAAGTGGAGCGACATCACCATCGGCCGCGACGAAAAGTCGGTGATTCTGACGACGTCGCTTACCAAGGAACAACTGCTGGCATTGCCGGACCATGTCCAGGCCGAGCGCCGCCAGACCGTGCCGGCGGAAACCGCGAAGGCGCCGCCGCTCCGGCCGGATCGCGCGCCGACCCGCTAGCCGGCCCCGTCAGCCAGCAGCGTCAGTCGGCAGCGTCAGCCGGCACGCTCAGCGGCGGCCGGCGCGATTGACCGGGCCGCCGCGATTGAC
>CALFRN010000515.1 GCA_937919085.1 uncultured Reyranella sp.
GGCTTCAAGTCGTTGCAGCTCCATGCCGAAGTCCCGGTGGCGATGACCGATATCGTCTCGGCCAATTCGTCGGTGGCGGGAACGATGCCCCTGTGGTTCGGTGTCATGTCGATGAGCCATGCTGGAATGCCAACGTCTCGGCGCATCGCCTGGTACGCGATCGACGTGGAGCGCCCGGCGATCGACGTGCCGGGCCTGCGTGAAAACCTCTACAAGCTGCGCGAGGCTCGGCGCATGCTGTACGACCGTGAATCGCGGCCTTACTTCGGCGATCTCGGTGAGGTCGCAGAGGGCGATCCGGAAGTGCCGGTGCTTGGCCCACCGGACAATCGAGGGCTGCTCCGGCAGCTTTTTGTCGTCGGCACGTTCGCGGTCGGACCAAACGTGCTGAATGACGGCGCGGTCATGATGTCGGAAGGCACCATGGCGGAAGTGTTCGGCGCCTGGTGGTCGGACCGGCCAGCCTTCATTGCCATTCGACTTGCTGCAGGAGCCGATCCGGTCGTCGTGCGCGAGGAACTGACACGCGCTTTGGCGGGACGCGGCGAGGTCATTACGAAGGCTGAACTCGAGCGGCGCGAGAGGAGCTACTGGTCGCGCGAGACACCCGTCGGCTATATTACCGATCTCGGCTTTGTCATGGGCGTGATGATCGGCATGGTGTTCATCTACTATGCCCAATACCAGATCATCCGCTTCTATCTGCCGGAGTACGCCATTCTGAAAAGTCTGGGTTACGACTGGTGGTTCTTCCTCTTCATGATCGGCCAGATCGGTGCTGCGATCATAACGCCGGCCTTTCTCGTGGCGTTCGCTCTCGGGCGACTTGTCTACGGCGCGACTGAAGCTGCGATGCATCTCGGTATGACGATGGGATTGCGGGAAATGGGTGTGGCGCTCGTGGCCTGCGTGGTGATGACCGTGGTGTCGAGCCTGTTCGCGATCCGACGCCTGTGGAAAGTCGATCCGATCATGCTGTTCGAATGACCATGTCCTCCAATCCCCACGGTTTTGGACCGCCGGTCATCGAGGCGGTTGACGTCCATCACCACTATGGTGAAGGTCCTCAGCGGACCGACGTGCTGTTCGATATAAATATGCAAGTACGTGAGGGTGAACTGGTGATTGTCACTGGGCCGTCGGGCTCCGGCAAGACGACGTTGCTGACCATCCTCGGAACGATGCGCCGCCCCTCGGAGGGCAAGCTCAGGCTGCTCGGGACGGACATCGTGGGCCTCGGAGGATCCGAGCTCGACGTCCTGCGCAACCGCGTGCGATTTCTGTTCCAGAAGCGCAATCTTTTGTCTTCGTTGACGGCGCTGCAGAACGTGATCGCCGGCGTCTCCACCACGCCGCTTTCTGATGTTGCTTGGGATGAGCCACGCGCGCGGTACCTGCTGGGGCTGCTGGGGCTCGCCGACAAGGCGGATGCTTGGCCTGATGAACTTTCGGGAGGCCAGCAGCAGCGCGTTGCCATTGCCCGCGTGATGATCGGGCTGCCGGACCTCATCATCGCCGATGAGCCGACCTCTGCGCTCGATCGGGTGGCGGGCCGGCTGGTCGTAGATCAGCTCAAGGATCTCGCCATGCGCGCCAAGTGCGCGGTGGTGCTCTCGACCCACGACGAGCGCATCTTCGATGTGGCATCGCGGCGGCTCCATATCGAGGACGGCCGTTGTTTCGACGTGCCGATCCACTACCACTGACCGGCGGGTGAGCGTGCTGCTCTCGGCTGTGGATTTCGTCGTCGTAGTTGGCCTGGCTGTGCTTTTTGCGATAGCCGGCTACTATCTCTATCTCCTCTATTGGCTGACCAGGCTTCCGGCCGCGGCGCAGGAATCGGACGCTGCAATTCCGGATCTGCCAAGGGTACTGGTGCAACTCCCGGTCTATAATGAGCCACTCGTGGTCGAGCGTGCATTGGCAGCCGCGGCGAGCCTCGACTGGCCACGTGATCGCCTGTCCATACAGCTGCTCGACGACAGCACCGACATTACTTCCGATATCGCGTTGCACGCGGTCGCCCGACTTCGTCGTGAAGGAATTGATGTCGAGCACGTGCGCCGCGCCGATCGTAGTGGCTTCAAGGCGGGTGCGCTCGCGGCCGGCATGGCGATCTGCGATGCACCTTACGTCGCGGTTTTCGATGCCGATTTCGTGCCCGCCACCGATTGGCTTCGCCGCGCCATGGCGGCGATGCTCGCCAACCCTCGCGCGGCATTCGTGCAAACCCGCATCGAGTGGGGCAACGGCGGCTACAATTGGCTGACCCGCGCACAACAGCTGATGCAGGACGCGCATTTCGCCGTCGAGCAGGACATTCGGGCGCGGCGGGGCGTGCCCTTTCAGTTCAACGGGACGGGCGGCATCTGGCGCCGCTCGGCGATCGAACAAGCGGGAGGCTGGTCGCATGACACGCTGTCGGAGGATCTGGACCTTGTGTTGAGGACCCACCTCTTGGGGTGGAGCGGCGTTTTCATGATGGAGCCGCACGTGGTCGGCGAACTGCCCCAGAAGATCGACGATTTCAGTGCCCAGCAGAGCCGCTGGTCGAAGGGGTTCGTGCAAGTGGCTCGAAAGCTCCTCGCGCCGATCTGGCGCTCGGATTGGCCGACCGAGGCGAAGCTCGTGACGACCATCCAGCTCGGTCAGCAGCTTGTCTTTCCGGTTCTGGTGATCGGTGTGGTGGCGATCGGCCTGTCGATCCTCGGCCATGGGCATCTGTTGAGCGGGTTCCGCTTTTGCCTGTGGTTGTGGCTGGCCACGATGCTGGTCGTCCTTATCGGCATGACCTGGGGGGCCTATCGGCGACTCGATCGTGGCAACGTGCTGGACTACGCGGTCACGGCGTTGAGCGTGCCAGCCCTGATCGCCTATCTTGCCGTCTCCAATGCCGCAGCGATCGTTGGCGCAAGCTTCGGCAGGAAGACCGAGTTCAACCGCACGCCCAAGACGGGTGCGTGATATCGCGATGTTCACCTCAGGCATAGCCTGCGTCCTCGCTGCCGCGTTCGTCGTGTGCTGCGTGCTCCTCGCATCCTTTATCGGCAGCCTGCTTTACATGGTCGTTCTGCATCACCGGCTGAAGAAGGCTGGCCTGGAACGCGAGGCGGCGTTGCTGGCCACGCCGCTTCCGGCCGACGCCGACCTACCGCATGTTGTCGTGCAGATCCCGTCATTCAATGAGGGTTTGGTGGTCCGCCGAG
>CALFRN010000516.1 GCA_937919085.1 uncultured Reyranella sp.
CTCAAGGTGAGCAACGCCTACTTCACAATTTCAACAGAGGCCGGGACATCCCCATCCAAACTATTATTCCACTATATGTAATTATGATTTCTCCATTCCTGTTCTATTCGGCGCAATCATCACCCCTTACCGTGAGTCCATCACGACGGGGAGATCGACATGCTGAATGGGAGTTGCCTGTGCGGCGGCGTCTCTTACCAGGCCGACGCCGACGTAAGCCGGATCGCGCATTGCCATTGCCGTACCTGCCGCAAGACGCATGGCGCAGCCTTCTCGTCCGTTGCCGCCGTGCCCCGCGGGAATTTTGCGTGGACGCGCGGTGCCGAACTGCTGGGCAGTTTCGAATCCTCGCCGGGAAAGCTCCGCCACTTCTGCACACGGTGCGGCTCGCACATCATGGCAGAGCGCACGGCCCAGCCCACCATCCTGCTGCGACTGGGCTGTCTCGACACCACGGTCGGCGGACGGCCGCAGGTTCATATCTGGCGGTCGGAGGGCGCGCCATGGTTCGATCCGAAGACGCCGGTCGAGGAAATGCCGGAGGGCCTGCCGTGAACCCGTTGGAACAGAACGCGGAATTCCTGCCCTTCCACCGCGATGAGCTGGCGGCCCAGGACCTCGCCGGCCAACGCGCCGGCCGGGCGGCGATCCGGCCTTTCATGATCGATCAGCATCGCGCCTTCTTCGCCGGGCTGCCGTATCTGTTCACGGCGACGGTGGACGAAGGGGGCTGGCCCGTCGCCTCGGTACTGGCAGGAACGCCGGGGTTCGTACACACGCCCGACGCGACGACGCTGCGGATCGGGGCGGCCTACCGCGCGGATGATCCGGCCGCCACCGCGCTGGCGGTTGGCGGCCAGGTCGGACTGCTCGGCCTCGATCTGTCCAACCGGCGGCGCAATCGTGCCAACGGCCATCTCGCCGCCGTGGACTGCGGTGGCCTCACGGTGCAGGTCGCCCAAAGCTTCGGCAACTGCGCCCAGTACATACAGACCCGACGGCCCGCGGCCATCGCCAGGACGAAACGACCGGCCGAGCGGTTGGACGGCCTGGACGCGGAGGCCCGGGCGCTGATCGAAGCATCGGACACATTCTTCGTCGCCAGCCAGTCCCGGCCCCAGGCCGGCCGCGACGGCGGCCTCGACATGTCGCATCGCGGCGGCCGGCCGGGATTCGTCGGCGTAAACGGCAGTTCGCTCGCCATTCCCGACTTTCGCGGCAACGGGTTCTTCAACACCCTGGGCAATCTGCTGGGCGATCCGCGGGCAGGCCTGCTGTTCATCGACTTCGCCGCCGGCGACCTGCTGCAGCTGCAGGGGCGGGTGACGATCGACTGGCATCCGGACGGCGGGCCCGGCGGCGCGGAGCGCCTGTGGCGGGTCGAGGTCGAGCGCGGCTGGCGGCGCCGCGGCGTCTTTCCGTTCTCCTGGATCTTCGACGCCTATGCGCCGACGACCCTCAGGATGGGGACGTGGTGACCGCTTTGCGGGAACGAAGCCGCGACACCATCGCCTCCAGTGCCAGCACGTAGGAATCGACGCCGAAGCCCGCGATCATGCCGATTGCGGCCTCGGACGTCACCGAGCCGTAGCCGCGCTTCTCGATATTGGTGATGTGGATCTCGATGGCTGGAGCACTGATCGAGCGCAGGCAGTCGCGGAGAGCATGGCCGGCATGGAGGAAGCCGGCAGGGTTGAACAGGATGCCGTCGATCTTGGCGCGGTCGGCCTTGTAGATCGCCGAGACGGCGGCGCCTTCGGTGTTGGTGTAGAGGATGTCGAGCGACACATCGAGACGGCGGGCCTGCCGGCGAAGCAGGGCATCCAGTTCCTTGGCGGTCGTCGTACCATAGAGTTCGGGCTGGCGCCGGCCCAGATATTCCATGTTGGCGCCCTGAATCAGCAGCAGCTTCATCGCTTCCCCAAGTGTCCGGCGTGCCGCCCCCCACAGGCGCGTGCCGGTTGTCCCGGGAGAGCCTACAACAATTTTTGCACGAACTGAAAACCTCTAGATCACGTGTTCTCTATCGCGGCAGGGTCGTCGCCCCCATCAGCGCCGCGTCGACTGATCGCGCGCACTGGCGGCCCTCGCGGATCGCCCACACGACCAGCGACTGGCCGCGGCGCATGTCGCCGGCGGCGAACAGCCTGGGCACCGACGTCTTGTAGTCCTTCATGTCGGCCGCAACGTTGCCGCGCAGATCGAGTTCGACGCCCGCCTGCTCGACCATGCCGGGCTTACGCGGTCCGAGGAAGCCCATGGCCAGCAGCACCAGGTCGGCTTTCAGTTCGAATGCGCTGTCCGGCACCTCCTGCATCGCGCGGCGGCCGTCGGCACCCGCTGCCCACTCGACGTGGACGCACTCCAAGGCCGTTACCTTGCCGTCCCTGCCGACGGCGCGCCGCGTCAGGACGGCGAAGTCGCGCGTCACACCCTCTTCGTGCGACGACGAGGTCCTCATCTTCAGCGGCCAATCCGGCCAGGTCAGCGCCTTGTTCTCGTGCTCGGGCGGCTGCGGCATGACCTCGAGCTGGGTCACCGATGCCGCGCCCTGGCGATTGGACGTGCCGACGCAATCCGATCCGGTGTCGCCACCGCCGATCACGATGACATGCTTGCCCTTCGCGCTGAGCGTACCGCGCGGCGCGGCGCGAGCCTCGTCGTCGCCGGCAACGCGCTTGTTCTGCTGGACGAGGAAATCCATGGCGTAATGAATGCCATCGAGGTCGCGACCGGGCACCTCGAGATCGCGCGGGAATTCCGCCCCGCCGGTCAGGGCCACCGCGTCGTAGCCTTCGAGCAGAGACTTGATCGACAGAGTTGCGCCGACCTCGACACCAGTACGGAACTCGACGCCCTCGGCCTCCATCTGGCGCATCCGCCGGTCAATCAGGCGCTTTTCCATCTTGAAGTCCGGAATGCCGTAGCGCAGCAGGCCGCCGATGCGGTCGGCCTTCTCGAACAGCGTGACGGCATGCCCGGCGCGCCCGAGCTGCTGGGCGCAGGCCATGCCGGCCGGACCGGAGCCGACCACCGCAACCCGCTTGCCGGTCTTGTTCGCCGCCACCAGCGGCACGACCCAGCCCTCGTCCCAACCGCGGTCGACGATGGCGCATTCGATCGATTTGATCGTCACCGGATTGTCGTCGATGTTCAGCGTGCACGCCGCCTCGCACGGAGCCGGACAGATGCGGCCGGTGAACTCCGGGAAATTGTTGGTCGAGTGCAGCATCTCGAGCGCGTCGCGCCAGCGGTCGCGGCGCACGAGATCGTTCCAGTCGGGGATCAGGTTGTTGACCGGACAGCCGTTGTGACAGAACGGAATGCCGCAATCCATGCAGCGCGCGCCCTGGCGGCCGATGTCGGCCGGCGTCAGCGGCAATACGAACTCTTGCCAGTTCTTGAGCCGCTTCTCGACCTTTTCATAGGGCCGGTCCTTGCGCTCGATTTCCAGGAAGCCGGTGGGAAGGCCCATGGCTCATCTAACTCCGTGTTGCCCATGCTTCGAGGCGGCCGCTTCGAGCCTCCTCAGCATGAGGGTGTTGGGGTTGCCCCTTACCTCACCCTGAGGAGCGGCCGCAGGCCGCGTCTCGAAGGGTGGGCAATGGGCGGTAGTTTCTCCACTCTATTCGGCGGCCACGGCTTTGGCCGTCGCCCTTTCCTGCGCCTGCAGAAGCGCGCGCTTGTA
>CALFRN010000517.1 GCA_937919085.1 uncultured Reyranella sp.
TCCGCGAAGGCGGCAGGACCGTCGGCGCAGGCGTCGTCACCAAAGTCGTAAAGTAAACAACTGACGCGACGGGCAAGCATCATGGCCATGGACAACACAAATATCCGGATCAGGCTGAAGGCCTTCGATCATCGCGTGCTCGATTCGTCGACCAGTGAGATCGTGAGCACGGCCAAGCGGACAGGCGCGCAGGTGCGCGGGCCGATTCCACTGCCGACCGGCATCGAGAAGTTCACGGTCAACCGTTCGCCTCACATCGACAAGAAGTCGCGTGAGCAGTTCGAGATCCGTACGCACAAGCGCGTGCTCGATATCGTCGATCCGACGCCGCAGACCGTGGACGCGCTGATGAAGCTCGACCTTGCGTCCGGCGTTGACGTCGAAATCAAGCTCGGCGCCTGAGCGAACAGGGATAAGGGAAGAGGAACAGACCATGCGTTGCGGTCTCGTCACCCAGAAGGTCGGCATGACCCGCGTCTTCAACGACGCCGGGGAGCACGTGCCTGTCACCGTTCTGAAGGTGGAAACGCTGCAGGTTGTCGCTGTCCGCTCGGAAGAGAAGGACAAGTACACCGCGGTACAGCTCGGCTACGGCAAGGCCAAAGTGAAGAATGTGACCCAGCCGATGCGCGGTCACTTCGCCAAGGCGAAGGTCGAGCCGAAGAAGAAGCTCATCGAGTTCCGCGTTGCCAAGGATGCCGTTCTCGAAGTCGGTGCCGAGCTGGTACCCAGTCACTTCGTGGCCGGTCAGTTCGTCGACGTCGTCGGCACCACGATCGGCCGCGGCTTCACCGGCTCGATGGTGCGCTGGAACTTCCACGGTCTGGAAGCCAGCCACGGCGTGTCGGTTTCGCACCGTTCGCACGGCTCGACCGGCAACCGCCAGGATCCAGGTCGTACCTTTCCCGGCAAGAAGATGGCGGGCCACTACGGCAACGAACGCGTGACGACGCAGAACCTGAAGGTTGTCGCCGTCGACGACGAGAAGGGCCTGCTGCTGGTCTCCGGCGCCGTCCCCGGCGCGAACAACAGCTACGTCATCGTCAAGGACGCCTCCAAGCGCGCCCGACCCAAGGATGCGCCGTACCCGGCCGGTCTACGCAAGGCGACCGATACGGCAGCCCCGGTGGCTGACGTCGCTCCGGCGGCCGATGCCGCTCCGCAGGCTTAAGGATCAGATCATGAAGATCGCGGTCAAAACCATCGAAGGCGGCAGTGCCGGCGAGATCGATCTCGCCGACGCGGTATTCGCCGTGCCGGTCCGCAAGGACATCCTGCATCGCTGCGTCGTGTGGCAACTGTCGCGGCGCCAGCAGGGAACGCACAAGTCCAAGGGGCGCGCCGAAGTCACAGCGACAGCCAAGAAGATGTATGCCCAGAAGGGCACCGGCCGCGCCCGTCACGGCAACGAGGCGGCGCCGCAGTTTCGTGGCGGCGGCAAAGCGTTCGGTCCGGTCGTGCGCAGCCATGCGAGCGATCTGCCGAAGAAGGTGCGCAAGCTGGCCCTCCGGTCAGCGCTGTCGGCCAAGGCGGCCGAAGGCAAGCTGATCATCGTCGAAGCGGCGGCACTGGCGGAGCCAAAGACCGCCAAGCTGACGGCGCATTTCGGCAAGCTCGGAATCGCGAGCGCCCTGATCATCGCCGGCGGCGAGGTCGATGCCAATTTCGCGCGCGCGGCAGCCAACATCGCCCACGTCGACGTGCTGCCGCAGCAGGGCGCGAACGTTTACGACATCCTGCGCCGCGACATGCTCGTGCTGACGAAGGACGCCGTGAAGCACCTCGAGGAGCGTCTGCAATGAGTGCCAAGCGGTACACGCCCGAAACGGTGTCGCGCGCCCGGATGTACGAAGTCATCCGTTCGCCGCTGATCACCGAGAAGACCACCAATGGCTCGGAGCACAGCCAGGTGACGTTCCGCGTCTCGATGGACGCGACCAAGCCCCAGATCAAGCAGGCCATCGAAGGCCTGTTCAAGGTCAAGGTGAAGGCGGTCAATACCGTCACCGTAAAGGGCAAGACGAAGGTATTCCGCGGCCGCCCAGGTGTGCGGAGCGACTGGAAGAAGGCGATCGTCTCGCTGGTCGATGGTCACAAGATCGACGTGACCACGGGCTTGTAGGGCGGGGGAACGAAACATGGCACTGAAAACATTCAAGCCGATCACGCCGTCGCTCCGACAGCTGGTCATCGTCGATCGCACGGGCCTTTGGAAAGGCAAGCCGGTCAAGGCGCTGACTCGCGGCAAGAGCAACACCGGCGGTCGCAACAATCACGGCCGTATCACCAGCCATCATATGGGCGGTGGTCACAAGCGCCGCCTGCGTACCATCGATTTCAAGCGCCGCAAGTTCGACGTGGCGGCTACGGTCGAGCGAATCGAATACGATCCCAACCGGACCGCCTACATAGCGTTGATCACCTACACTGACGGCGAGGTCGCCTACATCCTGGCGCCGCAGCGCCTGAAGGCGGGTGATCAGGTCATTTCCGGCGAGCGCGTAGATATCAAGCCGGGCAACGCGATGCCGCTCGGCAACATGCCGGTGGGCACGATCGTGCACAATGTCGAGCTCAAGAAGGGCGCCGGCGGTCAGCTTGCCCGTTCGGCGGGTAACTATGCCCAGCTCGTCGGCAAGGACGCAGGATACGCCCAGATCAAGCTCAGCTCTGGCGAGCTGCGCCTCGTGCCGGGCACCTGCCTGGCGACTGTCGGCGCGGTCAGCAATCCCGACAACAAGAACATCGTCATCGGCAAGGCCGGACGCCAGCGTTGGCTCGGTCGCCGTCCGCACGTTCGTGGTGTCGTCATGAACCCGGTCGATCATCCGCACGGCGGCGGCGAAGGCCGCACCTCGGGCGGCCGCCACCCGGTTACGCCGTGGGGCAAGCCGACCAAGGGCAAGAAGACACGTAAGAACAAGGCAACGGATAAGTACATCATCCGCAGCCGTCACTCGACACGCTGACGGTAGCGAGGAGGCAAGAAAGTGGCACGTTCCGTTTGGAAGGGCCCGTTCGTGGACGGGAGCCTCATCAAGAAGGTCGAGAAGGCAGGCCAGACAGTGCGCAGCGAAGTGATCAAGACGTGGTCGCGCCGCTCGACGATCCTGCCGCAGTTCGTCGGCCTGACGTTCGCCGTCTACAACGGCCGGAAGTTCATTCCGGTGAACGTCTCCGAGGAGATGGTGGGCCACAAGCTCGGCGAGTTTTCGCCGACCCGGACCTTCACCTCCCACTCGGGCGACAAGAAGGTTTCTAGGGATTAGATGCGATGAGCAAGCAGCCCACCCCACGCCGCGAGGCGGACAATGAGGCCAAGGCCGTGCTGCGCGCCGTGCGCGTGAGCCCGCGCAAGCTTGACCTGGTTGCCGCGACGATCCGCGGCAAGAAGGCGTCGTTGGCCGTGAACGAGCTGACGTTTTCAAAGAAGCGCATCGCAATCGACGTGAAGAAGGCGCTGAACTCGGCCATCGCCAATGCTGAAAACAACCATAATCTCGACGTCGATCGCCTGGTCGTTGCCGAGGCATCGGTCGGCAAGGGTCTGGTCATGAAGCGGTTCCAGACGCGCGGCCGCGGCCGTTCGGCCGGTATCATCAAGCCATTCGCGCACCTGACGATCGTGGTACGTGAGCGCGCCGAGGCGGAGGACAAGTAAATGGGTCAGAAGGTCAATCCGATCGGCCTGCGGCTCGGTATCAACCGGACCTGGGACTCGCGCTGGTACGCCGAAGGCGCCGAATACTCGAAGATGCTCCATGAGGACATCGACATCCGCAAGGTGCTGCGCAAGCGGCTGGCCCAGGCGGGTGTCGCCAAGATCGTCATCGAGCGTCCCGCCAAGCGCGCCCGCGTCACGATCCACACGGCCCGCCCCGGCGTCGTGATCGGCAAGAAGGGCGCCGACATCGAAAAGCTGCGCGGTGATCTTGCCAAGATGACCAAGGGCGAGGTCGCGCTGAACATCGTCGAGATCCGCAAGCCCGAGATCGACGCCACGCTGATCGCCGAGAACATCGCCCAGCAGCTCGAGCGTCGCGTTGCCTTTCGCCGGGCCATGAAGCGGGCCGTGCAGTCGGCCATGCGGCTGGGTGCCGGTGGTATCCGCATCAATTGCGCCGGCCGCCTGGGCGGCTCCGAGATTGCACGCATGGAATGGTATCGCGAAGGCCGTGTGCCACTGCACACGCTGCGGGCCGACATCGATTATGGCATTGCCACCGCCTTCACCACCTTCGGCACCTGCGGTGTGAAGGTCTGGGTTTTCAAGGGCGAGATTCTCGCACACGACCCGATGGCACACGACAAGCGTGCCGAAGAGGCTGCGCCGCAACGTACGCCGGCCCGGGTCGAGCGTACTGAGCAGAGGGACGCGTAAGACGCCATGCTGCAACCCAAGCGCACCAAGTACCGCAAGGCCTTCAAGGGCCGCATCAGCGGCGCGGCCAAGGGCGGTTTCAACCTCGACTTTGGCTCGTATGGGCTGAAGGCGATGGAACCCGATCGCCTGACGGCACGCCAGATCGAGGCTGCCCGCCGTGCCATCACGCGCCACATGAAGCGCGCCGGCCGGGTATGGATCCGGGTGTTTCCCGACGTTCCGGTATCGAAGAAGCCGGCCGAAGTTCGCATGGGCTCCGGCAAGGGCGCGCCGGAATTCTGGGCGGCGCGCGTGAAGCCGGGCCGCATTCTATTCGAACTCGAGGGCGTGCCCGTGCTTATCGCCAAGGAGGCGCTGGCCCTGGCTGCCGCCAAGCTACCGATCAAGACGCGCTTCGTTTCCCGCGTTGGCGCCGAAGGTTGAGGGAAGTCGATATGAAAGCCAGCGATCTGCGTCCCAAGACCAAGGACGAACTCAAGAGCGAACTCGGTAACCTGCGAAAGGAAGCGTTCAACATGCGCTTTCAGAAGGCAGGCGGCCAACTGCAGAAGACTGCCCGCGCGCGCCACGTCCGGCGCGACATCGCCCGCATCAAGACAGTGCTGGTCGAAAAGGCCGCGGGTTAAGGAGCCAGAAATGCCGAAGCGTATCCTGGAAGGCGTCGTCGTCAGCGACAAGATGGACAAGACCATCATCGTCAAGGTCGAACGGCGCGTTCAGCACCCGATCTACAAGAAGTTCATTCGCAGGTCGAAGAAGTATCACGCGCACGACGAAGCCAACGTGTTCAAGGGCAAAGTCGGTGAAGTCGTGCGTATCCGCGAATGCCGTCCGCTGTCCAAGACCAAGAGCTGGGAAGTTCTGGTCGAGGCCGCGAAAGCCTAGCGGAACGGAGCAGAGAACATGATTCAGATGCGAACCAATCTCGAGGTCGCCGACAATTCGGGCGCCCGTCGGGTCCAGTGCATCAAGGTACTGGGCGGCTCCCGCCGCAAGTTTGCCAGCGTCGGCGACGTCATCGTGGTTTCGATCAAGGAGGCCATTCCGCGCGGTCGCGTGAAGAAGGGCGAGGTCCATCGCGCCGTGGTCGTTCGCACGTCGTTTGCGCTCCGTCGCTCGGATGGCAGCGCCATCCGCTTCGACCGCAACGCTGCGGTCCTGCTCAGCAAACAGGATGAACCGATCGGAACCCGCATCTTCGGACCCGTGACGCGCGAACTGCGTGCCAAGAAGTTCATGAAGATCATCTCGCTTGCCCCTGAGGTGCTCTAGCCATGGCGAACAAGCTCAAGATCAAGAAGGGCGACCGGGTGAAGGTCATCACCGGTGGCAGCAAAGGCAAAGTGGGCGATGTGCTCCGCGTGCTTCCTAAGGAGCAGCGCCTCGTTGTTTCCGGTGTGAACATGATCAAGCGTCACACCAAGCCCACCCGGACCGAGTCCGGCGGAATTATCGAACGTGAGGCCACGATCCACGTCTCCAACGTGGCCTTGCTGGATCCCAAATCGGAAAAGCCGACAAAAGTCGGGTTCCGGTTCCTTGAAGACGGCCGTAAGGTGCGCTTTGCGCGCGCCTCCGGCGAGACCATAGACCGCTAGGAGAACGGGCCATGCCCGCGCGACTGCAAGAGCACTACACGAGCACCATCCGCGAAGCGCTGACGAAGGAGTTCTCCTACAAGAACCCCTTCGAAGTGCCGAAGCTGGACAAGGTCGTCATCAACATGGGCGTCGGCGAGGCGGTCAATGATCGCAAGGCCGTCGACGGCGCCGCTGCGGATTTGACGGCGATCACCGGCCAGAAGCCGGTTATCACCAAGTCGCGGCTGTCGATTGCAACCTTCAAGTTGCGTGAAGGGATGGCGATCGGTGCCAAGGTCACGCTGAGGCGCGACCGGATGTACGAATTCATCGATCGCTTGATCAATATCGCACTGCCGCGAGTCCGCGATTTCCGGGGGCTCAACGGCAAGTCGTTCGACGGCAATGGCAATTTTGCCATGGGTCTCAAGGAGCAGATCGTGTTTCCCGAGATCGAATATGACAAGGTCGACCAGGTGCGCGGTATGGACATCATCATCTGCACGACGGCGAAGACGGACGCGGAAGCCAGAGCGCTTCTCCGCGGTTTCGACTTCCCGTTCGCGAACTGAGGCCGGAGAACAAAATGGCCAAGACAAGTTCCGTTGAGAAGAACAACCGGCGCGCCAAGATGGCGAAGAAATTCGCCGGCAAGCGCGCCGCGCTGAAGGCGATGGCGGTCGACGACAAGCTGACGCCGGAGGATCGCTTCGGTGCCCGGCTCAAGCTCGCCAAGCTGCCGCGTAATTCCTCGCCGACGCGCATTCGAAATCGCTGCGAGATTACGGGTCGGCCGCGGGCTGTGTATCGCAAATTCAAGCTGTCGCGCATCGCGCTGCGCCAGCTCGCTTCGTCGGGCGCTCTGCCCGGCGTCGTGAAGTCGAGCTGGTAACGGGGGACTGTAGACCATGATGACAGATCCCGTCGGCGATTTGCTGACACGCATCCGCAACGGCCAGTCGGCTCGCCTAGACAGCGTGACCGCGCCTGCATCGCGCTTGCGTTCGAACGTTCTCGATGTGCTTCAGCGCGAAGGATATATTCGCGGCTGGTTCGAGGAAGAGCTCCGGCCTGGCGTGAAGGAACTCCGTGTCGAGCTGAAGTACGATAACGGACGCCCGGTCATCAAGGAGATCAAGCGCGTCTCGACCCCGGGGCGTCGCGTCTATTCGAAGATCCGCGAGCTGCCGCGACACTTCAACGGCCTCGGAATTTCGATCCTGTCCACGCCTCGCGGTGTCATGTCCGATGCCGAGGCGCGTGCCGCCAATGTCGGTGGCGAAGTCATCTGCAAGGTATTCTGATCATGTCGCGCGTCGGCAAACACCCGGTTCCGATCCCCACCGGAGTCACCATCGAGCTCAAGGGCCAGCATCTCAAGGCCAAGGGCAAGCGGGGCGAACTACAGCTTATGGTGCACGACGATGTGTCGGTCGCTCGCGAGGGCGATGCGCTCGTCTTCAAGCCGCGCACCGAGAGCCGCCGCGCCCGCATGCAGTGGGGCACCGCGCGCAATCTGGCGAGCAACGTTGTTCGCGGTGTGTCGGATGGCTTTACCATCAACCTCGAGATCAACGGTGTCGGCTATCGAGCCCAGGCCGACGCCAAGATGCTGAAGCTTCAGCTCGGCTTCAGCCACGACGTTGAAGTGCCGATCCCGGCCGGAATCCAGATCAAGGCGACGAAGCCGACCGAGGTCGAGATCAGCGGCGCTGATCGTCAGAAAGTCGGGCAGCTCGCGGCGAACATCCGCAGCCTGCGCCCGCCGGAACCCTACAAGGGCAAGGGCATCAAGTATGCCCATGAGAAGATCCGGCGCAAAGAAGGCAAGAAGAAGTAGAGGCGAGACCAACATGTCCGATCGCAATGCCCTATTCGCCCGCCGCCAGCGGCGCACGCGCTACGCGCTGCGCCAGGCCGCTGGTGGTCGCCCTCGCCTCAGCGTGTTTCGCTCGGGCAAGCACATCTATGCCCAGGTCATCGACGACCGAAAGGGCTTGACCCTGGCTGCCGCTTCGTCGCTCGACAAGGATGTCAGAGGCAAGCTCAAGACCGGCGCCGACAAGGGCGCCGCCGCCGAGGTTGGCAAGCTGATCGCTCAGCGTGCCGTTGCCGCCGGCGTCAAGGAAGTCGTCTTCGACCGCGGCGGCTACATCTATCACGGCCGCATTGCTGCGCTGGCCACTGCCGCCCGTGAGGGCGGCCTGTCGTTCTGATCGGGAGTTAACACATGGCTCGTTCACCCGGCGGTTCCGGCCGTTCCCCGCGCGATCGCGATCGGGGCCGTGACCGCGACGAGGACAATGAACTGACCGATAAGCTGGTCACCATCAATCGCACCGCGAAGGTGGTGAAGGGCGGACGTCGTTTTGCTTTTGCTGCCATCGTCGTCGTCGGCGATCAGCGCGGCCGGGTCGGCCATGGCGCCGGCAAGGCCCGCGAAGTGCCAGAGGCCATCCGCAAGGCGACGGAAGCTGCCAAGCGTGCCCTGATTCGGGTGCCGCTGCGCGACGGCCGCACTCTGCATCATGACGTCAAGGGTCGCTTCGGCGCCGGCAAGGTGACGCTGCGCTCGGCTCCGGCTGGTACCGGCATCATCGCCGGTGGCCCGATGCGTGCGGTGTTCGAGACGCTCGGTCTCAAGGACATCGTCGCCAAGTCGGTCGGAACGTCCAACCCGCATAACATGATCAAGGCGACCTTCAAGGCGCTCGAGCAGCTCAACTCGCCGCGCATGGTTGCTACCCGCCGCGGCAAGAAGGTGGGCGATCTGCTCGGCCGTCGCGATGAGACCGCCGTCGAGGCGGCGTAAGGAACCGGACCATGGCCGAACGCAAGATGATCAAGATTACCCAGACGGGCAGCCACATCGGCCGCACCGAAGATCAGCGCGCTACGCTGATCGGTCTGGGATTGAACAAGCGCCATCGCAGCCGCGAGCTCGTGGATACGCCCGACGTGCGCGGCATGATCAACAAGGTGCGCCATCTGCTGCGCATCGACGAGGAAGCGCGCTGATCGGCCGGTTGGCTGTTGCAGTGCGGAGGAACGAACGATGAGACTTAACGAAATTGCCGACAATTCCGGTGCTCGCAAGGGGCGCATGCGCGTCGGTCGCGGCATCGGATCGGGTAAAGGCAAGACTGCGGGCCGCGGCGTCAAAGGCCAGAAGTCGCGTACCGGCGTCGCCATCAAGGGCTTCGAGGGCGGCCAGATGCCGCTCTACCGGCGTCTTCCCAAGCGCGGCTTCCGCCCGCCGAACCAGAAGACGTGGCAAGTGGTCAATCTCGGTACGCTGCAGAAGGCGATCGACGACAAAAAGCTAGATGCCGCGAAGTTGATCGACGCTGCTGCGATGGTGGCGGCAGGGCTGTTCAAGAATGCGTCGGATGGCGTGCGCCTCCTTGGCAAAGGTGAACTGAAGACCAAGATCGAAGTGAAGGTTGCGGGCGCCTCGGCGTCGGCGGTCGCGGCTGTCGAGAAGGCCGGCGGCAAAATCGAACTGCCGCCCAAGCCCGAAGCCGCGGCGGCCTGATCTCGGCGGCGTCATTGTCGAGGGCGTCGCTTCCCTCTTATGTCGATCACGCGTGAGGTTCCATGGCATCCGCCGCCGAGCAACTAGCATCCAATCTGAACTGGGGCGCGATCGGCAAAGCGGCCGAATTGAAGAAGCGCCTGTGGTTCACCTTGGGTGCGCTCGTCGTCTTCCGTTTTGGTGCCTATATCCCGGTGCCGGGCGTCGATCCTGCGGCGCTGGCCGAGATCTTCGCCCAGAACGCCGGCGGCATCGCAGGCATGCTCGACGTGTTCTCGGGCGGCTCGATCGGGCGCATGTCGATCCTGGCGCTGTCGATCATGCCGTACATCTCGGCCTCCATCATTATGCAGATTCTGACGACGGTGGTGCCGTCGCTTGAGGCGCTGAAGAAGGAAGGCGAAGCCGGCCGCAAGAAAATCAACCAGTACACGCGCTACGGCACGGTCTTGCTGGCTACCTTTCAAGCCTACGCCATCTCGGCCGGCCTGGAGGGCCAGGTCGCTTCCATGGGGCCGGTGGTGCCTGATCCGGGCGTATTCTTTCGGTTCGTGACCGTTGTCACTCTGGTCGGCGGAACGCTTTTCCTGATGTGGTTGGGGGAGCAGATCACCGCCCGGGGCGTCGGCAACGGCATATCGCTGATCATCTTCGCCGGCATTGTGGCGGCGCTTCCCGGGGCCATGGTCCAGACCCTCGAACTTGGTCGCACCGGCGCCCTTTCGGCGCTGTTCATCATTGCCCTCATCGTAGGCGTGGTCGTGGTCGTGGGCGTCGTGGTGTTCGTCGAAACGGCGCAACGACGTATCGTGGTGCAGTATCCCAAGCGTCAGGTCGGCAATCGCATGTACGGCGGCGAGGCATCCCATCTGCCGCTCAAGATCAACACGGCGGGCGTCATTCCGCCGATTTTTGCGTCGTCGCTGCTGCTCTTTCCGGCCACCATCGCCTCGTTCCAGGGCAATACCGGCGACGGTGGCTGGGTGCAGTGGATGGCGACCTGGCTCGGCCACGGCCAGCCTCTCTATCTGCTGTCGTATATCGGCCTGATTGTCTTTTTCTGCTTCTTCTACACCACGGTCGTCTTCAATCCGGCCGACACTGCCGACAACCTCAAGAAGAACGGCGGATTCGTGCCCGGAATCCGGCCTGGCAAGAACACGGCCGAGTATCTGGAATACATTCTCACGCGCCTGACGGTGGTCGGCGCCATCTACCTCTCGGCTGTCTGCATCCTGCCGGAACTGCTGATCGCGCGCGGCGGCGTGCCGTTCTACTTCGGCGGGACCAGCTTGCTGATCGTGGTTTCGGTTACGCTCGACACGGTGACCCAGGTGCAGGCGCACCTGCTTGCCCATCAGTACGAGGGTCTCATCAAGAAGGCCCGGCTGCGCGGGAAGGGGCGATGAACATCATTCTCCTCGGTCCTCCCGGCGCCGGAAAGGGCACCCAGGCCCAGCGGCTCCAGCAGGAGTGCGGCATGGTCCAGCTGTCGACGGGCGACATGCTGCGCGCCGCCGTGGCGTCGGGCAGCGATCTTGGCAGGACCGCCAAAGGCATCATGGAGCGTGGCGAGTTGGTGCCGGACGAGCTGATCGTCGGACTGATCGAGGATCGCATCGCCCAGCCGGATTGTGCCAAGGGCTTCATTCTCGATGGCTTTCCGCGGACTCAGGCCCAGGCCGAGGCGCTGGATCGCATGCTGGCGGCCAGTGGCGCCAAGCTCGACCGGGTGGTCGAAATGGAGGTCGACGAGGCGGCACTGACCGAGCGTATCGTCGGCCGGTTCAGCTGCGCCAAATGCGGTGCGGGCTACCACGACAGTTTCAAGCGGCCCAAGGTCGAGGGCGTCTGCGACGTGTGCGGAAACAGGGAATTTGCCCGGCGCAAGGACGACAACGCCGAGACGGTGAAGACCCGCATGGCGGCCTACCGGGCCCAGACCGAGCCGTTGTTGCCCTACTACGGTGCCCGGGGGGTGCTGCGGAAGGTCGACGGAATGGCGCCGATGGACGCTGTTTATCGTCAAATCTCCACCGTTCTGGCGGGGGCTTGACAAGTGTAAGTTCCGTTGACTCGGGGGCGCAGGTACATATAATCGCGCGCTTTTCCGGGGCCAGCGGAACGTTCGACGGGCGCGCGTAAGCGCGCCGTAAGTCTTTGAAGGAGTTGGAATTTTGGCTCGTATAGCCGGTGTGAACATTCCGACCGCCAAGCGGGTGGTGATCGGGTTGCAGTACATCCACGGGATCGGTGCGGCGAAAGCCAACGAGATCTGTGGGAAAGTCGGGATCGAAATGTCGCGCCGCGTCAATACGCTGAGCGACGACGAGGTCATCCGAATCCGCGAGACCATCGATCGGGACTATACGGTCGAAGGTGACCTGCGCCGCGAAGTGGCGATGAACATCAAGCGATTGATGGACCTCGCCTGCTATCGGGGATTGCGGCATCGCCGCGGTTTGCCGGTCCACGGGCAGCGCACGCATACCAATGCGCGTACCCGCAAGGGTCCGGCCAAGCCGATTGCCGGCAAGAAGAAGATTACGAAGTAAGTCGAGGGGAATCGGATCATGGCCAAGCCAGCAGCTGCCGCAGGCGGCACTTCTGCCGCCGCGCGTCCCCGTCGCAAGGAACGCAAGAACATCATCGCCGGCGTCGCTCACGTGAACGCCTCGTTCAACAACACGATCGTCACGATCACCGACGCGCAGGGCAACACTATCGCGTGGTCGTCGTCGGGGCAGCAGGGCTTCAAGGGATCGCGCAAGTCGACGCCGTTCGCGGCCCAGATGGCCGCCGAAGGCGCCGGCCGCAAGGCCATGGAACACGGCATGCGTACCCTCGAGATCCAGGTCCGCGGTCCCGGTTCGGGCCGCGAGTCCGCCCTGCGTGCATTGCAGGCCGTCGGTCTCGCCGTCACATCGATTCGTGACGTGACGCCGATCCCGCATAACGGCTGCCGTCCGCCGAAACGTCGGCGCGTCTGATTTGCTTACCGGGTGGCCGTCTTCCTCGCGGGAGACGGACCATCCAGCGAACCGCCGGTATGTTCCGCCGGTTCCGAAAGATGCAGTTGCGGGCTCCATGGGCTCGCAAAACACCGGTCTAGAGAGGTAGCCCCCGTGCTTCAGAAGAACTGGCAGGATCTGATCAAGCCGGAGAAGCTTGTTACAGAGGCCGGCGTCGAACCAGGTCGCACCGCGACCATCGTCGCCGAGCCGCTCGAGCGGGGCTTCGGCCTCACGCTCGGCAATGCACTCCGCCGCGTGCTGCTGTCGTCGTTGCAGGGTGCAGCTGTTACGTCGATCAAGATCGACAACGTGCTGCACGAATTTTCGTCGATTCCCGGCGCGCGTGAAGACGTGGTCGACATCGTGCTCAATATCAAGGCGATGGCGGTGAAGATGCAGGGCGACCGTCCGCAGCGTCTTTACCTGCGCGCTGTCGGCCCCGGCGAAGTCACCGCCGGCATGATCGAGCTGCCCGGCGACGTCCAGATCATGGATCCCAAGCATCTGATCTGCACGCTCGACGACGGTGCCTCGATTTCGATGGAGCTGATGGTTGCCACGGGCAAGGGCTACATCCCGGCCTCGGCCAACCGGCCCGAGGACGCCCCGATCGGCCTGATCCCGGTTGATTCGGTGTTCAGCCCGGTCAGGCGTGTCTCCTACAAGATCGAGAACAGCCGCGTTGGCCAGGTCACCGACTACGACAAGCTGTCGATGACGGTCGAGACCAACGGGACGACGCTGCCGGCCGACGCCGTGGCGCTCGCCGCGCGCATCCTCCAGGACCAGCTGCAGCTCTTCATCAACTTCGAAGAGCCGCGCGAGGTCCGCAAGGAAGAGCAGCAGGACGACTTCCCGTTCAACCGCAACCTCCTGCGCAAGGTCGACGAGCTCGAACTTTCGGTCCGGTCGGCCAATTGCCTGAAGAACGACAACATCATCTATATCGGCGATCTGGTTCAGAAGACCGAGGCGGAGATGCTGCGCACGCCGAACTTCGGCCGCAAGTCGCTGAACGAGATCAAGGAAGTACTGGCCGGAATGGGCCTCCACCTGGGCATGGAAATCCCGGGTTGGCCGCCGGACAACATCGAAGAGATGGCAAAGCGGCTGGAAGAGCCGTACTAGGCCGGCTGGAAGGATATTAGGTCATGCGTCACGGCAATCGCGGTCGGAAATTCCACCGTACCTCCGAGCATCGCAAAGCGATGTTCATGAATCTCGCGGGTGCTCTCATCAAGCACGAGCAGATCACGACCACGCTTCACAAGGCGAAGGACCTGCGTCCGATCGTCGAAAAGCTGGTCACGCTCGGCAAGAAGGGCGACCTGCACGCGCGCCGTCAGGCGATCGGCTTCCTGCGCGATCCCTACGTTGCCGACAAGCTCTTCTCGACCCTCGGCCCGCGCTATTCCAAGCGCGCCGGCGGCTACCTTCGGGTGCTGAAGGCCGGGTTTCGCTTCGGCGATGCCGCCCCGATGGCGGTGATCGAGTTCGTCGAACGTGACACTTCCGCCAAGGGCCAGGACAGTGGCCCGTCGGCCGAGTCCGCCGAGCAGCAGGAAGCGGCGTAAGCTACGCAAATCCAAATCGAAACGCCCGGTCATCGACCGGGCGTTTTCGTTTGGGCTAGTCTCAGCCATGGTTTTGACATTCAGGAAGGCCGTCCCGTCGGAACGGGACGAGGCCCAGCGCATCCTGCGGTCGGCATTCACGCCGTATATCCGCAACCTCGGCCGTGAGATCACCGCCCACCACTACGCGTTCCTGCCTGCCGCCATCGAGCGCGGCGACGTCTATTTCGCGGTCGATGGCAATGAAATCGTCGGCGTGGCCGCCACGGCGCGGCGCGATGACGGCATCTACATCGACCGGCTGGGCGTCGATCCGGCGCGCCAGGGCACCGGCCTGGGGAGCTTCCTCCTGGAGCGGGTCGAGGAAATCGCACGGTCGAGCGGTCTCAAGGAGCTGTCGCTCGAGACCGCCGAGATGGCGGAGGGCAACATCCGGCTCTATCGCCGGCACGGCTTCGAGATCGTGCGCCGCGGCCCGCCCTCGCACGGCATGGACGCACATATGCGAGTCATCATGGTGAAGCCGCTCTAGGCGGCCCAGGCGATCGGGTAGCGGTTGAAGCCGCGGAAGCGGGCGCGACCGCCCCGTTCGGGGATGCCGTCGCGCCGCAGGCCGTCCAGCCGGCTCACCAGCCGGCCAAGCGCGATCGTGCCTTCCAGGCGCGCCAGGACGGCCCCCAGGCACATGTGAACGCCGGAGCCGAAGGCAAAATGGCGATTCGGCTCGCGTCCGGCATCGAAACGGTCCGGCCCGGGAAACTGCGCCGGGTCGCGGTTCGCCGCACCGATGCCGATATGGATGTAGGTGCCGGCCGCCAGGCGCTCGCCGCCGATCTCGAGATCGGCCATCAGCCGCCGGTTGCCGAGCTGATTGGAGCTCTCGAAGCGCAGCCCCTCCTCGATGCAGCTCTTGATCAATCCCGGGTCTTCCTTCAGCCGCCGCAATTCGCCTGGAAAGCGCAGCAGGGCGTCGACCGTGTTGCCGATCAGGTTGGTCGTGGTTTCGTGCCCTGCGTTCAGGAGAAAGATGCAGTTCTGCACCAGCTCGTCATGGCTGAGGCGCTCGCCATCGATCTCGCCGTGGATCAGGGTGCCCAGAACGTCGCGATCGTCGGGCGGGCGCTGGCGCCGCGCGGCAATCAGGTCATCGAGCAAGCCGGAGAACTCGCTCACCGCGGCATTGGCCGCAGCCAGCCGCTCGGGTCCGGTGACCGGCTCCAGCGCCCCCAGGATGGCCAGGGAATAGCGGCGAAAGGGTGCCCGCTCGCCGGGCGGCACGCCCAGCATGTCGCAGATCACCTCGACCGGCAGCCGAAAGGCAAAATCCTCGATCAGGTCCATGCTGCCCCGGGCAACGTTCCGGTCGATCAGATCGTCGACCACGGCCTCTATTCGCGGCTGCATGGCGCTCAGCGCCCGAGGCGTGAATGCGGCGGCCAGGAGCCTGCGCACCCGCGTGTGAAGCGGCGGGTCGTTGAACACCAGGCTGGTCGTGTGATGCAGATAGAGCGATGTGCCGACACCGAACTTGGGACCGAACTCGGCCTTCTTGTCGGAACTCATGCGCGGATCGCGGTAGCAGACGGCGACGTCGGCGTAGCGGGAGAGAAAGACGCTGCCGTCAGGCAGGCGCTTCAGCGGCGCATGGCGACGCAGGGCATGGTAGTAGGGGAACGGATTGTCGAGAAAAGCGCGCTCCAGCGCCGCCAGATCGAACCGCTCCGCAAAGGCCCTGGCTTCGTCGGCCGGCAGTTCGATCAGCTCCGGACTCAGAACTGATCCTCCTTGAGTGCGAACACCGTCCGTCCGGCGGCTTTGAGCGGTCCGAGCTGGGCCAGCGCCGGCGGCAACACCACTTCGGCGTAGAAGCGTGCCGTGATCAGCTTGGCCTCGAGAAAGGCAGGGTCGCCGTCGCGGGTAGCGAGCTTGGTCTGCGCCACCAGCGCACTGCGGGCGAGCAGCCAGCCGCCGAGAGCGGTCCCAGCCAGCCGCAGAAACGGTACCGAGCCGGCAAGTGCCGCCACCAGATCAGCCTTGACCGATTGCGCCACCCACTTCGTGGCATCCTCCAGGGCCTCGGCCGAGGCGAGCACAGCGGTGCGGATCGCCGCCAGATCGTCACCCGGCGCGGCCTTCATCTCCTCGGCCAGGGCGCGCATCTCGGCGACCAGCGCCAGCATGGTCTCGCCGCCGTCCTTGGCCACCTTGCGGCCCACCAGGTCGCGCGCCTGGATGCCGTTGGTGCCCTCGTAGATCGGCAGGATGCGGGCATCGCGCAGGTGCTGTGCCGCGCCCGTCTCCTCGATGAAGCCCATGCCGCCGTGGATCTGCACGCCCGTCGAGGCGATCTCGTTGCCGAGGTCGGTGAACCAGGCTTTTACGATCGGGATCAGCAGATCGACGCGATCCTGGATTTTGCGTGCCGCCTCCTTGTCGGGATGCTTCAGCGCGCCGTCGATACCGGCGGCGGTGTAATAGCCCAGCGCCCGCATGGCCTCGATCTGGGCGCGCATGGTCATCAGCATGCGGCGAACATCGGCGTGATGGACGATCGCCACCGACTCCGGCCTGGGGCTGCCGTCGTCCTTGGACTGAACGCGCGTGCGGGCAAAGGCAGCGGCCTGCTGGTAGGCGCGTTCGGCGATCGCCAGGCCCTGGATTCCGACCGACAGGCGGGCGTTGTTCATCATGGTGAACATGTACGACAGGCCACGGCCTTCCTCGCCGACCAGATGACCGACCGCGCCGCCGTCGTCGCCGAACGACATCACGCAGGTCGGGCTGGCATGGATGCCGAGCTTGTGCTCGAGCGACACGCAGTGCAGGTCGTTGCGCTTGCCGGGCGCGCCATCGGCGCCGACCAGGAATTTCGGTACGATGAACAGCGAGATGCCGCGGACGCCGGCCGGCGCATCCGGCGTCCGCGCCAGCACCAGGTGCACGATGTTCTCGGCCATGTCGTGATCGCCGTAGGTAATGAATATCTTCTGGCCGGTGATGAGATAGTGGTCGCCCTCCCGGACCGCCCGACTCTTGAGCTGGCCAAGATCGGACCCTGCCTGCGGTTCGGTCAGGTTCATGGTTCCGGTCCATTCGCCCGATATCATCCTCGGCAGGTAGGTGGCCCGCTGCTCGGGTGAGCCGTGGTGATGGATGGCGTCGATCGCACCCTGGTTCAGCAGCAGGACCAGGCCGAAACCCATGTTGGCCGCCTGCCACATCTCCTGGACCGAGGTTGCGAGCAGCCACGGCATGCCCTGGCCGCCGAATTCCGGGTCGAAGGGCAGCGAGTTCCAACCTCCGGCAACAAACTCCTTGTAGATCCCGGCGAAGCCCGGCGCCGTGCGGACGACGCCGTTCTCCAGCGTGGCGCCGATCTTGTCGCCGTCGCGGTTGAGCGGCGCCAGACCGTTGCCGGCGAGTTTGGCGGCTTCCTCCAGGACGGCGTCTACCGTGTCGTCGGTCGCATGTTCGTAGCCCGGCAGGGCCGAAACGCCCGCCAGACCGGCCACTTCGCGCAGCGCGAAACGAATATCCGCGAGCGGGGCACTGTAGGTCATGTGTTTTCCTCCGGACCGCAATATGCCGCGCCCCGTCGCTTTTGGCGACCGGCTCAGGTACCTTGCCGACAACATGACCGACCCCGCTCAGCCCACCACCGTCCTGCTCGCCATTGAGGGTCCCCGGGCCACCATCACCCTCAACGATCCGGCCAAGCACAACCGACTCGATCCAGCCGGCCTTCGGGCGCTGCGGGCGGCGATTGAAAAGGCCGATGCCGACCCCGCCGTGCGCGTGACGGTGGTCACGGGAGCGGGCGAGAAAACCTTCTGTTCCGGCTACGATCTCGGGTCGATCTCGGCCAGCGAGCGCCGCTCGCAAGCCGCCGACGACGACACCTTCGAGAAGGTCATGGATCGCCTCGAGGCGATGCGCATGCCGACGCTCTGCGCACTGAATGGCGGTGTCTACGGCGGAGCGACCGATCTGGCGCTTGCCTGCGATTTCCGCCTCGGCGTGCGTGGCATGAAGTTCTTCATGCCGGCGGCCCGCTTCGGCCTGCATTACTATCCCGGCGGTCTGCGCCGCTATACCCAGAAGGTGAGCCCGAGTTTTGCCAAGCGCGCCTTTCTCCTGTCGGAGGATTTCGACGATAAGGAATTGCTCGCCGTCGGTTATCTCGATTGGTTGGTCGATCGGACTGAATTCAGGGACAAGGTCGAGGAGAAGGCGGCGAAGCTGGCCTCTCTGGCGCCGCTCTCCATGGTGGGCATGAAGCGCGCGATCGAACAGTTCGCCCAGGCCGCGCCGGATCTGACGTCAATTCGCAGCGGTGCTCAAGCCTGTGCTGTCTCGGAAGACCTTCAGGAAGGCCTGGCGGCGCTCCGGGAAAGACGCGCTCCGGCCTTCAAGGGGCGTTGACATGTCCTTCGGCCGGCCGGCGCTCGCCCCCGTGTGGATCCCGGCAATCGTGCTGGCCCAT
>CALFRN010000518.1 GCA_937919085.1 uncultured Reyranella sp.
TTGACCAGGGTGGCGCGGTTGAAGGACGACACGGCGGGAGTGTCTTTGACTAATGTGTGAGGAGGCATCACTAAGCCACTGCAAGATATAGCCCCTCCCACCCCGGAGCAAGCACCACCCGTGTCCGATCCCGCGACTTCCCGTGCCAACGCCTTCCCGGTCTATCTGCTGGGACTGGCCAGCTGGTTCGTGCCACTGGGCATCCAGATGGTGCTGTTTCCGTGGCTGGTCGCGGTCGTGCTGCACATGGATGCCTTTGCCGTGGGCGTGGCCCAGGCCGCCCTCATGGCGCCCTCGCTGCTGTTCCTGCCGCTGGGCGGGCTCGTCGCCGACCGCGGCAACGCACGCCGCCTGCTGCTGCGCTATCACCTGCTCTACGCCATGCCGCCGCTGGCGCTCGCCATGGTGCTGTGGGGCGGGGGACTCAGCTACCCGCTGCTGATCGTCTACGGCCTCGTCGCGGGCTCGATCGGCGCCTTCGCCGTGCCGACGCGCGATGCCCTGCTGCCGGTCGTCGCTCCCAGGGGAGGCCTGCCGCGCGCGGTGGCGCTGGCCACGGCGCTGCAGTTCGGCGGGCAGCTTCTCGGTATCGCCTGCGCCTCGACCGCCGACCGCTTCGGGCCGCTGCCGCTGCTTGGCCTTCATGCTGCGCTGGTGCTGCTGGGCTGCCTCGCCGTTGCGCGCCTGCCCGACCCACCGCCGCATCCGCCGGCCCAGCATCCGGGCTTCTGGCGCAGCGTCGGCGAGGGCGTGTCGGCTGCAGCAAAATCCCACCAGATATGGCCGGTGCTGCTGCTCAACTTCGGCGTCGGCCTGTTCTACGTCGGGCCGTTCATGGCCGTGCTGCCACTGGCCGTGCGCGACATCTACCACGGCGGTGCGCAGGAACTGGCCTATGTGAACCTGGCCTTCTGGGCCGCCACCATCCTGGCAGCCATCGCCTTCGCCGGGCTCGCCCGCCGCTTCAGCCTGCGCGGCCGGCTGATCGGCATTTCCGTCGCCGTGGGCTCCGTGGTCCTGGTGGCAATGGCCAGCCTGCCGTCGTTTCCGGTGTTCGTGGCGCTGAACTTCGTCTGGGGCCTGGGCGCCGGCATCACAATGACCCAGAGCCGCACCGTCATCCAGATCGTGGCGCCGGCCACTCACCGCGCCCGCCTGATGTCGCTGTTCCAGCTCGGCTTGGGCGGTGGCGGCCCGATCGGCGCGCTGGTCACCGGCACGATCTGTTCGATCTGGGGCCTGCAGGTGTCCCTGCTGCTGCCGGCCGGGGCGATGATGCTGCTGATCGCGGCGATTTTCCTGCGCTCGCGGCTGTGGTCGATGCGGACGGTGGAGTAGGGCGGCTGGGGCGACGGGTTCGAGCAATTCCCCGCGTTCTTCCCGCGCTGGCACCTGATCGGCAACGACGTGTGGGGCCGCTCTCCCGGCATGGATGCGCTGCCCGGCGCCAAGAGCCTGCAGCTCATGCAGCTCGGTCTCGTCCAGGCGCTGGAGAAGATGATCAATCAGCCGATGGTGGCGCCGCCCAGCCTGCGCGGCAGCACCGCCCCGGGCCTGCCGGCCGCGATCACCTACGTGGCGGATACACAAGGTGCGGTTTCAAGCCAGCCTACCAGATTAACCCGCCGCTCGACCAGATGAGTGCCGCCATCGAACGCCGCCAGCAGGCGGTGCGCTCCGCCACCGAAATCGCTGAGCGCCGCGACGAAAAGCGGGTGGTGCCGGGGCCGGTGCTGGAACGCCTGCGCGACGATCTGCTGGAGCCGCTGATCGGCCGGGTGTTCCAAGTCATGGCGCGGGCCGGCCATATCCCGCCGCCGCCGTCACTGATGCTGGATGGGCTCAGGTTGCAGCCGGAGTATGTGAGTCCGATGGGACTCGTTCCTTCCTGAGCTACAGTGCAAATGTGCCGGCGTAGTTACTCGGAGGGATTGCAAAGCACGTAAAGGCCATTCTCAGGAATGAACATGATGTCAATCACGACGCACTGAACGTGGTGCTCACACTGAGAACAGATACCCAAACGCTGGAACTCAATCGGAAGCGGCGGGATTTCGCTAACAGCCACGATCAACTACACTTCAGATGGATTTGATAAGGTTCTACAGTGCGTTCCGCCCTGGACCTGTCGCCGCGGCAGATCGTATGTGTCGCGTGTTCTCGCAGATTGGATGTACTCATGATCGCCTCGTCAGTTCGTTCGGTTACCTACGAACTCCTTAGAAGACTGGAATTGACGACGTTCTTCGGAAATCCTGGGTCGACCGAAGAGACATTCCTCAAGGATTTCCCCGCAGATTTTACCTATCACCTCGCCCTGCAGGAGGCGTCGGCCATCGCGATCGCGGACGGCTTCGCCCAAGCGACCGGGAAGCCGGCGATTGTCAATGTTCACACCGCGGCGGGGCTCGGCAACGCCATGGGCAACCTGATCACGGCGAGCTTGAACAAGACGCCGCTGATCGTGACCGCCGGGCAGCAGACGCGGGAAATGTTGTTGATGGAGCCCTGGCTCACGAACGTCGACTCAACCATGCTGCCGCGGCCATGGGTCAAATGGGCCTATGAGCCTTCTCGCCCCGAGGATGTCCCCGCCGCATTCATGCGCGCTTACGCAATGGCAACGCAAGCGCCTGCCGGACCTGTATTCCTCTCGCTGCCGCTGGATGATTGGGACAAGCCTTGTTCCGGTCCGGCTGTCGTTCGAACCGTGAGTTCCAGAGTGGCCCCGGACATGGCACGCCTAAAGGTGTTCGCTGAAAAGCTTTCGGCTGCTTCCAATCCGGCCATTATTTTTGGAGCGGCGATTGACCGGGGGAATGGCTGGGCCACCGCTGTGGCGCTGGCGGAAAAACTGAATGCAACTGTTTGGGCGGCCCCTGCCAGCGAACGCACGCCCTTCCCGGAAGATCACCCGCTTTATGCAGGCGGTCTGGCGTTTGCGATCGGACCACTCGCAGACCAGTTACGTGGTCATGACGTCGCGATTGTCATTGGCGCACCGGTTTTCCGCTACTACCCCTATGTAGCTGGCAAGTATCTGCCGGACGGGCTTGAGCTTCTCCATATCAGCGACGATCCGTCCGAAACGGCTCGCGCGCCGGTAGGCGATAGCCTGGTATCCGACGCCGTTCTCGCGACCGAAGCACTCGTTGGCTTGGTTAAAACCTCTACTTCGGCAAGGCGGGCGGTACGGACAAACGCACAACGCATGGCGCCCCATCCAACGCGACACCCGGGTCAGGCGCCGGGCAAAAGGGACGGGGTGCCCACCGCTGCCGATGTCTTCGCGGCCCTGTCGGAGGTAAGGCCAGACGAAGCAGTGCTTGTAGAGGAGTCGCCTTCGAACCTGGCAGACCTCCATCGCTGGTGGCCGGTTATCAAACCAGCGTCCTTTTTCACCTTCGCGAGCGGCGGCCTGGGCTGGAACCTTCCTGCCGCTGTCGGCATTGCGCTCGGTGAGCGTGCCACAGGCCGCAATCGACCGGTGATCATGGTTATCGGCGATGGATCGTTTCAGTATTCACTACAGGCGCTCTGGACCGCCGCTCAGAACGAGCTTCCCATCGTATTCATTGTGTTGCGAAATGGTGAGTACGCTATTCTGAAGTCGTTTGCCGTGCTTGAGGAGACGCCCGGTGTGCCCGGGCTCGATATTCCAGGTATAGATATCGTCCATCTGGCCCGTGGCTATGGCTGTGACGCGGAGCGGATCGTCGACCTCGATACCTTCAAGTCGAGAGTGTCGGCCGGTCTTACAGGCAAGAAGCCTCTGGTACTCGAGGTTCCTGTTGCGCCTGATATTCCGGCGCTCATCTAAACGGTCACTCCTGTCCTGACGTCCAGCGTGTGACTTTGAGCTGAGATCGCCGACCCGTGAGTCGGCGCTTAAAACCTTTGGCCATGCCCCGCCCGGCGCGCCCGTCGGGTCAACTCCTTCGAGGGCAAGCGGAGGTCTCGCGGTCTTGAGCCATGAGTGGCAAGCAAAGGCCATTCCCGCCGACGATCCGTCCGGCAGCGGGGTGGATCGTGGTGCGGTCAACGCATCCGAGAACTGTATTGACGGTCATCTACGGCCGCCCGAGGCGGGGCCGCAGGGTCAGTTCCTGCAAAGTCACAGGTGGGCGCTCAACCTGTGTCACAACATTTGTCTCAACTTGATGTGACACCTTGGGGTGTGACACTGCCCGTTATGGGCGGACCGCCTATTCGGCGGCGACGCGGCGGCCAAGGCTGCCCTGTTCGGCGGCGGCGCGCAGGCCGAGGTCCAGCGTCTGCCAGACGTCCTGCAGGGCGGCAACCAGACGGGTCATGTCGTCGTCGCTGTGCAGCGGCGTCGGCGTGAGCCGCAGCCGCTCGGTGCCGCGCGGCACGGTGGGATAATTGATCGGCTGGACGTAGATGGCGTGGCGGTCGAGCAGCAGGTCGCTGGCTTGCTTGCAGAGTGCTGCATCGCCTACCGACACCGGCACGATGTGGGTCGCCGACGACATCACCGGCAGGCCGGCGGCGGCGAGGCGGCGCTTCAGCGTCGCGGCGCGCTCCTGCTGGCGGGCGCGCAGCTCAGGGTGGGCGCTGACATGGCGCACGCTGGCGAGTGCCGCCGCGGCGATGGCAGGCGGCATCGACGTCGAGAAGATGAAGCCCGCGCCGCAGGAGCGCACGAAATCGACCGTCGCCTCGCTCGAGGCGATGTAGCCGCCGACCACGCCGAACGCCTTGGCGAGCGTGCCCTGGACGATGTCGACCTTGCCCAGCACGCCGTCGCGTTCGGCGACGCCCGCGCCGCGCGCCCCGTACATGCCCACCGCATGGACCTCGTCGAGATAGGCCAGCGCGCCGTGGCGGTGCGCCACGTCGCAGATCTCGCCGATCGGCGAGACGTCGCCGTCCATCGAGTAGACCGATTCGAAGGCCACGATCTTGGGCCGCGCTGGATCGGCGGCAGCCAGCAGTTCCCCGAGGTGGGCCACGTCGTTGTGGCGGAAGATGCGCCGCACCGCGCCGGAGTGGCGGATGCCGGCAATCATCGAGGCATGGTTGAAGGCATCGGAATAGATCTCGCAGCCCGGCAACATCGCGCCCAGCGTCTGCAGCGTGGTCTCGTTGGCGACATAGCCCGAGGTGAAGACCAGCGCCGCCTGCTTGCCGTGCAGCGCCGCCAGTTCGCGCTCGAGCGCCACGTGCAGGGTGTTGGTGCCGGAGATGTTGCGGGTGCCGCCGGCGCCGGAGCCCTGGGCGCCGATGGCGGCCGTCATGGCCTCGATCACCACCGGGTGCTGGCCCATGGCGAGATAGTCGTTTGAGCACCACACGGTGACGTCGCGCGGCGCCGCGCCATCGCTGTGCAGGCGGGCGCGCGGAAAGGCGCCGACGATCCTCTCCAACTCGGCGAACACGCGATAGCGGCCCTCGTCCCGCAGCCGGGTCAGGTGGCCGGAAAAGAACGCCTCATAGTCCATCGATTGGCTCTCCCCATCCGATCATAGTCGGATCACCGGCCGGCAGTAGGGGGATTTTGGTCGCGGCCCGCCTTGATCCGGCTCAAACCGCCGCCGCCGGCAGGGGAAAGGGCCGATTCAGGGGATCACGACGCCGATCACGGCGGCACTCAGGAACAGCGAGACCGAGAGCAGGGGCAGCGCCCCCAGCCACCGGACCTGGCCAGGCAGGCCGTCCCAGTGGCGCAGCGTCGGGACCGCGGCCCAAATCGCGAACACCACGCCGATCAGCCAGAACAGGAAGGCGATCGGCAGGGCGGCGTTGGCGAGATCGTCGGTCGTCGTGGCGATGCCGACGCCGACCGCAGCGGGAGGCAGCGAGGCGGCGAACAGCGCGACCGCCCAGATCGACCGGGTCCGGATGCGCTGCGCCGTGCCATGGGGAGGCGGGGCGGGTGGCGGCGTCCCGCCGGAAGGGGGCACGCCGCCAGTCCCCTCAGCCCTTGAAGTGGCCTTCCGACTTGAGCTCGGCCAGCGCGGCGTCGAACGACTGGTGCAGGCGGCCGAACAGGTCGCCGAGCTCGGCCTCGTTGATGATCAGCGGCGGGCAGATCGCGACGCGGTCGCCCATGTTGCGGACGAACAGGCCGCGGGCCACGGCATGGGTATAGACCTTGGTGCCGGCGACGCCGATGGCGCCGAGCTCGAACGGTGCCTTGGTCTTCTTGTCGGCGACGATCTCGAGTGCGCCCATCATGCCGGCGCTCATCGCCTCGCCGACCAGCGGATGGTCGGCGAACGATTGGATGTGCTTTTGGAACACCGGCGTCAGCCTCTTGGCGTGGCCGAACAGGTCGGTCTCGTCGTAGATCTTCTGCGCCTCCAGCGCGACGGCGGCGGCGACCGGGTGGCCGGAGTAGGTGAAGCCGTGGCCCCAGGTGCCGATCTTGTCGCTCTCGCTCATCAGCGCCTGGTAGACTTTCTCGTTGATCATCACCGCCGAGATCGGCAGGAACGACGCCGACAGCGCCTTGGCGCAGGTCAGGATGTCAGGCTTGATGTTCATGGTCTGGCTGCCCCAGACATTGCCGGTGCGCCCGAAGCCGCAGATCACCTCGTCGGCGATGAACAGCATGTCGTACTTGGTGCAGACTGCCTGGATCTTCTCGTAGTAGCCCTTGGGCGGCACGATCACGCCGCCCGCGCCCATCACCGGCTCGGCGATCATCGCCGCGACCTCGTCGGCGCCGCCTTCCTTGACGATCAGCTCCTCGAGCTCCTGCGCGCAGCGGGTGGCGAACTGCTCCTCGGTCTCGCCGTCCTTGCCGAAGCGGTAGAAGTGCGGACAGCTGGTATGGACGATGCCCAGGATCGGCAGGTCGAACGAGCGGTGGTTCACCGGCAGGCCGGTCAGGCTGCCCGCGGCCACGGTGATGCCGTGATAGCCCTTGAGGCGGCCGACGATTTTCTTCTTCTTCGGCCGGCCGAGCGAGTTGTTCATGTACCACACCATCTTGACGACGGTGTCGTTGGCCTCGGAGCCGGAGTTTGCGAAGAACACCTTCGACATCGGCACCGGCGCCATGGACTTGAGCTTCTCCGCCAGGTTGATGGCGGGCTCGTGGCTGCGGTTGTTGAAGGCGTGATAGAAGGGCAGCTGCTTCATCTGCTCGTAGGCCACGGTCGCCAGCCGCTCGTTGCTGAAGCCCAGCGCCGCCGACCATAGGCCGGCCATGCCCTCGATGTATTCCTTGCCGTCGTCGTCCATCACATAGACGCCGCGGCCGCGCACGATGGTCAGGGGGCCGGTCTG
>CALFRN010000519.1 GCA_937919085.1 uncultured Reyranella sp.
CTGGCTCCGTACACCCGCGGCCATCCGCGAGCGTGCCGGCCAGATGCTCAGGTACGTCGAGGACGGCCGCTCGGCGTGGTTCGCGCTCGATGCGGCGGGCCTGGAGGCCGCGGTGCAGGCGACGCTCGCCGTCACGCGTCGGCGTTTTCCCGATCCGTCGAAGATTCCCTTCCATTCGCGCTGGCGGCATTTCGAGGCCGGCGGCGTCGACCGCTGGGCGGTCCTCGCCGAGCGGATGAAGGACCTGGCGCCGGAAGAGGTGGCGCGCCGCCGTATCGATCTCGCGGTGGTGTCGGTACTGCTCGATGCCGGTGCCGGCGGACTGTGGTCGTACCGTGAGTCCGCCACCGGCAAGACGTTCATGCGGTCCGAGGGGCTGGCGGTCGCCAGCTTCAACATGTTTGCGAATGGCGCCTTCAGCCGCGATTCGAAAAACGATCCGCTGCGCGTCGATGCCGAGCGGCTCGCCCGGGTGACGCCGAATGAGATCGCCATGGGCTTCCAGGTCCGTGGCCACAATTCGCTGCTGGGCCTCGAGGGTCGTGCCGAACTGTTGCGCAAGCTGGGTGGCGTCGAGCTGGAGCGTCCGGGCGGCCTGTTCGATTTGCTGGCGAGTGCCAGCGAGGTGAAGGCCGGGGCGATCCTGGCCGCCGTGCTGGAAAAGCTCTCGCCGATCTGGCCCAATCCGATGGGCGATGTCTGGCCGCATCCGGCGGTCGGACTGGTGCCGTTCCACAAGCTGTCGCAGTGGCTGAGCTATTCCCTGGTCGAGCCGCTGCAGGGTGCCGGCCTGGAGGTCGTCGAACTCGACGAACTGACGGGCCTGCCGGAATATCGCAACGGTGGGCTGCTGGTCGATTCAGGCGCCTTGAAGCCGAAGCAGAAAGCGCTGCTGGAAAAGGTGTTCGCGCCGTCGGACGAGGCGATCGTCGAATGGCGGGCCCTCACCGTGGTGCTACTCGACAGGATCGCGGTGCAAGTGCGGGCGCATCTGAAGACGGATGGCGCGAGCCTGCCGCTGGCCAAGGTGCTGGAGGCCGGCACTTGGTTCGCCGGACGCGAACTCGCAGCCAAGCACCGCAAGGACGGCGGCCCGCCTATCGCGGTCGAGAGCGACGGCACGGTTTTTTAAGGAAGTCGAAGACCCCCTCCGGCCTTCGGCCACCTCCCCCGAAACGGGGGAGGGAACTGAGGCTTCATCTCCTCCCCCGTCATCGGGGGAGGTGCCCCGCAGGGGCGGAGGGGGTCATAACGGGGAGATGAAGATGTCGTTGCCGCACTCGATTCACGTCGTGTCGCACCCGCTGGTGCAGCACAAGCTCACCAAGATGCGCGACAAGGATACCTCGAGCGCCAACTTCCGCCGCCTGCTGCGCGAGATCGGGCTGCTGCTGGGGTATGACGCGACGAAGGACTTGCCGCTGGTCGACAAACGCATCGAGACGCCGATCACCGTCATGGATGCGCCGCTGCTCGACGGCAAGAAGCTGGTGGTGGTGCCGATCCTGCGCGCCGGTCTGGGCCTGGCCGAAGGGCTGCTCGAATTGATGCCGCTGGCGCGCCAGGGCCACGTCGGCCTCTACCGCGATCCGCGCACGCTGCAGGCGGTCGAATACTATTTCAAGATTCCCGCCGACATCTCGGATCGCGACGTGCTGGTGTGCGACCCGATGCTGGCGACGGCCCATTCGGCGATCGCCGCTGTGGACCGATTGAAGGAGCAGGGCGCCAAACGGCTGAAGTTCATCTGCATCCTGGCCTCGGAAACCGGCGCGCGGGCTTTTGCCGAGGTCCATCCCGACGTCCCGGTGTTCGCTGCGGCGATCGATGCAAAGCTCAACGATCACGGGTATATTGTCCCCGGCCTGGGCGATGCGGGCGACCGCCTGTTCGGGACCAAATAACGACAAGGGGGAACGACCATGCTGACGCCCGATCTCAAGTATCTGCTGCTCTCGGTCCTGCTGTGTTTCGTCCAGATGCTGATCGCCGCCACGGGTGCCAATCAGAAAGTGGGGTTGACGACCCTGGCCGGCAATCGCGAGGGTTTGCCCGAGCTCACCGGCTGGGCCGGTCGCGCCCGGCGCGCCCATCTCAACATGGTCGAGAACCTGGTGCTGTTCGCGGTGCTGGTGCTGCTTGCCGAAGTCGAGGACAAGAACAGCGCCATGACGGCGCTGGGCGCCGCGATCTTCTTCTGGGCGCGCCTCGCCTATGCCGTGATCTACGTCGCCGGCGTCGCCTGGCTGCGCACCGCGGCGTGGTTCGTGTCGGTGATCGGCATGGCGATCATCGCCTTCGAACTGCTGAAGGCGATGTAGCGCCCGCCCGGACCTAGAGTCTTTCCGAC
>CALFRN010000520.1 GCA_937919085.1 uncultured Reyranella sp.
CCGGCCGATGTATTCAGCTTGTTGACCATGGCCCCGCCACCGAAGGCCGCGCCGATATAGAAGCCGGTCCATACCGGGCCGAAGGCGTCCGGCGGGATGGCGGTGGAGGTCTGCGCCGTCGCCGGAGCGGCAAGCGCGAGTGAACAGGCCAGCAACAGGCCCTGCTTGGTTGCCATTGTCATTTTTATGAAAAGGTTCGTGAGAGGGAACGGAGTATTGTCGCGACGAGAGTGCCTACTGGGAGTTGAAACCAGAATAGCACAGGTCGCGGCTGAATTCCCTGCCGTTGAACCCGACGGCGCTCCGCAGCCCCAGCAAGTGCGCGCGGGACGCGCGCGGTCCGGGAGAGCATGAGTCTTCCGGACCGCGCGCTCATGTCTATCGGCAGATCAGTGGCACCATCGACGCGGCAAAGGCGCGGAGATCGGAGGGCCTGGCGCCCAGCCGGGCGCGGATGGCGATGGCATACATGATGGCGCCGGCCATGCGCGCCCGCGCGGCCGGTGTCGGCTCGGGCGCGAGATCGCTGGCGGCGAAGGCCTGCTCCAGGCTGTTCTCGATGGCGGCCAGCAGTTCGCTCGCCACCGCGGCGATCCGGGGATGCGTCGGCGATTCGACCGCGGCGGTGCCCACGATCATGCAGCCCGGGCGATATGGCGGCGCGGTGTAGAGGTCGATCGCAACCTTGTAGACCTTGGACAGCCGCTCCTCGATCGTGCCCGGACCGGCCAGGACGGCAGCGAGCCCCTCGACGCTCTTCTGTCCGTAGAAGCGCAGCGTGTGGATGTAGAGCTGCTCCTTGTCGCCGAAGGCGGCATACAGGCTGGGCCGGTTGAGGCCCGCCGCGGCCGCCAGCTCGTCGACCGACGCGGCGGCGAAGCCCTTTTCCAGGAACACGACGCGCACCCGGTCGAGCACCTCGGTGGGAACGAAACCGCGCGGGCGGCCGCGTGGCTTTTTCGATGTTTCTGTACCGATCCGCATAATTATCCTTGACGTCCTCACTGCCGGAATGTTTCTGTACCGTATCGCATGTATATGGAGGATACGATGGAACTCTTCGTTTCGCCGCTGGCCTGCTCGCTGGCCTCGCATATCACGGCACTCGAGGCCGGTCTGCCGGTCAGGGTCCGCTTCGTCGAGAACAAGAAGACCGACGACGGCGGCGACTACTACAAGATCTCGCCCAACGGCTATGTGCCGGCGCTGCGGCTGGACGATGGCCTGGTCCTGAACGAGGGGCCGTCGGTCCTGCAGTATCTCGCCGACCGCAAGCCCGAGGCTGGCCTCGCCCCGGCCTGGGGTACGATCGAGCGCTACCAGCTCATCGACACGCTGAACTACCTGTCGACCGAGGTGCACAAGCGCATCTTCTACAACGTCTTCGCGCCCACGGTTCCCGAGGCGGCCAAGGCCGCGGCCAAGGCGCAGCTCGAGCCGACGCTCGACGCCATCGCCAAGCGGCTGGGCGATCGCGAAACCCTGGTGGGTGGCAAGTTCACCGTGGCCGACGCCTACCTGGTGACGATCCTGAACTGGTTCGCCTTCGTGGGCGCCGATCTTGCGAAGTGGCCGACTCTCAAGGCTTATCACCAGCGTCACCTGGCGCGGCCGGCGGTCGCCCAGGCGATGGGAGTCGAAATAGCCGAGCGCAAGCGCCGCGCCGCCTGACGAGGGAACGGAGTGGGAGGAACCGTCCGCCCGCTCCGTCCTTGCCGCAGTGCATGTCGCCCGGATGTCGGGCGCCGCCGCTCAGCGCAGCTTGAACACCAGCTTGCCCTTGAGGTGGCGGGCCTTGCTGATTGCGACGGCTTCGGCGGCATCGGCCAGGCTGAACAGCCTGACCGGCGGCACGCGCACGACGCCGGTGCGATGGAGCTCGGCGACGCGTTCCATCGCCGCCCGGTCGCGGCCGACCGCCGGCCGCAGGGCGGTCACGTCGGCGCGGTCGGGCTTGGGCGCCTGCGCCCCCGAAGCGATGAAGGCGGCCCGGCCACCCGGCTTCAGCACCGCGAACGACTGCATCGCCACGTCGCCGCCCACGGTCTCGAACACCGCATCGACATTGCTCACGACCTTGGCGAAATCGGCGGCGTTGTAGTCGATCGCCTCGTCGGCACCCAGTTCGCGCATGAAGGCGAGGTTGCCGGCACTGGCGGTGGTGATGACGCGGGCGCCGAGATGCTTGGCGAGCTGGATGGCGAAGCTCGCCACGCCGCCCGCGCCGCCCTGGATCAGGATCGTCTCGCCCGATTTCAGCTTCAGCGTGTCCTCGATCGAACGAATGGCGGTGAGGCCAGTGAGCGCCAGCGCGGTCGCATCGACATGCGACAGGCCGGCGGGCTTCTTGGCCACGACGGCGGTGCCGACCGCGATCTTTTCGCAATAGGTGCCGTCACGGCCGGCTTCCAGCACGCCGAACACCTCGTCGCCGATCCTGAGATCCTTTACGTCCGCGCCGACGGCGCTGACGACGCCGGAGAAGTCGCGCCCCAGCACCACAGGAAATTTCGGGTTGGCGTACTCGCCGGCACAGACTTTCCAGTCGGCACCGTTGACGCTGGCGGCAAAGGTATCGACCACGACCTGGGCCGGCGACGGCGCCGGATCGGGCAGTTCGCCGTACTTCAGGTTCTCCGGTCCGCCGAATTGTTCGATGTATGCAGCCTTCATGATGCGCTGGCCTTTGCCGTGAGAGGTGGGAAACGGGGACTATAGCCGACTAGGGCCCGGCGTGCGCCTGGGCGGCCTTAGCGCGGTCCGAGGTCGGCGACAAAGGCAGCGTACGCGAAAACGGAGCCGCGCTCTTGCCCAGACGCGAGGGTGCGGGGCGGGAAGTGCCGGCGCGCGCGTTGCCCGGTGCGTCAGTGGATCGGAAGCCTAATTGACGCGCTTGATCTCGGTGTAGGCGCCGTCGACCCTGAGCGTGATCGTGACGTTGGCTGAACCGCGGTTACGCCAGAACCAGCCGTGGCTGCCGTCGTAGGCCGCCGTCAGCGAGCCGGTGTCGGAGGCGACCTCGCGGCCCTTCTTGTAGCTCGTCTCCTTGCCGCCGGCCTTCGGCGTGCCATGCATGTCGTAATTCACCTTGCCGCCGTCCGTGCGCCACGAGAATTGCGCTACGCCGCCGCGCAGCATCGTCATCTTGTATTCTATGCCTTCGTTGGGCTTCAGCGTGAAGATGACCTCGTCGGTCTTTCCGGGGGGCGCCGGCTGTGCCACGGCGATGGGCGGCTTCGCACCGGGCGTCATCCGATTCTCGGTGTCGTCGTCGTGATTGGGATGCGCTGCGGCAGGCGAGATCAACAGGCCGGCGAGCAGCCCAACAAGGCTTGATCGGCGGTCGGGCACCGGCGACTGCTGACGGTCGCGTTGGCGATCGACTTCGGCCTCAATGGCAAGTTGTTTCTTGATCTCGCCCATCTGCGTAAGCTTCAGCGCCCGGCCAATACCCGTGGGGTCGATCGAATACTCTGCAGGCAGCACGATGGTGATCAAAATCACCAGCGCCGCGACGGCGGCAATGACAGTGGACATCACGAGTCGCGCGGTGCTGGGCAGTTCGGCGCGGGAGGGAATCTCGGCATTGAACATCGGAGCACCTCAGGCAGGATTGATGAAGTAGCCGGTGAGCTGATAGCCGATCAGCACGAAGCCGGCGGTCATGATGGCGACGTTTGCCGTATAGGCGTGGTGCCAGAAGCCGATGGTGCGTCGCCAGAATCCCATGGCGATCAGGATGGCAGTCAACGCCAGGAGCTGGCCGATCTCGACGCCGACGTTGAACGCCAGCAGGTTCGGCACCAGGCCATCAGGCGAAATCTCGTACTCGATGATCTTGGTCGAGAGTCCGAAGCCATGGAACAGGCCGAACACGAGGGTCGCGACCTTTGTATTCGGCTGGAAGCCGAACCAGCGTTGGTAGGCGCCCATGTTGTCGAGCGCCTTGTAGACCACCGACAGGCCGATGATGGCGTCGATCAGGTAGCTGTTGATGCCGACATTGAAGTAGACGCCCAGCAGCATCGTCGTCGAGTGGCCGAGCGCGAACAGGCTGACGTAGAGAGCGACATGTTTTGCGCGATATAGGAAGAAGACCACACCCAGGAGAAACAGGATGTGGTCGTAGCCCGTCATCATGTGCTTGGCGCCGAGGTAGATGAAGGGCAGCAGGTGGACGCCCGAGATTTCCTGGATGTAGCCCTTGTCGCCCTCGGCGACGGCATGGGCGAAGGCGGATGTGGCCAACGAGGCGGTGGCCAGGAGCCCGACGCTCCAGGCCACCGGGCGACAGGCAAACGACAGTCTGGATGCGATCATCGGGCTTGCTATATCCTCTCCAGGGGGATAGGTCTAGTGATTATGGATGGAAAACACGAGACCCACCCCGATATCGTCAAGCGCCTGAAGCGCGCCGACGGGCATCTGCGTAGCGTCGTCGAGATGATCGAGGCGGGACGCTCTTGCCTCGATATCGCCCAGCAACTCCACGCCGTCGAGAAGGCCATCAGCGAAGCCAAGAAGACGCTGATCCGCGATCACCTCGATCACTGCCTTGAGGAGACGGTCGGGCCTCTGCCCAGGGCGGAGCGTCGCTCGATCGACGAGTTCAAGGAAATCACCCGCTACCTCTAGGCCCATGCCGTCTTTCGCCGATCTTCTGCAGCAGGGCACCGCCAGCGCCTGGCTGTTCGTACCGAGTGCCGTCTTGTTGGGCGCGCTCCACGGCCTGGAGCCCGGTCATTCCAAAACCATGATGGCGGCCTTCATCGTGGCGATTCGCGGCACCGTGGGGCAGGCGATTCTGCTCGGATTGTCGGCGACGGCTTCGCACACGGCCGTCGTCTGGGCCGTTGCCTTGCTTGGACTCTATCTCGGCTCGCAGTGGAATCCCGAGACCAGCGAACCGTATCTTCAACTCGCCTCGGCGGTGCTGATCGTCGGCGTCGCCGTCTGGATGGTGGCCCGCACCTGGCGCGACCAGCAACGCGAGAGGCATGCGGCGGCGCACCAACACCATGCGCATAACGACGGTGCTTACCACGACCACGACCATAAGCATCACGATCATGGCCTCGACGTCGGCGCGTCCGGCTTTCAGGACGAGCACGAGAAGGCGCATGCCTCCGACATTCGCCGCCGCTTCGCCGACCGCAACGTCACGACGGGCCAGATCGTCGTCTTCGGCCTGACCGGCGGGCTGATCCCGTGTCCCGCCGCCATCACTGTTCTCCTGCTCTGCCTGCAGCTACGCGAGTTCACGTTGGGCGTCGCACTCGTCCTCTGCTTCAGCATCGGGCTTGCCGCGGTAATGGTGGCGACCGGCGCCGTGGCCGCTGTCGGCGTGCGCCATGTCGGCCAACGCTGGAGCGGCTTCGAGACGTTGGCGCGCCGCGCGCCGTACCTTTCAAGTGCGTTGATCGTCTGCGTCGGGCTCTATATCGGCTGGCAGGGACTGAGCCATATCGTGTGAGAAATGGACGCGATCGACTCGATCGTTCAAGTGGTGCTGACCGGCCTCGACCGGCTGCATGCCGGCGTCTACGGCGCGGCGACGGCGGCGCTGGGCCAGGCCTCGGGCGACCTGTCGGCCGCACCTGCCGCCCTCGCGCTGGCGTTCGTGCTGGGCATGGTCCATGCCCTGATGCCGGGCCACGGCAAGACGGTGATCTTTTCCTACTTCCTCGGCCGCGGTGCGCGCCTGGGCACCGGCGTGGCGATGGCCGCGAAGATCGCGGCTCTGCATGTCGGTACTGCGGTGATTCTCCTGCTGGTGATTGGTGCCGCCGTCGTCCGGCTGGGCCGTATCCAGGGACCGGGGCGCGTGCTGGAACTCGGCAGCTACGCCGCCGTCGCCGCTATCGGCGCATGGCTTCTTTATCGCGCGCTGGCGCGCCCCGGGGGCGGAGCCATGCCGGAGCACGATCATTCCCTTGGCCATGCGAGTGGCAAGGGCGGCATCCTTGCCTATGCCGTGGGGCTGTTGCCCTGTCCGCTCACGATCATTCTGCTGAACTACGCGCTGGTGAACGAGACGCTGCTCGGTGGACTGATGCTGGTTGCGGTGATGGCCGCCGGCATCGCCGTTACCATGAGCCTGACGGGCATGACCGCCATTCTGGCGCGCCGCGTGCTGGTCGCGGGGCTGTCGCTGCAGAGCCGTTGGGTCGCGCACGGCATCAGGTCGCTCGAAGTCCTGGGTGCCGCGACGATCTTTGCCATCGGTGCCGGCAGTCTTGCCAAGGTGTTGTGACACGGAGATAGGAATTCAGGCGGATTGATGCATCCTATCATTCCCTATATATCCTCTCTATGAGGAATTCCGGCCCCAAAAGGCCAGGGGATAGGAGGAAGGGGATGCCATTTTACGACCAGAACCGCCCGCTCGGGGTCCGGGAGACCCGCCGGTCGAGGGCCTGACCTGGACGGAGGCGGCCTATCACACGAAGGTCCACCGCAAGAACTTTCACCCGCCCGCCCACATGCGCGGCATGAGCCTGGCCGAGCTGGAGGCCAAGGCCCGCGAGGAAACCCGCGGCGTACGCGAGGCCCAGGCGGCGAAGGAGAGCGCGGCGCGCATCGAGAACGCGCCGAAGGCCATCGAGCGCGCGCTGCTTGATCCGCCGTCACCCAAGCGGGCAATGCCGCCGCAGCGCGGCTGGCGCCAGCGGGTGCGCTTCCTCAACCAGTTCCGCCGCTGCGGCAGCTATCGCGAAGCAGCCGCCCGCATCGGCGTCGGCGAGAGCACGGTGCGGCGCTGGCAGCACAAGTTTGAGGGATTTCGCAATCACTGCGACGCGATCGTGGCCGAGCGTTGCCGGCAGAACGCCGACGATCTCAAGCTGCGGGCCGGCGAACCGCGGACACGACCTTGCATCTTCGAGGGCAAGCAGATCGGCGAGCAGGTGATCCATGATGACCGCGCGCTGATGTTCCTGCTGAAGCTGGAAGACGCCCAGCGCGCCCGCACCGAGGCGCGCGAGGAACGCCGCGAGCAGCGCGCGCACGAGATCTGGCTAAAGGAGATGGAGACCCGAAAAATGCACGCTTCTGCCGCGCATCCGCCGGC
>CALFRN010000521.1 GCA_937919085.1 uncultured Reyranella sp.
GCTACTTGCGGAGCGGCACGATCTGGCCGCGAATCTCGCCGTCGGGGAATTTCTCCGTCATGACGTTGACGTACCAGCGGCCGGCCAGCACCTCGGCCGCCTGGCCCTCGGTGAGCGTCACGCCGTCGTCGATCGTCGAACGGTCGGCGTAGAACGGAACATTGATCGGCGCCACAGGCTGGGCGTTCTCGCCCACGGCTGCGGGACCATGCAGGTAAGCCATGGTCACCGGCCCGCTGAGGCCGACCAGATTGAGACGATATTCCAGGACCCTGGTCGAAGGCCGGTAGACCGCCGCAAAGTAGCCGCGGCCCCTGCTGTCGGTCGGCGGCACTTCGGCGGTACCGCCGAGATCGGCCCGCAAGTCGGTCTTGGGCAGCCTCGGTTCGCCCGGATAGAACGAGCAGCCGCCCGCGACGAGCAGGATGGAGGTAAGCAGGGCGCGCCGGATCATTGCCTTCACTCTACGCTGCCATCGCGCCGATCGTCCCCAGGGCAATTACGCCCGATGGTGTACCGGCATCTGGCCGTAGATCTGCACCGGCAACCCCTCCAGCCGCGCCTTGAGCTGGAGCGCCAGGAACCGCGAATAGAGCCGGGACTGCATGAGGTTGCCGCCGTGGAACCACAGGTTCTCCTGCGCCGTCGGCTTCCACATGTTGCGCAGCTCGCCTTCCCACGGACCGGGATCCTTGGCGGTGCCCGACCCCAGCCCCCAGCATTTGCCGACCCTGTCGGCGACGTCCGGCGAGATCAGCTCGCCCGCCCACTGGTTCATCGAGCCGTAGCCGGTGGCATAGACGACGAGGTCGGCCGCGAGTTCGCTGCCGTCGTTCAGCACCACGGCGTCCTCGGTGAAATGGGAAACCTCGACGCCGGACTTGAGCTTGATCCGGCCGTCGGCAATCAGCTCGGAGGCGCCGACTTCGATGTAGTAGCCGGAACCGCGGCGCAGATACATCGGGCCGATGCCTGTTTCGTCCTCGCCGAAAGTGAGCTGGAAGCCCGCCGCCTTGAGGCGGTCGTAGAATTCCGCGTCCTCGCGCCGGATCTGGTCGACCACCGGCCGCACCACCTGCGGCAGCGCGCCGTAGGGCATCGACGCCGTGGTGAGGTCGGCGATCTCGGTGGTGATGCCGGCCGCCAGCGCCGCTTCGGAATAGAGCGCGCGGTTCTTGGCCAGGGTTTCGGCGCGCATGACCAGCGTCGGCGAACGTTGCAGAAGTGTCACGTCGGCGCCGTGCTCCCACAGGTCGGCGGCGATGTCGTGCGCGGAATTGTTCGAGCCCACGACGACGCAGCGCTTGCCGCCCCAGCCTTCGCCGCCGGTGTGGCGACTGGAATGATGCTGCTGGCCCTTGAAGAGGTTGGCACCGGCAAAGCGCGGCACCTCGGGGAAGCCCGACATGCCCGTGGCCAGCACGATATGCTGCGGCTTCAGCGTGATGGGGGCGCCGTCGCGTTCGACCGTCACGGTCCATTCGCGGCGGCTCTCGTCCCACGACGCGCCCTTGCAGACCGTCGAGGTCCAGTAGTCGAGTTCCATGATCTTCACATAGGACTCGAGCCAGTCGCCCATCTTGTCCTTGGGCGTGTAGATCGGCCAATGATCGGGGAACGGCAGGTACGGCAGATGGTCGTACCAGACCGGATCGTGCAGGCAGAGCGACTTGTAGCGGTTGCGCCAGGCGTCGCCCGGGCGCGGATTGCGGTCGACGATCAGTGCCGGCACGCCGAGCCGCCTGAGGCGCGCGCCGAGGCCTATCCCGCCCTGCCCGCCGCCGACCACCAGCACGAACGGCTGGCGGTCGTAGCCGAATTCGGCCGCATCGGCGCGGCGCCGGTCGGTCCAGGTGACACGGTTCGGAATGGCGCCATGCTGGACGCCCGTTTCGCGGGTCTCGCCGCTGCGCTCCTCGAAGCCCTTCAACTCCATCAGGGCTGTAAACATTGTCCAGGCTCTGCCGTCCCTCAGCCTGACGTGGCCTCTGGCGCGGCCGACGGCGGTCTCGAAGGTGAACCAGCCTTCCCGGTCGCCGGTACGAAAGGATCCCGGCTGCACGTCCTCAAGCCGTGCCTGCAGCATATCGGTGATCGCCGTTCGGCCCTCGAGGGTCACGATATTCCAGGTGAAGGATACGAGATCGCGCCAATAGCAATCGCTGGTGAAGAATTCGGCCGCGCCGGCGGCGTCGCCTCGGTTCAGGGCAGCGGCAAAGCCCGTGAGCCAGTCCGCAGTGGATGAGGAAGTGTCGGCATCGGTCATGACCGTCACTCTAACCAAAAATCCCCCGCCCGGGGCCGGGCGTTTTCGCGGATCGATGCGAAGGGGCTGGCCCGATGGCCGCACCGGGAGGATGATTTGTCCCGGAGGGCCATCCCATGAAATACGACGTCATCTCCGCCGACGGACATATCGACCTGATCTGGCTGCCGCCCGACCTGTTCACCAGGAACGCGTCGAGCCAGATGAAGGAGCGTATGCCCTACGTGATCGACGGCCCCAAAGGACCGGAATGGACCAGCCGCAACGGCGCCAAGTTCGGCCTGGTGAACGGCATGGGCTCGGCCGGACGTGAATATGTCCCGGGCATCATCCACCGCTCCGACCGCATGGCCTCGACCGGCCTCTACGACGACGGCAAGAAGGGCATCCGGCGCCTCACCGAGGTCGACCTCCGTCTCAAGGACCAGGACCGCGACGGTGTGCAGGCCGAGGTGCTGTACGGCGTGCTGGGCTCGAGCGGCCGGCTGAACGATCCCGAGGCCGCGCTGGAGATGCTGCGCATCTACAACGACTGGCTCCATGACTTCTGCAGCCGCGCGCCCGACCGGCTGGTCGGCCTCGCCAACCTCCCGAACTACAACATGGAGGAGTCGGTTGCCGAGGCGATGCGCTGCGCCAAGCGCGGCGTGCGCGGCCTCGACATCGCCAACCGCCCCGACATGACGCCGCTCTGGGACGAACATTGGGAGCCGCTCTGGAAGTTCGGCCACGAGACCGGCATTCCGCTGCACTTCCACACGATCGGCGGCCGCTCGCCCGACGTCACCAGGTTTCCGGCGCACGTGCAGCGCCGCATCTTCGCCGTGCACATCACCGGCTTCCAGATGCACATGAGCACCATGCTGATGGGCCTGATCTTCTCGGGCGCCCCGGAGCGCTATCCGAACCTGAAGATCGTGATCGGCGAGGCCGGTCTCGGCTGGATTCCCTATGTGCTGCAGCACATGGATCTCGAGTGGGAGGACCAGTTCAAGGATCTCGATCTCAAGATGAAGCCCAGCGAGTACTGGCATCGCCAGTTCTACGCCACCTATCAGACCGATCCGGTCGGCATCGAACTGCTGAAGCACCTGGGCGAGGACAATGTCATGTGGGGATCGGACTTCCCGCACCCCGACGGCATCTGGCCGGACAGCCAGCAGTTCCTGACCGAGGAGCTGACCGGTGTCTCGGCCGAGGTGCGCCGCAAGATCGTCCGCGACAACGCCATGAAGCTCTATCGACTGAACGCGTGAGCGAACTCCAAGGGAGCGGCACCGCACGCACCGCCCTTCTGACCACCCTGGCGATGCTGGCGTTCGCCGGCAATTCGCTGCTCTGCCGGCTGGCGCTGCGCGACACCGAGATCGATGCCGCGAGTTTCACCGCGATCCGGCTGGGCTCAGGCGCGCTGATCCTGACGGCGCTGATGGTTCTGCGCGGCCGGCGGCCCGCCGCGGGCGGCAGCTGGCCGATGGCGGCCATGCTGTTCGCCTACGCCGTGTGCTTCTCCTTCGCCTACCGCGATCTGACAGCGGCGACCGGCGCCCTGCTGCTGTTCGGCGCGGTGCAACTCACCATGATGGGCTACGGACTGTGGACCGGCGAACGCATCCGCGGCTTCAGGCTCGTGGGTCTTCTGTTCGCGCTGGGCGGCCTGGTCTGGCTGCTGCTGCCCGGGCTGGCGGCGCCGCCGTTGCTGGCGGCGGCACTCATGCTGGCCGCCGGCGCGGCCTGGGGCATCTATTCGCTGCTCGGAAAAAGCGCCGGCGATCCGACCGCGGCTACCGGCGGCAATTTCCTGCGCTCGCTGCCTTTTGCGGCCGCCCTCATGCTGGCCGCGACGACAACCGGTGCGGTCGACCGGACCCTGGATCCCATGGGTCTTTTCTATGCCGTGCTTTCCGGCGCCGTGACTTCAGGTCTGGGCTATGTCCTCTGGTATGCCGCCCTGCCGATGCTGCGAGCCACATCGGCCGCGACGGTGCAGCTCTGCGTGCCGGCCATTGCCGCCCTGGGGGGCGCAATGCTACTCGCCGAGCCGATTACCGTACGTCTGCTGGTGGCATCGGCGGCAGTCCTGGGCGGCATTGCGCTCACGATCTATCGAAGGAATTGAAAGAGGAAACATGTTCGAAGTTGCCGAGCGTCTGAAGAACGTCAAGGTTTCGGCGTCCGCCGCCATGACCCGCAAGGTGCGCGAGCTGCGCGCCGAGGGCGTGAAGATCGTGGGCCTCTCCTCGGGCGAGCCCGACTTTCCGACGCCGCCGCATGCCATCGAAGCCGCCCATCGCGCCGCGCTGGCCGGCGATACCAAATACCCGCCGCAGGATGGCGTGAAGCCGCTGAAGGAAGCGGTCCGGCGCAAGTTCCAGCGCGACAACAATCTCGATTACGCGCTCGACGAGGTCATGGTCTCCAACGGCAGCAAGCAGATCATGTACGACGCGCTGATGGCGAGCGTGAACCCCGGCGACGAGGTGATCATTCCCACGCCGGGCTGGATCTCCTATGCCGACCAGGCGACGGTCGCCGGCGCGCAGCCGGTGTTCGTGTCGTGCCCCGAGAACAACCAGTTCAAGCTGCGTGCCGCCGATCTCGCCGCCGTGATCACGCCACGTACCAAGTGGGTCGTGCTGAACTTCCCCAACAACCCTACCGGCGCGGTATGTTCGCGCGCCGAGATGCGCGCCATCGCCGACGTATTGCTCGACCATCCACACGTGATGGTGATGGCCGACGACGTCTACGAGCACCTGATCTATGACGACTTCGGCTTTTGCACCATTGCCGAAGTCGAGCCGAAGCTGAAGGAACGCACGCTGACCGTAAACGGCGCATCGAAAGCCTATGCGATGACCGGTTGGCGCGTCGGGTTCGCCGGTGGGCCGCGGCCGCTGATCGCCGCCATGACCAACATGCAGGGCCAGATCGGCTCGGGCATCTCGACCATCAGCCAGGCCGCGGCCACGGCGGCGCTCGACGGCCCGCAGGGTCTGCTGAAGGAACGTGCGGCCGACTACCAGAAGCGTCGCGACGAGGTCGTGGCCATGCTGCGGACGGCACCCGGCCTTACCTGCCACAAGCCGGAGGGCGCATTCTATGTCTTCCCCAACATCGCGGGCTGCATCGGCAAGACCACCAGGGCCGGCCGCAAGATCGGAAGCGACACCGATTTCGTGACGGCGCTGCTCGAAGAAAAGCACGTCGCCACCGTGCAGGGCGCGGCCTACGGGATGAGCCCCTACTTCCGCATTTCCTACGCCACCGACGTGGCCAGCCTGCGCGAGGGCTGCGGACGCATCCAGGAATTCTGCCGCGAGCTCCGCTGAGTCGTGCCGTACATCCTCGATGCCGGCACGATTGCCGAGCGGCCCGGAATGCTCGCCCAGACCCCGGTGCTGGGCCCGCCTAGAGCTGCTTGATCAGGTTCACCTGGGCCGGAATGCCGAGCTTGCGCGAGCACAGAGGCCAATGCCACGGCTCCTGCAGATCGTAGATCATGTACCACGCGAGGCTGGCCGCCTTGTCGTAATCCTGGACGTCCGCGGCCGCCTCCTTGGTGGTGAGTTCGGTGCCGTCACGCTTTCTCGTATAGGTGATGAAGGTGCGCAGCGTGAACTGGAAGCGCCCGTGGTAGGCACGGCGGCCGCCGTAGATCGGCCGTTCTGAAGGTCCCCAGCTTCCGCTCTCGCACGTCGCGAGCTGTTGCAGGAGTTGCTCCTTGCGGTCGGCGATTTCCTGCTCGCGAGAAGTAAGGCCTGGCGCGACGGCTGCGACTACCGGGGGCTTGGAGCCGAACACGCCGGCGCAACCTGTCATGGCCAATGACGCGGCGACGAGAAAAGGGAGAGCAGCGGCGCGAAAAGCGGTCACGACCGCGCATTGTTCCCACGATTCCGCTGGCGCTGCAAATCCTCCGGATGCACCCTTGCCACGGAAGGTGCGCCATGATCAGCGACGATCTCGATGCCAACCACGTTCGCGAACTCCTGAAGCTCGAACCCAACCAGACCTGCGGCTTCGTGCGTGTCACCTACGTCAGCGCACAGACGATCGGCGTCGAACGGCCGGTAGGTTCCGCACTCTATTTTCTCGTGACGCCGCAAGCGCCGGTTCGGCTTCATCGGATTCGCAATGACCAGCTCTATCATTACTACCGTGGAGATCCGCTTGAACTTCTGCTGCTGAAGCCCGACGGTTCAAGCGAGCAGGTCGTGATCGGCCCCGACATCGCCGCCGGCCATCACGTGCAGTTCTTCATTCCCGGCGGCACCTTCCACACCGCACGGGTGATCGGTCGGCGCCGGTGGTTTCTGGGCGGCAGCACGGAATGGCCGGGCGTCATTCCGACCGACGTCGAACTGGGCGATGCGGACGCACTGGCAGACAAGTATCCGGCAGTGGCACGAGAACTTCGGACATTCCCGCAACCTGTCGCGTAGCGTTCTACCCGACCTGGCGCGCCTGGCTGGCCCAGTATCTCGCCCGCAGAACCTTCTTGTCGACCTTGCCGACGGCCGTGAGCGGCAGGCTGTCGACGATTTCGATCTGTTTGGGCGCGTGCGTGCTGCCCTTGCGGTCCTTCACGAGTTGTATCAGCGATTCGGGCGAGGGTTTCACGCCGGCTCTGGCGACGATCAGCGCCGCGACCGCCTCGCCCCATTTCTCGTGGGGCACGCCGATCACGGCAGCCATGGCAACGTCGGGATGCGAGGAAAGGACGTCCTCGATCTCACGCGGAAAGATGTTGAAACCGCCGGACACGATCATGTCCTTCTTGCGATCGACGATATAGAGGTAGCCATGGTCGTCGGCGCGGGCAATGTCGCCGGTGTGCAGCCAGCCACCCTTGAAGGCTTCGGCCGTCTGCTCGGGCCGTTTCCAATATTGTTCCATGGCATGGGGGGCACGCACGCAGATCTCGCCGGCCTCACCAGGCTTCACTTCGTCGTTGGCGTCGTCGCGCAAGCTGACGCTGCATGAGGCGATGGGAAAGCCGCAGGAGGCAAAAAGCTCGGGCCGTTTGGCGTCGTGGTCGGCTTTCCGCAGCACGCTCACCGGATAGCACTCGGTTTGGCCATAGAGCTGACTGAACACCGGGCCGATGCGCTCCAGCCCCTCGACCAGCCGCGTCGGCGACATCGGCGAGGCGCCATAGAGGATCAGTTCCAGCGACGAGAGAGCGGTCTTGTCCAGTTTGGGATGGTCGAGCAGCACGTAGATCATCGTGGGGACGAGCAGGGTGAAGTTGATCTTCTCGCGCTCCAGCGTTGCAAGGAACCTCTCCGGATCGAAGCCCTTCAGGAGATGAATAGTCCCGCCCTTCAGCAGTGCCGGCACCACCTTGGTGCCTGCGACATGGGTGATGGGTGCGGCAGCAAGATAACGCGGCGTCTCGGGAAACTCGAAGTCGGCCGCGACGGCGGTCGTCATCGCCGCCGTCGAGCGGTGCCGGCGGATCGCGCCCTTGGATTTGCCCGTGGTACCACCGGTGTAGTTGATGACGGCATAGTCGTCCGGCGTCGCGAGGTCGACCGGACTCGCCTCGCCGATCCGCTCGGCCGCCGCCATGAGGTCACGGCCGAAATCCGCCTTGCCCATGGTCAGCACGACGTCGAGCCGGTCGGCCGCCCCGGCCGCCAGTTCGCCGCCACGTTGCGCATGGGTCCTGGGATCGACGATCAGCGCACTCACGCCTGCGTCCTCGATGACATCGAGCTGATCGCCAAGCGCGCCCAGCGGATGCAGCCACGTCGAGACCAGTCCCAGGCCGCCGGCCGCGACGCCCGCACACCAGGTCTCGGCGTTGTTGGCGCTCAGGAACGCGACAGTCTGGCCCCTGGCAAGGCCCGCCGCCGCCATCGCCGCCTGCAGACGGCCGATCAACCCGAGGGCCGCGCGATAGGTCAGGCTGCCGCCGTCCCACACGAAGGCCCGGCGTTCGGGAAAGCGCGCCAGCGCCCGCAACACCATGGCGGTACCGGTAGGCGCCTCGGTGATGGCGTCGTGCATGCGATCACCCTTTCGCGGGATGGACCTTCATCCAATGGCGCGCGATTTCCTCGCGGGTGGCCACCCAGACCTTCGGCTTCGAGGCCACGTAGTCGAGAAAGCGCGCAAGCGTGGCGGCGCGGCTCGGCCGCCCGGCGAGGCGGCAATGCAGCCCGATCGACATCATCTTCGGTGCGCGCCCGCCTTCGGCATAGAGCACGTCGAAGGCGTCCTTCATCGCCTGCAGCCAACCGTCACCCGCCGTGTAGCCGGGCGGGACGGCAAACTTCATGTCGTTGACCTCGAGCGTGTAGGGAACGATCAGGTGCGGCTTGCCATCGACCCGCACCCAATAGGGCAGGTCGTCATTGTAGGAATCGCTCGAGTAGAGAAAGCCGCCATGCCTGACCACGGCCGACAGCGTGTGCATGCCGAAGCGGCCGGTATACCAGCCGACCGGGGGCTTGCCGGCAGATGCGGCGATGGCCTTCACCGCCCGTCGCATGTGGTCGAGTTCCTGCTCGAGCGTGAAATCCTTGTAGTTGATCCATCGCCAGCCGTGGCTCGCGACCTCGTGCCCGGCCGCGGCCATCGCCTTGCCGGCCGCCGGGTTCAGTTCCAGCGCGCGCCCGATCGCCCACGAGGTAAAGCGCATGTCGCGCTCGGCAAACAGCCGCAGGATGCGCCAGAAGCCGGCGCGGCTGCCGTACTCGTACATCGACTCGATGCTGAGGTCGCGCCCGCCCTCGATCGGGGTACCGCCCGGAGTCTCCGACAGAAACGTCTCCGACGCGGGGTCGCCGTTCAGCACCGTGTTCTCGCCGCCCTCCTCGTAGTTCAGCACGAAGCTGACGGCGATGCGGGCATCGCCCGGCCACTGCGGGTCGGGCGTCTCGGGGCCATAGCCAATCAGGTTGCGGTCGAGATGATCGTGCATGGCGCGGTCTCCGGAATCGCTGGCGATTGAAGAATGACTATGCCGCCGCTATAGCTCGCGCGACAAGCTTCGAGGAGTGGACATGGCCGAAAACAGCGTCGCGCAGGCGGTGCGCGAAGATCGTTTGTGGCAGCGGCACGCCGACATGGCCAAACTCGGCGGTACGCCCAAGGGCGGCGTCAATCGGCAGGCACTTTCGGCGGAAGACGCCGCGGCACGGAACCTGCTTGCAGGCTGGGCCACCGCGCGCGGCTTTGCGATCTTCACCGACGCCATCGGCAATCTCTTCGTGCGCCGCGACGGCACGGACACCAGGGCGCTGCCGGTGCTGAGCGGCTCGCACATGGACAGCCAGCCGACCGGCGGCCGTTTCGACGGCATGTACGGCGTGCTGGCCGCATTCGAGGCGCTGGAAGCGCTGGAGGACGCCGGCGTGAAAACCCGGCGGCCGGTGATCGCCGTTGCCTGGACCAACGAGGAAGGCTCGCGCTTCCAGCCCGGCGCCATGGGCTCGGCAGTGTTCGCCGGCCACAACGACCTCGACGAGATGCTGGCCGTGAAGGACTGGAAGGGCGTCGTGCTGAAGGATGCGCTGGCCGAGACCCTGAAGGCGGCGCCGGCGCCGCTGCGCAAGGGCAAGCCCGGCTTCGCCCTGGACGGTTACGTCGAGGTTCATATCGAACAGGGGCCGCGGCTGGAGAACGACCACAAGACGATCGGCGTCGTGACGGCCATTCAGGGCAGCCGCCGCTACATCGTCGACGTTACCGGCGACGAGGCTCATGCCGGCACCACGCCGCGCGCCGCCCGCAAGGATGCATTCCATGCGGCCCTGCGCATCGCCGCGGCAATGTACGAGGCCACGACCGACGCCGAGGACACGTTGCGTTTCACCATCGGCCGCGTCGACGTCTCGCCCGGGTCGCCCAACACGGTGCCCGGCAGGGCCGTCTTCACCATCGATATGCGCCATCCGGAGCAGGCCGTTCTGGAAGCGCATGAGGCGAAGCTGGCGGCGATCGTTGCCGCCCGGGCGGCCCCCTGCGTGGCCGGGATCGAGCGCGTGACCGCGGTCGCGCCGACGATTTTCGATCCCGCGGTGATCGATCTGGTGCGAGCCAAGGCAAACCTGTTGAAGCTGGCCAACATGGACATGCCGTCGGGCGCCGGCCACGACGCCATGCACATTGCCAGGCTCTGCCCCACCGGCATGATCTTCGTGCCTTGCGAACGTGGCGTCAGCCACAACGAGGCCGAGAACGCGACGCCTTCCGATCTTGCCGCCGGTGCGCGCGTGCTGGCCGAGGTGCTGGCCGATCTGGCCAATCGTTGATGAACACCCCCGTCGTCCCGAGCGGAGCAAAGCGAAGTCGAGGGACCTTGCTTGCGACTGGCAAGGCCCTTCGACTGCGCGACGTAGCCCGCCCCGAGCAAACTCGAGGGGGCGCTTCGCTCAGGGCGACGGCTACTTGAAGGAATTCCATGTCTAAAAAGATGCAGTCCGAACTCGTCGCGATCCTGTCGGACCTGATCGCGCTCCCGAGTCCCTACCCGCCCGGCACCAGCGTCGAGATCTGCGCCTATGCGGCCAGGCGCCTGAAGAAGGCGGGCTACAAGGTCGAGACCGTCACCAGGACCAGGGGCGTCGACAATGTCGTGGCGCGAATGAAGGCCAAAGGCGCCAAAGCAAGGAAGGGGGGCCCCGTCATCGCCTTCAACGCCCATGTCGACACGGTGGGCGTCGGTGAACGCGCCAACTGGAAGAGCGATCCCTACAAGGCGCTGGTGAGGGGCGGCCTCGTCCATGGCCTCGGCGCCGGCAACTGCAAGGGCAGCATGGCGGTGCAGATCTGGCTGGCCGAGGAGATCGCGCGCCGCGGCGGTCCCGCCAGGGGCGAGCTGATCTTCACCTTCGTGGCCGATGAGGAAAATCTCGGGCCCGACGGCATGGCATTCCTGCGCAAGACCGGCCGCGTACGGCCCGATGCGCTGATCCTGGGGGCGCAGACGGAGAACAACCTGATCGTGGCCGAGCGCGGCGTGATGTGGGCCCGGATCACCACCAGGGGCCGCGCCGCGCACGCCGGCAATCCGGCAGCCGGCGACAATGCCATCCTGCGCATGATGCGCCTGGTAGGTGCGCTCAGCTCCTACTACGACAAGGCGCTGGCACGGCGCGTGTCGGGGGCGATGAAGTCGACCGTGAACATCGGCATGTTCCATGGCGGTCACAACACCAACGTCGTGCCGTCGGCCTGCACTGTCGAGATCGACCGCCGCCTGCTGCCGAACGAAAAGGTGAAGGATGCCTTCAAGGAACTGAAGAGCGTGATCGACGGCGCGCGCGAGCCCCGGGGCACCTATGCCGTGGAATTCCTGACCGGCACCAACGGCTTCTTCGCGCCCGAGAACGGCGCGGCGGTCGGCGCCTTCGAGGCGGCGGTGAAGGCGAAGACGGGCCGCAAGGTGAAGTTCCTCAACGCCACGGGCGTGAGCGACGGTCGCTATTACGCCGACGACGGCATCGAGATCATCAATTTCGGCCCGGGCTCGGGCGCGCAAGGCCATGCCGCCAATGAAAGCGTGCCGATCGCGGGGATGGTCGAAGCGGTGGAAATCCAGCTCGAGGTCGTGGCCCGGCTCCTGTCCTGACGTCTTTTCGATTCCCGATCGGCGCGGGCGTGATTCACTTCGTGATGCATTTCAGTTTTCACTTGCATCCATGAAGGCCAGCTAACTCTAAATTGGCCTCGTCGAAGGAAACCGTGCGGCGGTCCCTGGTTGGGACAGCGGCCGCGAGGGAGACGGGCCATGTTCCACAGCATTGCTGGCGCCCTGGTTGCGCTGGCTCTTGCCTGCAGCGGCGCCGCGCAGGCTCAGTCAGGCCGTCTTCTGGGCCTTGAGGCCGAGCTTGCTGATGGTCTGCTCGCGCATCACGAACTTCTGGATCTTGCCGGTGATGGTCATCGGGAATTCGGGCACGAACTCGATGTGGCGCGGGATCTTGTAGTGGGCGATCTGGCCCTTGCAGAACTCGCGGATTTCCTCGGCTGTCGTGCTCTGGCCGTCGTGCAGCTTGATCCAGGCACAGATCTCCTCGCCGTACTTCTGGTCGGGGACGCCGATCACCTGCACATCCTGGATCTTCGGGTGGCGGTAGAGGAACTCCTCGATCTCGCGCGGATAGACGTTCTCGCCGCCGCGGATCACCATGTCCTTCAGGCGTCCGACGATGTTGACGTAGCCCTCGGCGTCCATGGTCGCGAGATCGCCGGTGCGCATCCAGCCCGCCTCGTCGATCGCCTCGGCGGTCTTCTCCGCGTCGTTCCAGTAGCCCTTCATCACAGAGTAGCCGCGGGTGCAGAATTCGCCGGTCTCGCCGCGCGGCACCGCCATGCCCTCGGAATCGACGATCTTGATCTCGACGTGCGGCAGCACCTGACCCACGGTGGAGACGCGCTTCTCCAGCGGATCGTCGGTGGCGCACTGTGTCGAGACCGGCGAGGTCTCGGTCATGCCGTAGGCGATGGTGACCTGGTGCATGTGCATGTGGCTCTGCACCTTCTTCATCACCTCGATCGGGCACGGCGAGCCCGCCATGATACCGGTGCGCAGGCTCTTGAGATCGAATTTGTCGAACTCGGGATGGTCGAGCTGGGCGATGAACATGGTCGGCACGCCATAGAGCGCCGTACAGCGTTCTTCGGCGACCGCTTGCAGGGTCGCCAGCGGATCGAACGCCTCCGACGGGTAAACCATGGTGGCGCCGTGCGTCAGACAACCCAGGTTGCCCATCACCATGCCGAAGCAGTGATAGAGCGGCACCGGAATGCACAGCCGGTCCTCGGGCGTGAGCTTGAGCCCCAGCCCGACGAAATAGCCGTTGTTCAGGATATTGTGGTGGCTGAGCGTGGCGCCCTTGGGGTGCCCGGTCGTGCCGGAGGTGAACTGGATGTTGATGGCGTCGTCGAACTGCAGCTTCGGTCCGAGCTCGGCGAGCCTGGCCTTTTCGGCGTTGCCGCCGGCCTTTGCCACGTCGTCGAAGTTGATCATGCCGGGCGTCTTTTCCTTGCCCAGCCGGATGACGTGCCTGAGATGCGGCAGCTTCGCCGCCTTCACCAGGTCGTCGACGATCTCGAGATAGTTCGAGGTCTTCAGCGCCGGCGCCAGGATCAGCGCCTTGCACTCGACCTTGTTCATCGCGTAGTCGAGCTCGGCGCGCCGGTAGGCCGGATTGACGTTGACCAGCACCAGCCCTGCCTTGGCGGTGGCGAACTGGGCCAGCGTCCATTCCGAGGTGTTGGGCGACCAGATGCCGACCCGGTCGCCGCGCTCCAGCCCCAGCGACAACAGGCCCGCCGCAAGGTCGTCGACCCGGCGTGCCAGTTCGCCCCAGCTCCAGCGCACCTTCTGGTGGCGCACCACCAGCGCCTCGCGGTCGCGGTAGGTTTCTACCTGGCGGTCGAAGAAGGCGCCGATGGTCTCGCCGATCAGCTTCCGGTCCGAAACGCCATGGTCGTAAGAGATTTTTGGGGTGCCGTTAGCATTGGTCATGCTGGAAGTTTAGCGCGCCGTGGCAGATTTGAAATCATGAAACTCAACTTCGTCACCGTCGACGTCTTCACCGACCGCCAGTTCGGCGGCAATCCGCTGGCGGTCGTGCTGAACGCCGAGGGGCTCTCGACCGAACGCATGCAGGCCATCGCCGCCGAGTTCAATCTGGCCGAGACGACTTTCGTGCTGCCGCCCGTGGACCCGAAGAACACCGCCGAGGTACGCATCTTCACGCCCAGGGCCGAGATGCCGTTCGCCGGTCATCCCAACGTCGGCACGGCCTTTGTGCTTGCCCGCGCCGGCGAGAGCTACGGCCGGCCGGTGTCGGGCGACCGCCTGGTGTTCGAGGAGAAGGCCGGGCTTGTGAACATGGACATCGACCGCCAGAACGGCGCCGTCGTGGCGACCCGTCTTGCGGCCCCCGTACCACTCAGCTTCGGCGAGGACATCGCGCCCGAGATCGTCATGCAGGCCTGCTCGCTCAAGGCGGACGATCTGAAGCTCGACGTCCATCCGCCGCGCGTGGCGTCCTGCGGCGCACCGCTGCTGTTTGTCGAACTGAGGTCGCGCGAGGCCTTGAAATCCGCCGCGCCACGCCCCGAGGTGTTCGCCCGCGAGCTGCCGCGCGAGCGAATCGTCGGAATCCATCTCTATGTGCAGGCCGCGGAGGGCAACATCGACATCCAGACGCGGATGTTCGCGCCCGAGCATGGCATTCCCGAAGACCCCGCAACCGGCGGTGCCAACGTGGCGCTGATCGGCCTGCTCGCGCACCATCGGCCAGAAGCCGACATCGTGCTGGCCAGGACCATCGGCCAGGGCTTCGACATGGGCCGCCCAAGCGTGCTGCAGGCCTCGGCCGAGAAGAAGGGCGGCAAGGTGACAGCAACCTACATCGGTGGCCGCTGCATGCCGATGATGAGCGGCGTCATCGAGCTGGCGTGACACCGAGCGGCAGCGCCGTCCCCTGCTTGACCGGTCGCAGCGCAAACGAGCTGCGGATCTGGGCGATGCCGGGGATCTTGGTAAAATCCATGACGAAGCGTTCGTAGGCATCGAGGTCGGGCACGACGATGCGCAGCAGGTAGTCGCTGTCGCCGGTCATCAGGTAGCACTCCATGACCTCGGGCCGCTCGGCCGCGGCGCGCTCGAAATCCTTCAGCGCCTTCTCGACCTGGGTCGAAAGCGACACGCTCATGAAGACGTTGACCGAGAGGCCGATCGACCTGGCGTCGAGTTGGGCGGCATAACCCTTGATGACGCCCGCCGTCTCCAGCGCCTTGACCCGCCGCCAGCACGGCGAGGACGAGAGACCGACCTGCTCGGCGAGGTCGGCGTTGCTGAGGCGACCGTCGTGCTGCAACCGCTCGAGAATGCGCCGGTCGATGGCGTCCAGGGTAATCATTGCTAAAAATCCCATATATGTGGATGAATATACCCTATACATCCGATTTCAGGAGCCAAACGCAAGGACCTTCCACGCCGGTGGGGGTATGCCGATAGCCATGACCACCCTCGCCCCTGTCCAGAGCCTTAAAGTCCAGCGCCTGAAACTGCTCCGCGAACTGGAACGCAAGGTCCTGTGGCTTTCCGCCTGGACCATCCATCACGCCAATCACCTGCGCCCCAACCGCGACGGGCTGAAAGTCGGCGGCCACCAGGCCTCGTGCGCGTCGCTGGCGACGGTGATGACGGCGCTCTATTTCTCGGTGCTGCGG
>CALFRN010000522.1 GCA_937919085.1 uncultured Reyranella sp.
CCGGTCTGCTCGTGCTTCTTGAAGTTCGTGTAGGGATGCAGGTGGTGGGCGATATCCCGCGAGGCATTGGAATTGCCGCGAAAGCTGCGTGAAACGTCGTTCATGACCGCACCTACCCAAATGAAATGTGGCGCTACACTAGCCCGCTTCAGGCCTATGTCCATCCCATCCCACCATGCAAATTTCTTGTCCAATTGACGGGCGTTCGGCGCCGGTGCACCGTCCCCGGCAAATGCGTCCGCGCATGGTCTGATGGGGGAAGCCACCCGGCCAGGATGGGCGGAGGCAGCCACAATGGGGTTACATATGAATATGAGTTTCCGGTATTCCTTCGCATTGGCAGCCGTCATGTGCGCAGGCCTTTCGATGGCGGCGACGGCGGATGCCAAGACGTTCAGGTGGGCCAATTCGGGCGATGTGAGCTCGATGGACCCCTATGCCCGCCAGGAGACCTTTCTCCTGACCTTCAACTCGAACATCTACGAGCCGCTGATCCGCCGCGACAAGGACCTGAAGCTCGAGCCGGCGCTGGCGACGAAGTGGGGCCAGAGCGACCCGACTACTTGGTTCTTCGATATCCGCCCCGGCGTGAAGTTCCACGACGGCACGCCGCTCACCGCCGATGACGTGGTGTTTTCGCTCAATCGGGCCAATGGACCCGGCTCGAACATGGGCAGCAACTTCGTTTCCGTGAAGGAGATCAAGAAGGTCGGCGACTCGCGCGTTGAAGTCACGACCAAGTACCCGGACCCGCTGCTTGCCGACAAGTGGGCGGCTCTGGGCATCATGTCGAAGGCATGGGCGGAGAAGAACAATGCCCAGAACTCCGCCGACATGACCAAGAACGAGGAGAACTTCGCCACCCGCAACGCCATGGGCACGGGCCCGTTCATGCTCAAGGAGCGTCGCGCCGGTGAAAAGACGATCTTGGTCAACAATCCGAACTGGTGGGACAAGCCCACCCACAATCTGACCGAGGTGATCTTCACGCCGGTGTCCAATCCCGCGACCCGCGTGGCGGCGCTCAAGGCCGGCGACATCGACATGACCTACGAGGTTCCGCCGGCGGATACCGAGAGCCTCAAGAAGGAAGCCGACGTCAAGGTGCTGGAAGGGCCGGAGACGCGCGTCGTCTTCCTCGGCTTCGACCAGGAACGGCCCGAGCTTCTCGAGTCGAACGTCAAGGGCAAGAATCCGTTCAAGGACAAGCGCGTACGCGAGGCCATCCATCGCTCGATCGACGTCGATGCGATCAAGCGTACCGTCATGCGTGGCCAGTCGTTCCCGACCAACCTGATGGTGGCGCCGGGCATCAATGGCTACAACAAGAGTCTCGACAAGCGGCCGGCGCTGCTCAAGCCGGAGGAAGCCAAGAAGCTGCTCGCCGACGCGGGCTATCCCAACGGCTTCGAAGTCGGCCTCGACTGTCCCAACGACCGCTACGTCAACGACGAGAAGATCTGTCAGGCTGTGGTGGCCATGCTGGCCAAGATCGGCGTCAAGGTGAACCTGCTGGCGCAGACGCGCAGCAAGTACTTCGCCAAGATCCTGCGCAAATCGGACCTCAAGCCGGGTGATACCAGCTTCTACATGCTGGGCTGGTCGCCGGCGCAGACCTATGACGTGCACAATGTCTTCGAGGCGCTGATCCAGACACCGAACCCGGCGACGAAGAAGGGCCAGTTCAACGCCGGCGGCTACTCGAATCCGAAGCTCGATGCGCTTGCCGACAAGATCGAGCAGGAGACCGACAAGGCCAAGCGCGATGCCATGATCGCCGAGGCCACCAAGCTCTATGTCGACGACTTCGGCTATATCCCCCTGCATCAGCAGGCGGTGGTGTGGGCGGCGCGCAAGAATATCGATCTCGTGCAGCCGGCCGACAACAGCTTTCCGCTGCGCTTCGTGACGGTAAAGTAGCCGTCCAGAGACCGCCGAACGGATCGGCCCCGGCTGCGCACGAGATGCGACCGGGGCCGGTTCCGTTTCAGTATCAATCCTGCTAGGGCTGCCGCTGGCCCAACAATCATCAGATGCTTGCCTTCATCCTCCGCCGCCTGTTGCAATCCATCGCCGTTCTCCTGACGGTAGGGCTGGTTGCCTTCTCGCTGTTTCGCTACGTCGGCGATCCGATCAACGCCATGGTCGGGCAGGACACCTCGATGGAGGATCGCGAGGCATTGCGCGAAAAGCTCGGTCTGAACGATCCGGCGCCGATCCAGTTCTTCCATTTCATCGTCAACGCCGCGCAAGGCAAATTCGGCCTGTCCTACCGCACGTCCGAGCCGGTCGGCCGGCTGATCGCCGAGCGGATACCGGCCACCCTCGAGCTCTCGTTCTGCGCCGCGGTGTTCGCGCTTTTCGTCGGCGTGCCGATGGGTGTTTACACAGGCCTCTACCCGCGGCACTGGTCGAGCCGGTTGTTCCAGGCGGTATCGCTTATCGGCATCTCGCTGCCGACATTCCTGATCGGCATCCTGCTGATTCTGGTCTTTGCCGTATGGCTGCGGTTGCTGCCGTCGTTCGGGCGCGGCGACACCGTGATGATCGGCTGGTGGTCGACCGGTTTCCTGACCTGGTCGGGTCTGAAGGCGCTGATCCTGCCGTCTATCACGCTCGGGATGTTCCAACTCACTCTGCTCATGCGCCTGGTGCGCTCCGAAATGCTCGAGGTGATGCGGGCCGACTACATCAAGTTCGCTCGCGCCCGCGGCCTCACCAACCGCGCGATCAACTTCGGCCACGCGCTGAAGAACACCCTGGTCCCGGTGATCACGGTCACCGGCCTGCAACTCGGCGCCCTGATCGCCTTTGCCATCGTGACCGAGACGGTGTTTGCCTGGCCCGGCGTCGGGCAGCTGTTCATCCAGTCCGTCCAGTTCTCCGACGTGCCCGTGATGGCCGCCTATCTGCTGCTGATCGGCCTGCTGTTCGTCCTGATCAATCTTGCGGTCGATCTGCTCTATTTCGTCGTCGATCCGCGGCTGCGCAGCCAGGGCGGCTCGGCCCGCGTGGCGGGGCACTGAGATGGCGGCTCGGTCGGGCTTCTCGGGGTGGCTTCACCGCGCGTCGGACAGCGATGTCTGGTGGAGCTTCAAGTCCTCGCCGATGACCGTTGCTGCTGCCGTCGCGACCGTCCTGATCGTGGCGATTGCGTTCCTCTCGCCGGTGCTGGCGCCCCATACGCCGTTCGACCCGGCGACGCTCAACCTCATCGACGGTCTCAAGCCGCCGGCGATGCTGTCCAGCGACGGCGACTGGACTTTTCCGCTCGGCACCGACGACCAGGGCAGGGACGTGCTGTCTTCGATCATGTATGGCACCCGCCTGTCGCTGGCCGTGGGCTTCGCGTCGGTTGTCGTGGCGATGGTTCTTGGCATCGGGCTCGGCCTGGTCAGCGGCTATTTCGGCGGCGCGATCGATGCAGTCATCATGCGCATCGCCGACGTCCAGCTCACCTTTCCGGCGATCCTGGTCGCGCTGCTGATCGACGGCATCGTGCGCAGCGCCATTTCGGTACAGCGTCACGACGAGATCGCGCTGTTCGTCATCGTGGGCGCGATCGGCCTGTCGTTCTGGGTGCAGTACGCGCGCACGGTCCGCGGTTCGGTGATGGTCGAGAAGAACAAGGAATATGTCCAGGCCGCACGGGTGATCGGCCTGCCGCCGCTGCTCATCATGGTGCGCCACGTGCTGCCCAACGTCACCGGGCCGGTGCTGGTCATCGCCACGATCAACCTCGGCCTCGCCATCATCACCGAGGCGACGCTGTCGTTCCTGGGCGTCGGGCTGCCGCCGACGGAGCCGTCCCTTGGAACCCTCATCCGCCTTGGCAACGAGGTGCTGCAGTCGGGTGACTGGTGGATCACGGTGTTCCCCGGGGCCACGCTGGCGGCGCTGGTGCTGGCGGTGAACCTGCTGGGCGACTGGTTGCGCGACGCTCTCAATCCCAAGCTGCGTTGAGGTTGGGGACATAGATGGCCGTCGCATCCAACAATCCGCCGCTGCTCGATGTCAGGAACCTCAGGGTCGAGTTTCCGACGCGCCGCGGCACCCTGGTGGCGGTCGACGACGTGTCGTTCGATATCGCGCCGGGTGAAGTGCTGGGCGTGGTGGGTGAATCCGGCGCCGGCAAGTCGCTGACCGGCAATGCCATCATAGGCCTGCTCGAGCCACCCGGGCGCATCGCCGGCGGCGAGATCCGTCTCGAAGGCCGGCGCATCGACAATCTGCCCTACGAGGAGATGCGCAAGATCCGCGGTGCCCGGATCGGCGCCATTTTCCAGGACCCCCTGACCAGCCTCAATCCGCTCTATTCGGTGGGCCGCCAGCTCGTCGAGACGATCCGGACCCATCTGCCCGTGTCGATGCCCGAGGCGCGGACACGGGCGCTCGACCTCCTGAAGGAGGTCGGGATCCCGGGCGCCGAGAGCCGGCTCGACCATTATCCGCACCAGTTCTCGGGCGGCATGCGCCAACGTGTGGTGATCGCGCTGGCGCTGTGCGCCGGGCCGCGCCTGATCGTGGCCGACGAGCCCACGACGGCGCTCGACGTGTCGATCCAGGCCCAGATCATCGCTCTGCTGAAGCGGCTTTGCCGCGAGCATGGCACCGCGGTGATGTTGGTGACCCACGACATGGGCGTGATCGCCGAGACGGCCGATCGCGTTGCGGTGATGTACGCTGGCCGCATTGCTGAAATCGGGCCGGTGCGCGACGTGGTGAAGAACGCCAAGCATCCCTATACCAAGGGGCTCATGGGCTCGATCCCGAACCTTGGCGTGCGCACGGAACGGCTGACCCAGATCGACGGCGCCATGCCGCGGCTCACCGAGATTCCCGCGGGCTGTGCCTTCAACCCGCGCTGCGCCGGACGCGGCAGCCGATGCCTGTCCGAGCGACCCGACCTCATGCCAGCGGGGACCGGCAGGGCCGCCTGCTGGCTGCACGACCGCGGCGGCGTCGGCCGGCCGCTGGCGAAGGAGACGATCGATGCCTGACGGCGGCGGCGCGCAATTCGTCCGTCTTGCAGGGCTGAAGCGATACTTCGACGTCTCGGCGCCATGGCTGGTGCGGAAGATCGAAGGCAGGCCACGCCAGATCGTCCAGGCGGTCGACGGCATCGACATCGAGATCGCCAGGGGCGAGACCTTCTCGCTGGTCGGCGAGTCAGGTTGTGGCAAGTCGACGGTCGCGCGCCTGGTCGTCGGTCTTTATCCGCCGACCGCCGGCACGATCGAGTTCGACGGCAACGACATGGCCGGCCGGCGCAGCCGATCGGATATGGCGGCACTCCGCCGGCGCATGCAGATGATCTTCCAGGACCCGTACGCCAGCCTCAATCCGCGCTGGCGCGTGTTCGATATCGTTGCAGAGCCGATCCGTGCCTTTGGCCTTTCGACGGACAAGGCCGACCTGCAGAAGCGCGTCGAGGACCTGTTGCGCCAGGTGAAGCTGACGCCGGCCGACGGCCGCAAGTTTCCGCACGAGTTTTCGGGCGGTCAGCGCCAGCGCGTCTCGATCGCCCGGGCGCTTGCCAGCCAGCCGGAATTCCTGGTGTGCGACGAGCCGACCTCGGCGCTCGACGTGTCGGTCCAGGCGCAGATCCTGAACCTGATGGTCGACCTGCAGCGCCGCTTCGGCCTCACCTACCTGTTCATCTCGCACAACCTCGCAGTCGTCTATCACATCTCGACGCGCGTCGGGGTGATGTACCTAGGCCGCCTGGTCGAAGTGGCGCCCACCGAGACGCTCTTCACTCGGCCCAAGCATCCCTACACGCGGATGCTGCTCGACACGATTCCCGACCTCGACATGACCGGCCGCCAGCGCAGCCCCGTTGCAGGCGAGGTGCCGAGCCCGCTCAACCCGCCGTTCGGCTGCACCTTCCATCCGCGCTGCCCCTTTGCCAACGACCGCTGCAAGACCGAGCGGCCGAAGGCGCTTTCGATCGAGGGGGGCACCGTGAGCTGCCACGCGATCGAAGAGGGGCGCCTGGCGGTCGACGAGCGGAGCTACACGGCCAACAGCTGACGGCGCGGCGCTTTTCCTGGCCAGGCCGTGATGTGCGTAGGCGCATATCACGTGCGCTTGACCCATGGCGGTGCTCCCGTACGATCCGCGCTCTGAATTTTATGGAGATTCCCGGATGCCGGTCATTAACCGCATTGCCTCGTTTCACAAGGACATGACCGCCTGGCGGCATGACATCCACAGCCATCCGGAAACAGCTTTCGAAGAAGTGCGCACGGCCGACGTCGTTGCCGAGAAGCTGAAGTCGTTCGGTCTTGAAGTTCATCGCGGCCTGGCCAAGACTGGCGTGGTGGGCGTGCTGCGCGCGGGCACGTCGAAGCGGGCGATCGGGCTGCGTGCCGACATGGACGCGCTCGATGTCCACGAGACCAACCAGTTCGACCACAAATCTACGATCCCGGGCAAGATGCACGCCTGCGGCCATGACGGTCACACCGTGATGCTGCTGGGGGCCGCGAAATACCTGTCCGAAACGAAGAACTTCGACGGCACGGTCTACTTCATCTTCCAGCCGGCCGAGGAAAACGAAGGCGGCGGGCGCGTCATGGTGGAAGAGGGACTGTTCGAAAAGTTCCCAGTCGAAGGCGTCTACGGCATGCATAACATTCCGGGTATTCCGGTCGGTAAGTTTGCCGTTCGGCCCGGCCCGATGATGGCCGCCTACGATATCTTCGAAGTCGTGGTGAAGGGTGTCGGCGCTCACGGCGCCATGCCGCATCACGGCATTGACCCGGTTGTGGTCGGTGCGCACATCGTGACGGCACTGCAGTCGATCGTGGCACGTAACGTCGATCCGATGGACACCGCCGTGGTCTCCACGACGCAGATTCATGCTGGCGACACCTGGAACGTGATCCCGCAGGAATGCGTGCTGCGCGGCACGGTCCGCACTTTCAAGAAGCCGGTGCAGGACATGATCGAGAAGCAGATCGAGAAGATCGCCCGCAACGTCGCAGCCGGGTTCGGCGCCGAAGTCGCCAAGTGGCGCTACGAGCGGCGCTATCCCGCCACCGTGAACAGCGTCCAGGAGACCGAGTTTGCCGCCCACGCAGCATCGGCGCTGGTCGGTCTCGACAACGTCAATCGCAATCCGACGCCCGCCATGGGCAGTGAGGATTTTGCTTGGATGCTTCTCAAGCGGCCGGGTTGCTATATCTGGATCGGCAATGGCGACGGCGAAGGCAGTTGCATGGTCCACAATCCGGGCTACGACTTCAACGACGAGATCCTGCCGATCGGGGCCTCGTACTGGGCAACCCTGGTCGAGCAGCAGCTTGCCCGTGAGGCCGTGTCGCGGGCGGCGGACTAGGCGCCGACTATTCGTCGATACGAGGCCAGTGCTTTTCGATGGCGCATCCCTACCGGCATGAACGGATAGGTCTGGCGACGATCCATTCCAAGGAGCTCGCGGTATCGCCACCGTTTCGGCGTCTTCTGGGTGCGCAGATCGTGGTCGCACCCAATGTCGATACCGACAGTCTGGGCACCTTCTCGGGGGAAGTGCCTCGCCCGGCCCCGGTGCTTGAGACCTGTTCGATCAAGGCGGAACTCGCCTTCCGGACCCTCGACGTCGATTGCGCAATCGCTAGCGAAGGCAGCTACGGTCCAATAGATCGCTTGCCGCTCAATCCCGCCGGCGTCGAGATCATGGCCTTTGTCGACCGCCGTCGCGGCGTGCGGGTGATCGAAACCCTCGTGACGCACCGCACGAACTGGCGCCTGATGCGGTTCAAGGCCGGCGACCCCGGCGTACCGCAAGCCGTCAAAGCGCTGGGATTTCCCGACTACGGCGTCTTCGTGATCTGCAACAGTGACGGCAGCCAGCCGGTCAAGGAACTCACCTGCCTGGATGAAGTTGTGTCGGCTGTCGACCGCGAGGCGAATCGTTCGGAGGACGGCCTTGCCACGGTGATTGCCGATATGCGCGCGCATCGCAATCCGATGCGGATGAAGGTGTTGCGCGCGCTGTCCTGGAAGCTTGCCAGGCGGCTGCAGCGGCTCTGTCCGAAATGTCATGCGCCGGGTTTCGGCCATGTCACGTCGCGCCGAGGCCTGCCCTGTGAGGATTGCGGCGATGCCACGCAGTGGGTCGACTTCGAGATCGACGGTTGTTCGGCCTGCGGCCACGCGGCAGCCCGGCCTCGCAAGGACGGCCGCAGGACCGCCTCGAAGCTCTCCTGCGTCACCTGCCGCGACGCTTAGTCGGCGACGGCGGGCGCTGGTCGCACCTTCGTCATGAAGATGCCCGCGGTGCCGGGCGGGTCGCAGGGAATGCGGCCGAATTCGTGCCAGCCGTGACGCACATAGAAGCCGGGCGCCTGAAAGCTGATGGTGTAGAGCACTGCCGAGCGACAGCCGCGCCGTGCGCCTTCATCCTCTGCCGGCACAGCAGGCGACCGGCGAGGTCGTGGCCGCGCAAGTCATTCGGCAGATAGACCAGGTCGAGGAACAGCAGACCGAGCGAGGCCCGTCCCAATATGCCGCCGAGCGTTTGCCGTCCGCATCTTGCGCCAGCACGGCAAGCTGAATTTCCAGGCTCAGCAGGTTTGGGCAATATTTCTGTCACGTCGGGAGACGCCCGCTGAGAGATCCGGCAGTCTCTTTTCATGGTCCACGAATAGTCCATCACAGCGGACATTTTTCAGACACGCCTTTCGAAAAGGTCGTTCGCCAATTCCGTGGCAGGCGTCGCGGCGATTTTGGTTCAAGATCGACTGCCTGAACGTGATTTTCAGACACCGACACCGGACAAACAAACCCCGCTCAGGCGTGGCACGATATGGTCCACCTTCAGCCTGGGATATCCGTCGCCAGATGGAACAGACAATCGCCACGCTCGCAGCGCGCGGGGACGCGCTTGCATAGTACCAGTCCGGCACGCTTGAAGGACAGGAGGTCGGGCTCTCGCCACGGTGTGTGGTGGAAGTGGATGCGGGCAGCCGGCTGGCCCGCCGTGATCTCCGCGCCGAGGTCGACCAGAGGCTCGAACAGGCCGCTCTCCGAGGCATAAACGTAATAGTCGTCGCCGCCGATTTCCGTGAGGCGCGTAGGAGAGGGCGCGGGCACCGGCCCCTGCAACAAACCAACGTGCGCCAGCACCCGGCGCATGCCGCTCTCCATCACCGAGAGGGATGCTGGCGTTACGAGTCCACCGCCGCCGAGTTCGGTGCCCATGGCCAGAACGCCCTGACGCGCCGAGGCCGACGTGAAGGTCCGGCCGCCACCTTGTGGTGCTGCCGATATGTAGCTGACCGGCGCACCGAAGGCTTTCAGCAAGTCGACGATCTTGTCCATGCGCGCGGGATCGGGGTGGCGCGGCGCCAGTGCGCTTGGAATGTAGGTGAGCGAGCTGCCGCCGGAGTGAAAATCGAAGCCATAGTCGAAGCCCGGCAGCAGGGCGTGCTCGATCCAGTAGGCGATCTGCTGCGTGATCGTCCCTTCCGCGTCTCCGGGGAATGACCGGTTGAGATTGCCGTCGTCGATCGGCGACGTGCGTTGGCCGGCCATTGCGGCGGGAAAATTGGCCGAAGGCAGGATGACCAAGCGGCCCTTTATGCTTGCGGGCTCGAGGCTGCGGATCAGGTTCCCGAGTCCGATCTGGCCCTCCCATTCGTCACCATGGTTGCCGGCCTGCATCAGGACGTTAGGACCATCGCCGTTCTTGATGCGCACGATCGGAATTGGGATCCAGCCATAGGCCGAGCGATGGACCGAATGCGGCACGCGGACAAATCCGGTTGCCTTGCCTTCGGCGTTGAGGTCGATGTCGGCCGACAGGCGGCTCATGGCCGAGAAATCGGTGGGCTTGGGGGATGTCATGTTCTCTATCGCCTCTCGCTGCGGGGATCGAGCGCGTCCTGCAGGCCGTCGCCGACGAAATTGAAGGCGATCACCGTCAGAAAGATCAGAAGGCCGGGCCACACGGCGAGCATGGGCGCCGCCTGCAGGAGCTCCTGTGCGCCGGTCAGCATGTTGCCCCAGCTCGCGGCCGGCGGCTGGATGCCGAGGCCGAGGAACGACAGGGTCGATTCCAGCAGGATCAGCGCGCCGGTCGACATCGTGGTTGCGACCAGCAAGGAGCCTGCGGCGTTGGGCAGGATATGCCGGAACATGATCCGTTCCGGCCGCGCGCCGAGCGACACCGCGGCCCGCGTGAAGTCCCGCGCCTTCAGCGACAGCGTTTCGGCGCGCACGAGACGGGCAACCGTCGTCCACCCCGTCAGGCTGACGATGAGGACGATGCGATAGAGCGAAAAGAGTTCGGATTGCGCGATCTCGACGGGAATGCCGACCTTCCGCGGATCCACCGCGGCGAGAACGATCAGCAAGGGCAACAGCGGAAGCGAGATCACCCCGTCGGTGAAGCGCATGAGTAAGCTGTCGAGGCGTCCGCCGACGTAGCCGGCGACGACGCCGATCAGCGCCCCCAGAACGGCGGACAGGAGCGCACCCGAGATGCCGACAAGCATCGAGACGCGGCCGCCGTCCAGCAGGCGCTGGAAGAGGTCGCGACCGAGGTCATCGGTGCCCAGCCAGAACTGGCCGGAGGGCGGCTCGAAGCGGCGGAACAGGTCGGTCTGGGTCGGATCGACGCCGCGCAGGTCGGCGATCAGCGGCGCGGCGAGCGACAGGATCACCATGACCACGAGGAAGATCAGCGACGCCCGGGCGAGGTGGTGCCGCAGCAGGCGGCTCCAGGCGCGCCGGCCGAGGACGGCGGCTGTCATGCCGTGCCCGCCGACAGGGAAACGCGCGGATCGACCCAGGCGTAGGCGAGATCGGCCAGCAGGTTGCCTGCGATGGTTGCCGCTGTGGCGATCAGCAGGCCGATGAGGGCGAGGTTGTAGTCGTTCTCGAGGATGGCCTGATAGATCGCCTTGCCCATCCCCGGCCAGGCGAACATCGTTTCGGTGATCAGCGCTCCGGAGAAGAGCCCGCCGAACGACAGGGCAAGGATGGTGAGCACGGGTGTGAACGCGTTGCCGAAGGCGTGCCGCCAGCGCACCACTCGCTCCGACGCGCCCTTGGCGCGGGCGGTGCGGATATAGTCCTGCCGCAACACCTCGATCATCGCGCCGCGCATGAAGCGCGTGTAGGAGCTGAGCTGGACGAGCGTCAGCGTCAGGACCGGCAGGAGCAGATGACGGACTTGCTCCTGCAAGCCGGTCATCCACGGCGTACCGGGTCTTATGTCGGCCATGCCGCCGGCGGGGAGCCAACCCAGTGTGACCGAGAAGAGCATGATCAACAACAGCGCCAGCCAGAAGGAAGGCACGGAAATACCGGCGAAGCAGAACAGGTTGATCGCATAGTCTGCCGCGCTGCGCGGACGCGCGGCGGCCCAGATACCGAGCGGCAGCGCAATCGCCACGGCGATCAGGAAGGCGATGCCGGCCAGCAGGAGCGTGTTGAGCAGGCGCGGCCAGAGCACCGTCAGCACCGGCTGGCCATACGAACGCGAGTAGCCGAAATTGCCTTGGATGGCTTCGAACGCCCAGGCGGCGTACCGCTCGAGCAGAGGCTTGTCGAGCCCATAGGCGGCGCGCAGGCGGGCGGCATCCGCGCTGTTCATCGATGGGTCGCCGGAGATCATCATGTCGATCGGATCGCCCGGCATGAGACCGATCAAGAGGAAGACGACGAGGCTCATCAGCGCGAGCGTGATTGCCGTCTGGATGGTGCGCCCGAAGAGATAGCGACTCACTGCGTCTCCCAGCGCCACTGTTCGATCCAGAGAGTCGAACTGTTCAGCGTGCCGGTGGGCGTGACGCCTTTCAGCGCCTTGGGGATCACGAAGGGATCGACGCGAAAGAACAGCGGCAGCGACGGCAGGTCGTCGGCGGCCAGGCGCTGGATCTCGGCGAACAGCGCGCGGCGCTTGGTGAAGTCGAGCTCGCGCTCGGCGGCGTCCAGCGCCTTGTCCATTTGCGGATTGGCATAGCCCGGATAGTTCTGGCCGCTCCAGCCGTTCTTGGCCGAGGGAATTTCCTCGGAATGCAGCGAGGAGCGCGGCACGCCCTCGGGGCGCTGCACCCAGGCATACATGCCGAGCCCGCCATAGGTCCGCCGGTTCATCGCCTCGAAGAAGATGCGCGGCGGTTCGGCCTTGAGGCGGACGTCGATGCCGACCTGACGGAGCTGGCTCTGGATCACCTGCGCCACCAGCTCGCGCACCCGGTTGCCGGCCGTGGTGCCGAGCTCGATCCACAGCCGGTCGCCGGCGGCGTTCTGGCGGACGTTGTTGCGGATCGTGGCGAAACCCGCCTCGTCGAGCAGCTTCCTGGCGGCCACGGGATCGTAGCTGTACTGCCGCGCCGTCGGGCTGAACATCGGATCGAGGTCGCTGATGCCGCCGTGCGCGATCGGCTGCTTGCCGTCGAACAGCTTCTCGGAGATCGCCTTGCGATCGATCGCAAGCAGCATCGCCTGGCGTACGCGCCTGTCGGCCAGCAGCTTGTTGTCGAGGTTGACGTCGATATGCTCCCAGATCAGCGCCGGCTTGTAGACGACGTTGTACTTCGTGCCATGGCGCTTCTCGAAGGCGATCGCCTGGTCGAGCGAGAGGCCGAGCTCGCCCAACACATAGTCGACGCTGCCCGACAGGAGGTTGGCCTCGAGGGCCGCGGTATTCTCGATGATCTTGATGACGATGCGCTTGAAGTGCGGCTTCTCGCCGGTCCAGGTCTGGTTCGGCTCCAGCGCCACCCGGCTGCCGGGCACGATCTCGACCAGGCGGTAGGGGCCGAAGGCCAGCGCCGGATTGGTCGATTGCGTGTCATAGGCGGTCTTGTTGCGATATTCGGCCGGGTTGGCGTCGAAGATCGGCTTCTCGACGTGCGCCGGCAGAAGTTGAAGCCCGATGCTGTTGTAGTCGAAGGTGACGCGGTCGATCGTCATGGTGAAGCGGCGGTCGTCCTTCACGTCGAGCTTGATGATGCGCTTGTAGCCCTCGGAGGAGGCGACGCCCGACAGCGGGTGCTTGCCGACCTCGAGGGTGAAGGCCACGTCCTTTGCCGAGACCGGCACGCCGTCGCCCCAGCGCATGTCGCGCAATTCGACGTCCAACTCCATGCCCTTCTTGCCATCAGGCAGGTCGATCACGCGCGCCTTGCCGTTCTCGATGGTCGGCAGCTCGGTGCAGACCAGGCAGACCAGCTTCCAACTCGCGTCGTAGGCGGTGACCGGCCGCGACGTCATGTTGGAGATCAGCGACTTGGCCAGCATCGAGCTGATGATCGGGTTCCAGGTCCCCGGCATCTGCGTCATGGCGAGCACCAGCTCGTCCTTGGCACGGGCGGGGGTGGCGAGCGCGCAAAGCGCGGCGAAAAGCAACAGCAGGCGATGGATCATATTCATCGCACCGTTGCATCCGCGACGGAATGAGGCAACCGCCTCGGCAGAATAGGTTTAGCGTCCCAGCATGGCTCGCGGGGCCGGTGGCCGGCCACCATGATTGGCCGACCACTGCTCTGGTGCCTCAAGGAAGGCCCGCGTCTCGGTGAGGCCGCGCTCGTCGAAGTACTTGTGCTTCTGGGCGGCTTCCAGAGCATCCCACCAAGTCGCCAGCGCGTGCAGCTTGACGCCGCCGGCGGCCAGCATCTCGATGCTCTGGGGGAAAATGCCGTAGTGAAAGATCACGAAGCAATCAGTCACCTTTGCCTCGGCCTTCTTCAGTGCCTCGATGAAAACCAGCTTGCTGCCGCCATCGGTGGCGAGATCCTCGACCAGCAAGACGCGCTTGCCGGGCTTGAGGTCGCCCTCGATCTGGGCCATGCGGCCGAAGCCCTTTGGCTCCTTGCGGACATAGATCATCGGCTTCTTGGCAAGAGCCGCCAGGAACGCGGCGAACGGGATGCCTGCGGTTTCACCGCCGGCCACGACGTCGATCTTGTTCCAGCCGATGTCCTTGTCGATCATCTTGAGCGCGTGGTTCATGATCTTCGCGCGGGCCTCGGGAAAGGAGATGAGCTTCCGGCAATCGATGTAGACCGGACTCGCCCGCCCCGAGGTGAAGATATACGGGTTGTCGGGCCGGCAATGGATAGCTTCGATATCGAGCAGCAGGCGTGCGGTTTCACGCGCCGCTGCCGTGCCGCTGGTCCGGGCCGATGCCGCGGTTCCATTGAGCCTTCCAGCCGGCTTGTCCACAGGTGAAGTACCGGGCGACTTTGCTTTCTTCTTCGCCGCCATGCTGCTTTTCCCCCACGCCGCTTGCGACAAAATGACGGCCGTGTGTTTAGCGTTCATCCACAGGACCGGCAAGAGCGTCGGGTGGGAATTCACTCGTCCACCTGTGTCGAATTCAGTCAGTCTTCTTAAGAGACTTACGTGTTGTTGCGGCCGTAGGCAGACGCCAGCCCCGGTAAATCGACATCAGGCGGATGAAAAGGCAAAGACCCGCTCCGAACAGGGCGGTGGGCAGGACCGGCAAATCGGCCCAGTGCCCCAAGGAAACCGAGCCAGCCCCGGCCAAAGCCGCCACGGCATAGAGTTCCGAGCGCAGCACGGACGGCACCTGCAAGGTCAACAGGTCACGAGCGACACCGCCGCCGATGCAGGTGACCATGCCCATCACCGCGGCCATCACGGGATCGAGGCCGTAGGTCAGCGCTTTTTCGGTTCCGGTCACGGCGAAAAGGCATAGTCCGGCGGCGTCGAACAGCAACACCGGCGTTTTCAGGCGCGCGATCACGTCCGCAGCGAGGAAGCCCAGGAGTCCGGCAGCGACAGGAGTCAGCAGGTAACGCCAGTCGGCGATGGCGGCCGGTGGTACAGCACCGATCAACAGATCGCGGGCAATACCGCCCGCGACACCAGCCGCCCAGGCGATCACCAGTACCCCAAACAGGTCGAGCCGCCGGCGAACGCCACGGGTGGCGCCGCTGACGGCGAACACGAAAGTGGCGCCAAGGTCCATCGCCTCGAACAGCATTGCTGTCACAATACACCGATTGCCGCCGTGCGCCGAGATGGCAGAGTGCGGCCAGGGGAGTGGGGTGGAAATGAGTTCCTTTCGGGAAGGACGGCTCTACCGTTTTGTCATTGGCCGCCGCCGCCTGCTGTCGTCGATCGCTGTCGGTCTGGTGTTGCTGACGCTATTGCCCGACTGGATGCGCGAAGCGACCCGGCTGCTGGTGGCCTGGGATGTTACGACGCTTCTCTATGTCGTCCTGACCTTCAATATGATTGCACGTTCGACTGTCGAGACCTGCCGGGCGCGGGCCGCACAGTACGACGAAGGTGAACAGTTGATCCTGCTCATCGTGGTCGTCAGCGCCGCCGCCAGTTTCGGCGCGATTTTCGCAGAACTGGCCACTGTAAAATCCAACGGCGAAGGCTACGTCGAGTGTCTGGTGGTCGCGGGTGTCACGGTCGCGCTGTCCTGGACCTTCACGCACCTGGTTTTCACCCTGCACTACGCCCACGTCTACTATAAGCCCGACGACGACGGGCCGGGCGGCCTGAGGTTTCCCGGTGACTGCGAGCCGGACTATCGCGACTTCGTCTACTATTCCTTCGTCATCGGTTGCGCGACCCAGACCGCCGACGTAGCCACCGTCTCGCGTTCCATGCGCCGGCTCAGCCTCGTGCATGGCATCGTGGCCTTTGCCTTCAACTCGACCATCCTGGCCTTGATGATCAATGTCGGGTCGAGCCTCATCTAGCGGCCATGTTCGCAAGCGCCGTAGCGCTGCGGTGGCCATTCGCCGGTTCGCCTCGCGCTGTGACGTTCTTCTGTAGATGACCGGTGGTGGTATGCAAGTGCATCTGTTCAATTGCACTTGATGTCCGGTGCTGACTTCGTACGGTGGGCGACGGCCAGAGGAGGCATCATGCGTCGCAGAGCATTCGTCATGGGACTCGCCGTCGTGGCCGCGGCCCAGTCCGTCGGAATGCCATCGTTCGGCCAGACCGATCCGTTGCCGTCGTGGAACGAAGGGCGGGTCAAGCAATCGATCCTCGAGTTCGTCGCCCGTGTCACCATGACGGGCAGCCGTGATTTCGTCCCGGTGGCAGAACGCATCGCTACCTTCGACAACGACGGAACCCTGTGGGTCGAGCAACCCATATACGTCCAGGTCGTCTTCGCCATGGATCGTGTGAAGGCGTTGGCGCCGCAGCATCCGGAATGGACGACCCAGGAGCCCTTCAAGTCAGTTCTCGCCGATGATCGCGCTGCGTTGGCTGCCATCGGTGAGAAAGGGCTGCTCGAGATCATTGCCGCCACCCATGTCGGCCTCACCACCGAGGAGTTCGCCAGGATGGTCAGCGAGTGGATTGCCACCGCACGCCATCCGCGTTTCAATCGGCTCTACACTGACCTCGTCTACCAGCCGATGCTCGAGTTGATGGCCCTTCTGCGCGCCAACGGCTTCAAGACCTTCATCGTCTCCGGCGGTGGCATCGAGTTCATGCGCCCGTGGACCGAGAGGGTCTACGGTATCCCGCCGGAGCAGGTTGTCGGTTCCTCCGGTGTCACCAAATTCGTGAAGCAGTCGGGCGGCGAACCGGTGTTGCTGAAGGAGCCGAAGGTTGAGTTCATCGACGACGGCCCGGGAAAGCCCGTCGGTATCAACCGGTTCATCGGCCGGCGACCGATTCTGGCCTTCGGCAACTCCGATGGCGACCAGCAGATGCTGGAGTGGACGGCGGCCGGTGCCGGCGCACGCTTCATGGGCATCGTCCACCACACCGACGCGGTGCGCGAATATGCCTACGACCGGAACTCCCCGATCGGGCGCCTCGACAAGGCCTGGGACGAGGCAGTCCGGCGCAAGTGGGCTATCGCCAGCATGAAGTCCGACTGGAAAGTCATATTTCCGTTCGAACTGAAGTGACGAGAGGAACTAGAAGTTGCGACACCCACTTTCTGGTCCTGCCGTCGCAATCTGGTGCCTTTCCTTGGGCGCGATCGGGGTTTCGTCACAGGTTTCAGGGCAAGGCCACCCGCCGGCCACACAACTCGCCAACCCCGCGTCACAGAACTGTGCACGGCAGGGCGGACAGGTACGGATCGAACAACGACCTGACGGCGGTCAGTACGGCGTCTGCACTTTCCTCGATAATTATCAGTGCGAAGAATGGGCTCTGTTTCGCGGTGAATGCCCTGCGGATGGGCTGCGCGTAACCGGCTACGTCACCGCGCCGGCGCGTTACTGCGCCATTACCGGTGGGCGCTACACCGTGGTTGCGCGTAGCGGCGCTTCCGACGAGCAGGGAACTTGTGCGCTGCCGGGTGGCAAGACATGCGACGCCGCCGCCTACTATGCCGGAAACTGCAGCCGGTAGACGCCCGCGCTACCTGACGACCCGCGCCGCCACGGCGCGCAGGCTAAGCCCCTGGATGATAATGGTGAACAGCACGACGGCATAGGTCGCAGCGAGAATCGCCGATTTCTCCTGGACTTCGGGAATCGACAGGGCGAGGGCGATCGAGATGCCGCCGCGCAATCCACCCCAGGTCAGTACCGGAATCGTGCCGCGGACGAAGGTGTGGCTTGCGCTCAGGGCGAAGACCGGGATCGATACGGCGAACAGGCGCGCGCAGAGGGCGAGTGGCACGGCGAGTACCGCCAGCCACGCAACGGATGGGTCGAGGCGCAGAACCAGCACTTCCAGTCCGATCAGCAGGAAGAGCACCGAGTTCAGAATGTCGTCGATCAGAGTCCAGAAGCTGAAGAGGTAGCGCTGCGTCACGTCGCTCAGCGCGTCGCGCTTTCCATGGTTGCCGATCAGCAGCCCGGCCACGACCATCGCGATGGGCCCACTCATGTGAAGCTTGCCGGCCAGTGCATAGGTCCCGGTTACCAGCGCGAGAGAAAGCAGGACCTCGATTGCGTAATCGTCGATCGCCCGCATCGCCCGATAGGCCGCGTAGCCGGTGACGAGACCGAGCAAGCCGCCGCCCAGCGCCTCGACGACAAAAAGCTCACCGATGTGGACGAGGCCGAAACTGCCATCTGCATTCGCCGCGGCCGCGAGCAGTGCTAGGAAGATCACCACGCCGACACCGTCGTTGAACAACGACTCGCCCGTCATCTCGATCTCGAGGGTCTTGGGCACTTTGACGGCCTTCAGCACCGAGAGCACTGCAAGCGGATCGGTGGGGCTGATGAGGGCACCGAAGACCAGGGCCCATGCGAGCGGTACCGGAATCCCCAGCGCCTTTCCGGCGAGCCACATGCCGACACCGACGACCGCGGTGGAAATGATCACGCCAACCGTCGCCATGGCGCCGACCGTCCAGGCGCGCTCCCGCAGGACCGACAGGTCGACATGGAGTGCACCGGCGAAGAGCAGGAAGGCGAGCATGCCGTTCAGCACGGTTTCCTGGAAATCGATCTGACGGATGACGGCTGCGAGATCGGCGTAGAGGAGAATGCGCGGGAACGCGAGTTCGACCGCGATCAGGACCAACGATGCGCCCAACCCCATGACCAGCAGGCCGATCGAGTGCGGCAGCCCGATGAAGCGATGGTTGATCCAGCCGAATGCCGCCGTCAGTACCAGCAGGATCGAGATGAGGTCGAATACCGACAGCATGATGACCAATCCAATGACGGGTAAGCGGTGGCACGGTGCGGCCCGTTCGTAATCCTAGTCGATCATGGCCAGCCGATCATGGTCGATGTCGCCGCCTGTCATACCATCCACTCTTCGACAGGTTTGATGGCATGGATATTGAAGGGAGTCGCGATGTGAAGCCGGTTCAGCGCTGAACAGGCATCGGGGCCTCTATTCCTTTTCGTCGACCGAACCAGGCGAAACCCAACCCGACCACGCCGAGTGCAGCAGCAATCTCGAGCAGCTGCCAATTAGTGAAGCCGATCAGTTCGCTGCCCGGCAACGCCAGCACAATGCCGGAGAGGGCGAGCAGGACCCGTGCCGGCCAGGCGAAGAGCCCATTGCCGTCGAGCGCACCAACACCCCAGAGATACCCCTGTAGTGCCGCGCACAACAATGCGATGCCGGCAATGGCCGTTGTCAGCACGATGACGATCTCCATCGGAGCGCCTCGCCCGATCAATGCCGGGTTGAGCACGAAGAAGAACGGCACGAAGTAGATGATGCTGCCCAGACGCATGGCCTCAAGTCCGGTCTTCATGGGGCTCGATTTGGCTATCGAGGCGGCTGCATAGGCACCGAGAGCGACTGGGGGAGTGATGAAGGAGATCATGCCCCAGTAGAGCAGGAAGAGGTGTACCGCCAGCTTGTCGAGGCCCTGTCCGGTCAATGCCGGCGCGAGCGTGACGGCGAGGAACAGGTAGGCTGCCGTTACCGTCATGCCGATACCGAGGATGAAGCTGGTGATGGCGCCCATCACGAGAAGCAACAACACATTGTCGCCCGCGACCTGAACGAGGGTATAGGTGATCGACCCGATCTTGCCACTTAGCGAGAGCGCGCCGATGATGAGGCCAACCCCGGCGAGGATCGCCGCCAGCTCGGCGAACAACCGGCCTACGGCAACCACGAAATTCTCAAGGTTCTTCCAGCCCCAGCGATGCGCGCCGGATATCTGGTTGATGATCAGGAGAGCGGCCGTGGCGTAAAAGGGTGCCTGCGCCTCACGCTGCAGATAGAGCAGCATGACCATCAGCACGACGAAAACGGTGACGTAGAACCACCCGTCCAGCAGCACACGGCCAATGCGCGGCAATTCGGCTACCGGCAGGCCCTTCATCGACTCGCGCGCGGAGTAGGCGTCGATCTGCAGGTAAAGGCCCAGATAGTAGAGCAGCGAGGGGAAGATCGCGGCAATCACGATCTGGGAGTAGGGCAGCTCGATGAACGAGGCCATCACGAAGGCCGTCGCTCCCATCACAGGTGGCATCAATACGCCCCCGGTCGAAGCGCAAGCTTCGACGCCCGCGGCATAGGCCGGTCGGAAGCCGACCCGCTTCATCGCCGGGATCGTCAGGACACCGGTGGTCAGCACGTTGGTGATGACGCTTCCCGACATGGAGCCCATCAGGCCGGAGGAGAAAATCGCCACTTTCGCCGGACCGCCACGTTTGCCGCCGAGCAATGCGAAGGCGAGATTGAGGAAGAACGCACCGCCTCCCGTCATCTGCAGCGCAATGCCGAACACCAGGAAGCCAATCACCAGGTTTGCGAAGGCATTCATCGGTATGCCGAGCACGCTTTCGGTGCCGAAAACGTGAAAGCCGGCGGTGATCTCGGGCGGCACCGACTGGCCGCCGAGCACGCCCGGAACATAGCCGGCGAAGATCGGATAAAGCGAGACGACAAGGCAAATGCCGAAGATGGCTGTGCCGCCAGCGCGCCGCAGCGCTTCCAGTATGATGGCCCACATCGCGAAGGCCAGCACCTTGCCGTGGTAGGGCGCGTTGTACTCCCACCCCTCATTCAGCATCGCATCGCCCCGGATGGCGAAGTAGATGGGCGTGACGAAGGCCGCAAACGCCAGCAGCCAGTCATACCAAGGGGTGTACCCTCGGGCGCCGGCGTGCATTGGGTACATCAGAAAGACGATAGGGATGAGAAGCGCCAGCAGGACGTAGAAGTACTGGGTTTCCAGCGGCACGAACCAGCGCAGCAACGGCCCGATGCCGAAGATGAGATAGGCTGAGAACAGCACCGATGCGACAGCGGCAAGTGCCGTAAACAGCCGGGCGAGCCCGGTGAGCTGGCGCTGCGTGGAAATTTCCGCGGCGGCTGCAGCTTTTTCCGCTTCGGACGTGTCGATGATGGTCATTCGTTCCCCCCGGGGCCGGCTTCGATTCTCAAGGCGCATCGTCTGCGCCCGGTCGACGCGCCAATCGCGCGAGCCGTTTCCCAACTGCCTGTTCTGTCCGAAACAGTCATGTCGGCACCTACCAGCCGGGTCGATCCCGCCCCCAGAGAGGACGGGATCGACCGCGACCGGCAGTCAGCCGGTAGTCTCTAGTTGAACACCACCGGCATTCCCGCCTTCTTCAGCGCGGCGGCTCGGACTTTCATCCACTCCTCCGCAAACTTATCGTCCGCGACTGTCTTGCCCTTCATTTCTTTCCAGGCCGAGGCGAGCACGTCCTGCCGCTTCATCAGGTTGGCATTGTGGGTCTCGTGCGCCGCGGTCCATACGCCCTTCTCCTTGTAGTACTTGATGGCGGCGGGATGATACGGGAACACAAACTTGAAATTCTGCGAGCCGAGCTGGTAGCCGTCCATGCTCGGGCCGGCTTCCTTGATATCGGCGTAGTTGTCCATGACCGCCTTGGTCAGGCCATAGGCAAGCGCATCGGGGGTGTCACGCGTCGACACAAACACAGGGTAAGGGTAGTTGCTGCCCTCGTAGGGAACCTTGCCCTTATAGCCCGGTACGACGGACTGAACCGTCGACGGCACCCACCACGGCGCAATGTCGTGGGCCCGTTCCCAGGCGGCCTTGTCGCCGTGAGGCAGTGGCGGGAAATACAAACCTTCCGGCGATGACGCGAGCTGCGCGTACTTGCTCGACACAGTGCTGCCCCATACGGCATCGGCTTGACCATTGATCACCGCATCGACCGATTGACCCCAGCCCGGCACCTCAACCTTGACGACATCGTTCCAGGTGAGACCACCGAAGGCGAGAAATGCCTCCATATTCTGGTTCAGCGCCGGTGCTCCCTTCACGAAGGTTACGCGCTTGCCCTTGAGGTCGGCTGGCAACTTGATGCCGGAGGCTGCGGACACCGCTGCCTGTTGTCCGTTGCGGCCGTTGTTGTTGAAGAGATTGTAGAGCGGTTGCGGCCCCCAGCTCTTCTCGGCGAACATCAACACGCCCTCCTGGGCGAAGTAGGCAGCGATGCCGCAGGCGCAGAGCTTCGATTGGCCAAGCCTGAGTGGTGTCATGCGCGAAACGTCGTTTTTCCCGGGAATGATCCGCAGGTCGACCTCGTAGCGCTTCTTCAGCATGTTGCCGATGCCGACCGACTGGGCATATCCCGAGGAGCCGCTTTCGTAGGCTGTCCACGAAATGTCCTTCGGCAATTTCAAGTCAACGGCGAAGGCCGGACCTGCCAAGGCGATGGCAAGTCCCACAGCCAAGCCGATGGTGGCGGTTTTGCGTTTCCCGTGAATCATGGCTTTCACTCCCTTTGTGGATCCAGGTTGTTGATTGAGTGGTTCAGCTTCGTCATTGCGAAGCCGGATGCAGATGCTAGTGGCCATCGTTGCGTCGGGTCAAGGATGTCTGGGCGTCAGCTCCTCGCGCGCCGCAGTGCGGCATTTCTGAATGGTTCACGATCCGGCTGTGATTTTCATATGCGCCACGCATCATGAAGGGTGTAGCCTCGGCTAAAGTTTCTGGGAGGAAACAATGAGCTACGATCTCGTGATCAAGAACGGCACCGTGGTCGATGGCACTGGTGCGGCACGTTACCAGGCTGATGTGGCGATCCAGGATGGCAAGGTCGCAGAGATCGGCAAGGTAACCGACGGCGCCAAGCGCACAATCGATGTCCACGGGCTCGTCGTCGCACCAGGCTTCGTTGATCCGCACACGCACTACGACGCGCAGATCTGCTGGGATGGTGCGGTCACGCCGTCGTCGTGGCACGGCGTCACCTCGGTGGTGATGGGCAATTGCGGCGTCGGCATCGCGCCCTGCAAGCCCGAGACCCGCGAGATCGCAATGAAGGACCTGGTGAATGTTGAGGGCATCCCCTTCGATGTGTTGAACAAGGGCATCACTTGGGATTGGGAGACCTTCCCCGAGTTCATGGAGGCCGCGGCTGCCCGCAAGCCGTCGCTTAACTTGGCCTTCATCGCTCCCCTGACGCCGTTTCGTCACTACGTGATGGGCGAGGCCTCGATGGAGCGTGCCGCCACCGCTGAAGAGACGGCAAAGATCGCTGCGCTCATAGGCGAGGCGGTGGACGCCGGCGCGCTGGGATTCTCCTCGACGACACTCAACCAGCACATGGGCTTCGAGGGCAAGCCACTTGCCTGTCGCAACGCCAGCCGCGAGGAGATGAAAGCTTACGCCAACCAGCTCAAGAAGCGCGGCAAGGGTGCGATCGAGATCGCACTGACCCGCCAGGTCGGCGTGCTCGAGCAGGACCAGTGCGAACTGCTGGACTTCCTGCTGACCGAGAGCGGCCGGCCAGTGACCTTTATCGCGCTGTTCGATCGCGACGATATTCCCGAGGCAGTGCGCGACACCCTGCGGCGCGCGGCCCCCATGATCGCCAAAGGTGCCCGGCCGCAGACTTCGCCGTTGCCGCTCACACGCGAATGCAACATGGACAATCCCTTCGCCTTCGCCGCCTTTCCTTCGTGGAAGCGGGTATTCGCCGACACCTCCAAGGAGGCGCAGAGGAAGGTCTATGCCGATCCGGCCTTTCGCAACCAGTTCCGCGAAGATCTCAAGAACCCCACGGGCTTCAGCGACTGGCGCCGGGTCGTGGTGCACGACGTGCGCAATCCGGCACTGAAATCGCTCGAGCGCAAGTCCATCGCCGACATCGGGCAAGAGCAGGGAAAGGACGGTGTCGATGCCTTCCTCGACACGGTGCTGGCCGACGATCTCGACGTCGAACTCACCATCTCCTCGTGGAACACGCGCGAGGACCGCATGCGCGAATTGCTGAACAATCCCGCCATCCTGATGGCGCTAGGTGACGGCGGAGCGCATGTCGACATGCTGTGCGATGCCGGCTATCCGACCTATCTGCTCGGAACCTGGGTGCGCGAGAAGGAAGCGATCACACTGGAAGAGGGCGTGCGCAAGCTCACATCCGATCCCGCCGATCTCTTTGGCCTCAGCGACCGTGGCCGCCTCCGGAAAGGCGCGCCGGCCGATGTGGCGATATTCGATCCCGCCGCGATCGGTTCCTCCAACCATGGTGAGCGTCGTCATGACCTGCCCGGCGGTGCCAAGCGCATCGTGATGCCGTCTCGGGGTGTCGAGTACACAGTGGTCAACGGCGCGATCACCTGGGAACAGGGCCGCCTCACTGATGCCAAGGCCGGCAAGGTGTTACGGGGATAGCGTGCGCGGCGCTCCGCTCAGATCTTTTCGATCACCGCCGCCCTGAAGCGGCGCATCTCCGCGATCACCGCGGCGGCGGCGGGGCGGCCGAAATCGATGTCGATCGCCGTGACACCAATGTCATGCAAGGCACGGAAGTCGCCGATCAGATCGGCTTCGCTGCCGGAGAACAGCCGCCGCTCGCCGTTCGAGGCGACAGGTGGAACTGCCGCGCCATAGCGTTTCACGCGATAGGCGACACCTACCGAGGCAGGATCGCGCCCGGCCTCGGCTGTCGCCTTGCGCAGACGGGCGATGCCTGCCTCAAGACGCGGCAGCGTGTCGAGCAGGTGCTTGTTGATGCTGCCAATCGAACACCAGGCATTACCGACGCGGGCGGCGCGGCGCAGGGAGGGACCGCTTTCGCCTCCGATCCAGATTGGCGGATGCGGCCGCTGGATGGGTTTGGGTTCGAGCACGATCCCGTCGAACTTCGTGTAGCGGCCGGCGAAGCGGGGAGCGTGTCCGGTCCACAGCACGCGGAACGCATCGATATATTCGTCGGACACCGCTCCGCGCTCGGCGAACGGCGTCGTCACGACGGCGTCTAACTCTGCTTTCAACCAGCCGGCACCGACGCCCACGACCAGCCGGGCTCCCGACAATACATCAAGCGTGGCGAGCATCTTGGCGGCGAGCACGGCGGGGCGATGCGGTACGACCAGGACCGCGGCCACGAGGCGGATGCGCGTGGTCTTGGCTACGACATAGGCCATGCCGAGCAGTTGCTCATGCCGCTCGGTCGGTGCGTCTTCGTAGAATTCACCGCTTTCGCAGTATGGATAGCCGGGAACCTTCATGTCCGGCAGCACGACGTGATCGGTCATGGTGAGATAGTCGAAGCCCATCGCCTAACCTTGATAGGCGATCTCCGTCATGGCGGCGACGGCGTCAAGCGGGCCGGAGTTCGGAAGGTTGAAACCGATCTGCATAGCGCTTCTCTTCGCTCTGGAGAACCGTGCGATCGTTGACGTGTTTGGTGTTCGTCGCAAGTCCCTCCAAGTTCCGCTGGGTGGCGCTGGCCGCATTGACGCCTTTCGATTCCGGCTCAGTATGCAGGGAGTGATCAGACGATCGAGGACACACCCATGGATACCCGCGTCAAGACGGCGGCTGAAAGCGCGCCGGAACGGGCTCGTGCCCTGCAGCCTTTGCTGGACGAACACGGCGCCGAGATGGACCGCCGCCGCGAACTCACGCCTGAGGTTGTCGAGGCCCTGGTCGACCGGGACATGCTGCGTCTGCTCCTGCCCAAAAACCTCGGCGGCCAGGAAATCCACCTTCTGGAGTACTGCAAGACCACCGAGGCGCTCGCCTGGGCGGATGCCAGCGTCGGCTGGTTCATCAACCAGTCCAACGTCTCGTCCGCAACGTCTGCCGCCGCCATGCCGCATGCGGCGGCGGCCCTGGTGTTCGGCAATGCCAGCGAAGGGCTCGCCTGGGGCGCGCGGCACAGCAAGAGCAAGGCCATCCGTGTCGAGGGCGGCTATCGCCTCAGCGGCACCTGGAGCTTCGCCAGCGGCGGACGCCACACCCGATGGCTTGGCGCCCATAGTGCAGTCCAGAATCCGGACGGCGCGCCACACGTGCGCTATGGACGGGCGGACGATCGCAGCTTCTTGTTTCTGCGCAGTGACGCCGCGATCACGGACGACTGGCATGTTCTTGGCCTCAGAGGCACCGGCAGCGACACCTATACGGTCGAGGATCTGTTCGTGCCGGACGACCGCGCGCCGGCGCGCGATGCGCAGGACGAGCGGCGGGAGAACGGGCCGATCTACACGATCATGTCCACTCTGCTTTATGCCAGCGGCTTTTGTGGTGTGACGTTGGGCATCGCGCGGCGGTTGTTCGAATCCTATGTCGAGCTTGCCCGTGGCCGGCACTCCCGGGCGTCGGCCAATGCAATGGCCGTCAACAATGCGGTGCAGCGCGAGATCGGGCTCTTGGAAGCGAAGCTCTCCGCTGCTCGTGCGTTCCTGCACGAAGCGGCCGGTGAGGTCTATGAAGCAGCAGCGGCAGGCAAGTTGGATGTAAACCTGCGGCTGCGGCTTAGACTTGCCACCACTTACGGCATGAACGAAGCAACCGATGTGGCGATCGCGTCCTACCGCGCCGCCGGGACATTGGCGATGATGAATTCAGGCCCCTTCGAGCGCCGCTTCCGCGACGCCATGAGTGCCAGCCAGCATCTGCAGGCGATGATGCCACACATCGAAATGGTCGGCCGCCACATCATCGGCACCGACAATGTGATCCAGCATATTTGAGAAGGTTCAGGAGATACCGAGTAGCCGCGCCGCGGTGCCGCCGAGAATGGCAATGCGCTCATCGTCGCTCAGGCCCGGCGTGGCGAGCACAAGGTCGACTTCCGTGCTGGTCCACGGAAACGGATAGTCGGTGCCGATCATGATCTGGCCCGGGCCGGTTTCCGCAATCAGGTGGTGCAGGGCCTCGGGGGTGAACACGATGGTGTCGAAGAAGAGCTGGCCGTCCCGAAGATACGCGGTCGGCGCCTTCTTCGGCAGCGGTCCGACCCGATTGGGAAAGGTCTTGATCACGGCATCCGACCGGTTGGCGTAGGACGGCAGGAAGCCGCCGCCGTGCGCGGCGCAGATTTTAAGCCCGGGAAAGCGATCGAGCGTGCCTTCGAAGATCAGATGCGAGAGCGCGATCGTGGTTTCGAGGGGATTGCCGATCGTGTTGGTGAGTAGGCCGCTGCCGCCCAGCCGACCACTCGGCTCGAGTTCCCGTGTACCGGTGGGGTGCATGAAGACCAGGACGCCAAGCTCCTCGCACTTCTTCCAGAACGGATGGAACCTGGGATTGGCCAGCTCCTCGCCGGCGACGCTGCCGCCGACACTGACACCGCGGAACCCAAGCTTTTTCACCGCATGCTCGACCTGCTCAGCAGCAAGATCGGGATGTTGCAGCGCCGCTGTCGCATAGGCGACGAAGCGCTCGGGATTGGCGGCGCAGAATTCCACAAGCGTCTCGTTCTGGATTCGGATCAGCTCTGCTGCGGCGTCGCGACCGGTGCGATACCAGTAGGGGTTGATGCTGAGTGCCTCGACATCGATGCCCTGGCTGTCCATTGCGGCGATGCGGCCGCTGGTGTCGGCCATTAGCAGGCCCGGCGCCTCAAGTGGAAGATCGATTACCGCCATGGCCTTCGGCACGCAGCAATGGGCGTGCACGTCGACGGTCTTGATCCTCCTGCCGTTGACCACGACTTCGCGTCGCCGTGCTTCGGCGTGGGCATGCCCATGACGCTGCGATTGGGCCGCCGATGCGGACGCCGCGGCCACCATTGTGCAGCCGGCGAAGGCGATGCCGCCGACGGGAGCAGCTGTAGGGGGCGCTTCTGGCCCGGCCATGGACATTCATTCCCTCCGTACTGGCTTGTCGTCAGTTTCATGAGCCTACAACGCCCCGGCTGCGGAGTCGCCTCGGTGCCCGTCGTCGGGCTAACGTGGCGCCAAGAAACTACAGGGATGGAGCCTGCTCATATGGCCGCCAATAGCGACACTCTGCCTACTGCCTCCCGCGTTTCGGATCCCGGCATCCGAGCCCTCTATCGACTGGAGAACCGCTGGCAGGCCTGGCTGGATGTCGAGGCCGCTCTGGCGCGCGCCCAGGCTGAACTTGGAATCATTCCAGCGGAAGCGGCCGAGGCAATCGCCGCGACGGCGAGGTTCGAGTTGATGGACCGTGCGCGCATCGACGAGGGTTTCGCCCGCACCGGCCACACACTTGTCCCGCTGGTCTGGGAACTCGGCCGGATCGTGGGCGAACCGCACGGCGGCTGGGTGCATTGGGGCGCCACCACGCAAAACATCACCCAGACCGGCGATCTGCTCGTACTGCGCCAGGCGCACGCGATCTTCCGGCGTCAGATCGGCGAAGTGCTGTCCGCCATGGCCGATCTGGCGGGACGGACGGCGGACATGCCGATCGCCGGACGCACCCATGGGCAGCACGCGGTGCCCGCCACCTTCGGCTACAAGGTTGCGGTCTGGATCGATGAGCTGCTGCGCCACGTCGAGCGTCTGCAGCAGGTAGCCCCGCGCCTGTTCGTCGCCATGCTGGGCGGCGGCGCCGGCACCTTTGCCTCGCTCGGCAAGCACGGGCCGCCGGTGCAGCACGGAATTGGCCGTCTGCTTGGCTTTGGTTCCATGACGGTACCGTCGCGCGCCATCGGCGACCATCTGGCGGAGAACATCTGCATCCTGGGCCTGCTCGCCGCCACCTGCGGCAAGATCGGGCGCGAGATCTATACGCTGATGAAAACCGAGTTCGGAGAAGTCGAGGAACCCGTGCCGCCCGGCACTGTCGGCAGTTCCACTATGCCGCAGAAGCGCAATCCGAAGCTCTGCCAGGACATCATCTCCGCCGCGGCCGAGGTGCGTGGTCTGGTACCGCTGGCGCTCGAAGCCATGACGACCGAGCACGAAGCCGATCGTACCACCAGCCTGATAATGGACAGTGCCGAGTCCCGTGCCTGCATCGCCACCGGCGATATTCTGAGCCGGCTTGCCGAGATTATGCGAGGCCTGCGCGTCGACCCCAGGCGGATGGCGGCGAACCTGGATTTGGGGGGCGGACTGATCATGGCGGAGGCGGTGATGCTCGACTTGGGCGCAGCAATCGGTCGCCAGCATGCGCATGATGTCGTGTACGACGCGGCGCAGGCAGCTTTCGTGGAAGGCAAGTCATTCTCTGGCCTGTTGGCGGCGGACAAACGCCTTACCGCACACATGGACCAAGAGACGATCGCGAAGCTGCTGGACCCGACCACCTATACCGGCCTCTGTGCCGACATGGCCCGCGAGGGCGTCACGCGCGCGCGGCGTGCCGCAGCCGAGCTGGCTGCACCCGCGTCCTAAGTCCGTTAGTCGATTCACATGGCAAAGGAGCCTTCTATGTTGCTGAACGCCCTCTTCCCGACGCGCGATATAGGCACCGACCCGACAAAGATCCGGGACTGGGCACAGGCAGCGGAAGGCCTCGGCTACCACTGCATCGAAGTCGCCGACCATGTTTTCGGGGCGGCACCGCGCGGCGATTGGAAACCGACTTACAGCGAGAACGATCCCTTCCACGAAACCTTCACGACGATGGCCTTCCTCGCTGCCGTCACCAAGACGATCCAGTTGTGCAGCGGGGTGCTCATTCTGCCGCAGCGGCAGACCGGGGTCGTCGCCAAGCAGGCGGCCGAGGTTGATATCCTGAGCGGCGGGCGGCTGCGCCTCGGTGTCGGCGTCGGCTGGAACCACGTCGAATACGAGGCACTCGGGACCGAATGGAAGACGCGCGGCGCGCGCCAGGCCGAACAGATCGAGGTGATGCGGCGCTTGTGGACTGAGGATCTGGTCACATTTTCCGGCAGGTTTCACAATCTGGTCGACGTCAACCTGTTGCCCGTCCCGGTGCAGCGCCCGATCCCGATCTGGTTTGGTGGATCCTCGGACGCAGTCGTCAAGCGGGCTGCCCGGATCGGTGATGGCTGGATGCCGATCATGACACCCGAGGTGGCCGAGCCAAAGCTGGCGATGCTGCGCGAGCATATGAAGTCATTCGGACGGGATCCCGCCACCTTCGGGCTCGAGGGGTGGCTGCGCATGGACGAGGCCGATCCGCAGCTATGGGCCGCCGCGGCGCACGGCTGGAAGCGCCTCGGCGCCCAGATGGTGATGCTCTACCCCATGTACCGGATGCCGAACCTCAATCAGCAGATCGGGACCCTGCGTCGCTTCAAGGAAGTGATGGCTGGGTAGCTTCTCCGTCCGTGGCCACGCCTTCAGTGAAAGGTGCGGCCCGCGTCGATCACGATCGTCTGGCCGGTCATGGTGTTGGTGCGGCACATGGTGACCACCTGGTCGGCGCAGTCATCCTTGTCGGCCGCCTTGCCCAGCAGCGATGCCTGGCGGCCTTTCTCAACCACCTCCGGCCTGAGGTTGGCCGTCGCGCGCGTGCCTTCGAGCAGGCCCGGCGCCACGCAGTTCACCAGCACCTCGGGCGCCAGCGCCACAGCCATGCACTTTGTGAGATGGATCAGGCCCGCCTTGGAGACCGCGTAGGCGATCGACGAGCCGGTGGGACCCAAGCCCGCGACCGACGAGATGTTGACGATTCGCCCGCTACCCTGGCGTTTCATGACCGGTGCCGCGGCCTTGGTCAGAAGCATGGGGCCGGTGAGGTTGATGTCGATGATCTTCGTCCATTCCTCGTAGGTGAGGCCGTCGAGATCGTTGAAGGGGATCGACTTGTTGTAGGCGGCATCGTTGACCAGGATGTCGAGCCGGCCTAAGCGCTTCACGACGTCGTCGACCAGGCCTTGCACCTGATCGCGCTGCGTTACGTCACACGCGAAGGCGGCGGTTGCTACCTGATGCTTTTCCAGGTCACGCGCGACGCCTGAAGCCTGATCCTTGCTCTGGGTGTAGACGACCGCGATGTGGCAGCCTTGCACAGCAAGCGCGTGGCAGATGCGCTGGCCGAGCCCGCCGTTGCCGCCGGTGACGACGGCCACTTTGCCTTTGAGTTCCATTTCTTCCTCTTTACGCTGTCCGGGCGCTGCCCTTCCAGAAACGATAGAGCGCTGCCTCATCGCCGGCGAACAGGTTACGGTCGCAATGGCCGACGCCGGCGACGGCACGAGGCGCGCTGCCGTGAGCGAAGTTGGCCGCGGTCTCGTCGGCGACATACTGCCAGAGCTTCCATCCCTGGCGCGCCCATGCGTTGGGCACCTCTGGGACCTCGCGATAGTCGGCGAGCCACAGGTCGCATCGTGCCAGGGTCGAGCCTGGCGTCACGGCCGCTCCCAGGCTGAGGCGACGGCGGCCATAGACCTCGCCATTGGCCCACTTCGGGTGGGTGTAGAGCAGGGGCAGCCGTCCGGTTGCCCGCTGGACGGTCAGAACGAATTCCTCGGCCTGGGCGAGCCTCATCGTGTTGGTTGGCCTCCGCTCATTCGGTTCGAGGTCGAGCGCCATGACCGTCGATGGTCCCGGCTGACAGGCGGCAAGGAAGGTGGCGGCCTGTTCCGCGCCCGAATTCTGGCGCGTGCCGAAATGGTAACCGCCCCACAGCAGACCTGCGGCCTCGGCCTGGCGACGGCGTTGGGAGTATGCGGGATCGATCCAGTCGCCTTCGCTCACTTTGTGGATGACCGCGAGGATGTTGCTTCGACGCACCGCGGCAAAGTCGGTAACGGTGACGTTGTTGCTGATGTCGATCACTGCATCCAACCCGGGGACTGCATGCCGTGATGTTGCCGCCGATTGGTCAAATCCAGCGCCCTTGGGGGGCGTTCCACCGCAACCGGCGAGCGCAGGAACCGTCAAGCCGGCCAGTCCACCAAACATACTTCTGCGAGAGATCATCCGGACAACATTTCCATTGAGGGGGAGCGTCTGAGGATGGAGACTATCATGTCTGCTCGCGGAAGCGGAGAAATGCATTCGGAAGCCGATGGCGTTGTCGCGAACCCTTTCCAATGGGATCTACCAGATGCTACGGCTCGCATTCGCCTTGATTGTCGTCGAGGCCTTCGTGTGGTTCCGGGGGCGGAGAGGCACGGCGCTGCGATAAGGAGCTGACTGTCGTGCAACAGATTGCCACCGGCTACGGCCTGATCGAAGGCCCGGTCTGGGATCCGGCCCGCGGTCTTTACTTCAGCGACGTCCTCAACGGCGGCGTCTTCCTGCTCGATCGCGCCGGCGCCGTGTCACAGGTGGTGCCCAAGCGGCGCGGGATCGGTGGCATGGCGCTGCATGAAAAGGGCGGGCTGATCGTCGGCGGGCGCGACATCGCCTGGGTCTCGCTCGATGATGGTGCGACCAGGACGCTGCTGGCGCTTGATGCCATTCCCGGCGCCACAGGCTTCAACGATCTCACCACCGACCGCGCCGGACGCATTTATGTCGGTTCACTCGCCTACAAGGTGTTTGGCGGCGAGGCGCCGAGGCCCGGTCACCTGCACGTTATCGATCTCGATGGCACCATGCGCACCTTGTCGGATGGCGTGCTGCTCACCAACGGCCTCGGCTTTTCGCCCGACGGTGCGCGCCTCTATCACAGCGATGCCCGTGCCGGCCTGGTGCGGGCCTATGACGTGGCGGCCGATGGGAGCGTTGGCCCGTGGCGTTCCTTCGCGGTTCTGGGCGACGGCCAGAGTGCCGTGCCCGACGGACTGAAGGTGGCAGGCGACGGCTCGGTATGGGTGGCCGACGCTCACGGCGCTCGCGTTGCGGTGTTCAATGCCGATGGCACCCACCGTCATGATCTCGCGGTGCCGCTGCCGATGGTCACCAGTGTCTGCTTCGGTGGTGACGATCTGCGCGATCTCTATATCGTCACCGGCTCGCGAGGCGGCCCGCGCGAGAACTGCGGCAGCATCTTCCGTATCCGCGTGGATGTAGCGGGCCTGCCGCTCCCTCTGGCGCGGGTTGTCAGCACTGGATAGTTCGCGGCTTCTGTCGGCCTCGCGGAATTCTCGTCCGCCATGGCATGATCAGGAGCGATCCGGCGATCAGGCAGCCATAGACTGCCATCCCGGTCGCCATTGACGCGAACACGCCGTCGAGGCCCAGTCCCATCGTCTCGACGGCGAACCAGCCGCCGGCTGTTGCGACGCCGACCCGCACGAGGCCCGCCGCCACCGGCACTGTCATACGGCCCGCGCCCTGGGCCGCGAAGTAGAGCGCGAGTCCGAGACCCATCAGACAGTAGAACGGTGCGACGTGCTTGAGGTAACCGGTGCTGGCGGCGACCACCTGAAGGTCCGAGGTGAACAGGTGCGACCAGGTCTGGGGCATTAGCGCCGCCGTCCAACCGATCGTGCCGATCAGGACAAAAGCCTGCAGCCCACCGATCCAAGCGACCCGCATTGCACGATTCCAATCGTTGGCGCCTGAAGCCACGCCGACCATCGTTGTGAGGCCCGTGCCGATGCCGTAGGCGAGTGGCGCCACCATATATTCAAGCCTGAGGCCGACGCCGTAGCCCGCCAGCGCGTCGGTGCCGAAGCGGCCGACCAGGCCGGTCATCAGCAGCGCGGCCAGGCTTGCCACCAGAGCAGTGAAGGAACTCGGGAGACCCACCCGCAGGATCTCGCCGAACAGCCTGCGCTGCAGGCGAACGCTGCCTAGCCGCGGCACGACGCCCAGTTTGCCGCGCCATATCGCGCGCGCCAGCAGGAGGGCCGATCCGCCCATGGTGAAGATTCCGGCAATGCCGGGTCCGCTCATGCCGAAGCCCGACCAGTCGCCGACACCCAGCGTCAGCGCGCCCGCCAGGGGCACGTAGGCGATCGACATCACGAGCCCGATACGGCTGGGCGTCGCCGTGTCGCCAGCGCCCCGCAGCAAGGCGCCGAGGAAGGCGCTGGCCCACACCACCACCGCTGCGCCGAACACCACGTTGCTGAAGGCGAACGCGCGCTCGAGCGCGAGGCCGCCGCCGCCCATCGCGCGATAGAGCTGCGGCGCCACGGTCCAGGCCAGAAAGGCGAAGAGGAGGCCGAAGCCCGCGGCCAAGACCAACGTATGCGCGACGAGTGCCCGCGCATCCTCGAGGCGTCCGCCGCCCAGTGCACGCGCGAGAGCCGAGGCGACGCCGCCGCCCATGCCGCCGTTGGCCGTGTTGTGCATCAGCACCAGGAAGGGCAGAACCAGCGCGAAACCCGCCAGCGCATCGGCGCCCAGCTGCGCGATGAACCAGGTCTCGGCGATGGCGACGAAGACCTGCACCACCATGAGTCCGGTTGTGGGGCCGGCAAGGCGCAGCAGGCTCGGCCCGATAGGTGCGGTCAGAAGTGGATGGGACAAGGGAGACTCCGAGAACAGCGCACTCGCACGGCGATGCCGTGCCCTTCCTGTCAGCCGACAGGAGACCAAAAGAGGTGAGTTAGCGCTGATCCATTTCGAAAGTGTCCCTCGAAGCGGCCGGCACTGTGGCGCGGCCTGGCGTGAATGGCAAGATGGTGAAGGCGCGGCCATCGCGCTGCGGTCGGCGCGTGTTGGCAGGGCTGGCCAATTCGCCGACAATCCCGCCAATGGATTACGACTACATCGTTGTGGGCGCCGGCTCGGCGGGCGCCGTCGTCGCCAACCGGCTATCGGCCGATCCAGGCAACCGCGTGTTGTTGCTGGAGGCGGGACCCGCCGATTATCCATGGACCCGCATTCCGGTCGGCTCCGCCCGGATGATCACAAACCCCACCGTGAACTGGCTCTACAGCTCGGAACCCGAGGCGAGCACGGATGGTCGCCGCATTCCGGTGCCGCGCGGCCGCCTGTTGGGCGGCTCCAGCGCGTTGAACGGTATGGCCTTCGTGCGCGGCCAGGCCCAGGACTTCGACACCTGGGCGCAGATGGGCAATGTCGGCTGGAGCTACGACGGCGTCCTGCCGTTCTTCAAGCGCATGGAGGCCTACGAAGGTGGCGGCGACGATCGCTTTCGCGGCCGCGACGGACCTTTGCGCGTCACCAACCCCGAGCCACGGGAGCCCTTCTTTGCCGCGGTGATCAAGGCGGCGGGCGAGGTCGGGATCGCCCACAACCCCGACTACAATGGCGCCAGTCAGGATGGCATCGCCATGAGTCAGGCCACAATCGCCTCGGGCCGCCGCATGAGCACGGCGCGTTGCTATCTCGATCCGGCCCGCAAGCGCCCGAACCTCCGCATCGAGACGGGCGCGGCTGCCGAGGTTCTCCTGTTCGATGGCAAGCGCTGCACCGGCGTGCGTTATGCCGTCGGCGGTGCCAGCGGAAGTGATGTGCGCGAGGCGCGGGCGGTGCGCGAAGTCGTGGTCTGCGGCGGTACGATCAACTCGCCGCAACTGCTCGAACTGTCGGGCATCGGCCAGCCCGAGCGCCTGAAGTCGATCGGCATTGAGGTACGACAGGCCCTGCCGGGCGTCGGCGAGAATTTGCGCGACCACTATGCGCCGCGGACAAAGTGGGCGATCGCCACCAGGGGCATCACCTACAACGACACGGCGCGCGGCCTCGGTCTCGTGCGTCAGGCGCTGCGCTATGCCATTTCGGGGCGGGGGCTGCTCGGCAGCGTGGGCGCGCCGATACGTGCCTTCGTGCGATCACGCGACGGTCTGGCGGCGCCCGACCTGCTGCTGGGCTGGGTGGCGATGCTGACCGAGCCCGGCCCCAGGGGGCCGAAGATATCGCGGCAATCCGGCGTCACCTGCTACGCGCACCCGATGCGGCCAGAAAGCCGGGGCCACATCCATGCCGTTTCGTCGGACCCGCGCCGGCCGCCTGCGATCAACTTCAACTTCCTATCGGCGCCGGTCGATGCCGCACTCACCTTGCGTGCCATCCGCATCGCACGCGCCATCATGACCGCGCCGGCGATGACGCCGCTGCAAGTGAGCGAGATGGCGCCCGGCACGGACCGGGATAGCGACGACGAAATCCTCGACTGGGTGAAGGGCGCGGCCGAAACCACCTACCACCCGGTCGGCACCTGCAAAATGGGTTCGGATGCGATGGCCGTCGTCGACTCACAACTGCGCGTCCATGGTATCGCGGGACTGCGGGTCGCCGACGCCTCGATCATGCCGACGCTCACTTCCGGCAACACCAACGCGCCCTCCATCATGATCGGCGAGAAGGCGGCGGACATGGTGCTGCAGGGATAGTCGCGGCCCCGGCAGAGGCAACGTGCCGACGTTCGGCTACGCCAGGTTCTTCCTGAAAAAGGCGATCGTGCGCTCCCACGACAGCTTGGCGGCCGCCTCGTTGTATCGCGGCGTCGAGTTGTTGTGAAAGCCGTGCTGGGTGCCAGGGTACATGAACATCTCGTAGGAGACGCCGGCGGCCTTGAGCGCCGCCTCGTAGGCCGGCCACATGGCGTTGATACGCTCGTCGTTCTGGGCGTACTGGATCAGCATCGCCGCCTTGATCGCCGCCACCGCATCGGTCGCTGGCGCAGCGCCGTAGTAGGGCACGCCCGCCTGCATGTCGGCGCCCAGCACGGTGGCCAGCCAGTTGGTCGCCCCGCCACCCCAGCAGAATCCGGTGACGCCGAGCTTGCCGGTGGAGAGCGCCTGCGTCTTGAGCCAGCGCGCGCTGTTCAGCATGTCGGTGCGCAGCTTGGCCGGGTCGAGGCCGGCCTGCAGTGTGCGACCTTCGTCGTCGTTGCCGGGATAGCCGCCGACCGGGAATAGTCCGTCGGGTGCCAGCGCCAGGAAACCCTCGGTCGCGGCGCGGCGGGCGACATCCTCGATGTAGGGATTGAGGCCACGGTTCTCGTGGATCACCAGCACCACGGGGAACGGGCCATTGCCTTTGGGCTGCACCAGATAGCCGCGCATCGTGCCCGAGGTGCCGCCCGGCGACGGATAGGTGACGTACTTGGCCTTGATGCGTTCGTCGGTGAAGGAGATCGTCTGGGCGTTGGCGTAACGCGGCATCAAGGCCTGCGCCATGGCAAGGCCACCCACCGCCACCACGGCGGCCTGTTGCAGAAAGGCGCGACGGTCGATGCGGCCGTGGCAATACTCATCGTAGAGGTCGAACACGCGCTGGTCGATTTCGAGTTGCGTCAAGACGTCCATGTCGTTGCTCCTTCGCCGGGCCCGTACCCTAGCACGCCGGCGCGGTCAGCTGCGCCGGAACCGCCCGGCGATCATGGCCCGGACCCGGGGAGACATCAGGGGAAGCACCGCCCATGCTGCGAACGGGAACTCGACATGCAAGTCCGGGCGGATCAGCGGGACCAGTCCGAGCCCGGTCAGGCCTATGACCAGGCGGCGATGCACAGTTTTGTCTGGCCACCACGGCGAGAGCGACTTCTTGACGTCAGCCAGATCGTCCTTGTCCATCGCCGTTCCCCGCTGCGGCTGCCGCCTCGACTATATCAAAGCTGACGAGGCCGCCAGGCGTGGAGATCTGTCGTCACTTCCCCGTTCGCCCCAGCACCTCCGCCGTATGTTCGCCGAGCTTGGGCGAGGGGCGGGCGGAGCGGGGACGTTCGCGATCGAAGGTGATCGGCAGGCCGATTACCCGCGGGCCGGGTTCCTCGCCCGGTCGGGCCGGAAGCTGATGCACCATTTCCGAGGCGGCGAGCTGCTCGGTGGCGGCGAGTTCGGCGATATCGTTCACCGGACTGCAGGGCACGCCGGCCTTCTCGAATGCCGCCAGCCAATGGGCGCGGCTTTGCATCCGCATCGCCGCGGCGATCAGCGGCAGTAGTTCCGCCTTGTTGGCCACCCGTTGGGAACCGACCGCAAAGCGCGGATCGGTCGCCCATTCGACGTGCCCCAGCACCTGTGCGCAGCGCGCCCACAGGCGATCGTTGCCGGCGGCCAGGCAAACCGGCTGGTCGGCGGTCTCGAACAATTGATAGGGCACGATCACCGCGCCGCCGGTGCCGTGTCGCCGGGGCGGCACGCCGCTCGCCAGATAACCGTTGAGCTGGCCTTCCACCCAATGCACCGCCGAATCGAACAATGAAGTGTCGACCAGGCAGCCCTTGCCGGTCTTGTCGCGCATCCTGAGTGCCGCCAGGGCACCGATGGTGCAGAACATGCCGGTCGCCTTGTCGTTGATCGAGGCGCCGCAGAAGGTCGGCGGATCCTCCGGCCGGCCGGTCACGCTCATCATCGCGCCGTAGGCCTGCAGCAGCGGATCGAAGCCCGGCTTCATCCGCATCGGTCCCTGGTAGCCGAAGGCCCAGATCGAGCAGTAGATCAGCCGCGGGTGACGCTTCAGCATCGTCTCGGGGCCGATGCCGATTTCGTCGACCACGCCCGGGCGCAGGTTCTGGATCAATATGTCGGCGCTTTCGCACAGCCTGTTCAGCGCCTCGACATCCGCCGCCAGCTTGAGGTCGAGCACGACCGAGCGCTTGTTGCGGTTCTGGCTGTGGAAATAGAGCGACGTCACGCCGTCGGCCGCGAACGGAGGGCCCCACAGGCGGGCATCGTCGCCGCCGTCGGGCTTCTCGATCTTGATCACGTCGGCGCCCATGTCGGCCAGCAGCACGCCGGCAAGCGGACCCGCCAGGGCCTGGCCGACCTCGATCACGCGAATTCCGTCGAGCGGTAGTGTCACGGGTG
>CALFRN010000523.1 GCA_937919085.1 uncultured Reyranella sp.
CACATGGACCAGGCGCTGATCTCGCCCGCCACCTTCACGACCTACGAGGGCCGCCGCCACGCCCAGCCGTTGCTGGAAACCTATGCGCCGCACGTCATCCTGGTGAACCGCGAAGGCAAGCGCTTCGTGAGCGAGGGCAGTCCGGCGCTGGGCGTCGCGGTCGACGAGCGCGGCCCCGACGGCAAGCCGATGCATCTGCCGGCGTGGCGTATCTTCGATCAGCGCTATGCCAAGGCGATGACGCTCTCCATGCACTTCGGCTCGAAGGAGAAGGGCTTTATCCGCACCGCCGCCACGCTCGAGGCGCTGGCGTCGCAGATCGGCCTCGATCCGCAGGCGTTGCGCGCCACGGTCGATCGTTTCAACGGCTGGTCGAAGCAGGGCGTCGATCGCGACTTTCATCGCGGCGAGACGGTGTGGGAGCGCTTCTATACCAAGGACCGCGCACTGGGCACCGTCGAGCAGGCGCCGTTTCATGCCGCGCCGTTCCTCTATGTCAGCCTCGGCACCAAGGGCGGGGCACGCACCGACCGGCACGGCCAAGTGTTGCGGCCCGACGGCAGCGTGATCGGCGGGCTCTATTGCGCCGGCCTCGCCGCGGCGAGCCCGATCGGCACCAAGGCGGTCGGCGCTGGCACCACCATCGGCCCGTTCCTCACCTTCGGCCATGTCGCCGGCCGGGCGATCGCGCGGCGCAATGTCTGAGCGCGTCCCCTCCGCCGGTCTCCCCATTGGCCCGCTCGGCATCCTGATGCTCGACACGCGGTTTCCGCGCATCGTGGGCGACATCGGCAACGCGGCCTCGTTCGACTATCCGGTGATCTTCCGTCGCATGGAGGGCATCGGCTCGGGCGATGCCGTGACCGCGCATCCCGACCGGCCGCGTGTGCTGGCCGCGCTCAAGGCCAATGCCGAGGCGCTGGCCGCCCAGGGCGCGGTCGGGATTTCGACCAGCTGCGGCTTTCTCGCGCTCTATCAGGACGATCTCGCGGCGGTCTCGCCGGTGCCGGTCGCGACCTCGGCGCTGCTGCTGGTCCGGCAGTTGAAGGACAAGCGCGTTGGCGTGATCACCGCTTCGGCCAGGAGCCTGACGCCGGCGCATTTCGAGGCGGTGGGTGCCCCGGCCGATACGCCGTTCGTGGGATTGCTCGAGGACAGTTCCTTTGCGGCCACGTTCCTGGGCAACGGCCTGACCCTGGATCGCGACCGGGTCGAGCGCGAAGTAGTTGCGGCCGGCCGGGATCTCGTGGCCAGGCACGCCGCGATCGACGCGGTGGTGCTCGAATGCACCAACCTGCCGCCGTACGCCCAGGCGCTGAAGGCGGCCCTCGGTCTGCCGGTGTTCGACGTGCTCGATCTCCTGAGCGGATTCCACGCCGGCCTCACCGCGGCCGCCCGTGCGCCGCGAAACGTGAACGACCGTGTCCGTCACCGCGAGCCCGGCCCATGCTAGCGTCGGCCATGGTCCTGCGCGTCCTGATCGCCGCACTGCTGCCTCTCCTTTCGGCATCGTTTCCGGTCGGTGCGCAGCCGGTCGCGACACCGGACTGCACGGTCGATGGTACGCTGACAGACGCTGACGGCCTGAAGCTCGATATCGTCTATCGCTGCCGTGCCGCCCAGGCGCTCTCGTTCGCGCCGGCCGACGGCCGTAGCGCCGCCCACGTCGGCGGTCTCGGGGTGGAGTCGTCGAACGGCCTCGTCGAGGCGCGCTATCGCTTCGACCTCACCGGCTATGCCCGTGCCGTCGACGAACGCACCACCGCTCTGCAGCGTGGCGGCGGCGTGCTGGCGTTGCTGTCGGGCTGGCTGCTGGAACCGCGCGGCTACGACCGCGCGCCGACCATCGACATCCGCATGACCGCCGGTCCCGGCCTCGTGTTCGCCACCGGCCTGCCCAAGCTGGGCGATGCCTGGCGCCTCACCGGCACGACCGTGCGGTTTGCCGGCTACACCGCGCTCGGCCGCCTCAACCTGCAGGAGATTGCCGTGCCCCTGCCGGGATCGCTGCGGCCCGGGCAGCCGCAAGGGCAGGGCGTGTTGCGGGTCGCCATCCTCGGGGGCGTATCCGCGGCCGGCCAGGCCGAACTTCTGGATTGGGTGCGGCGCACCGCCGAGGCCGAGTCCCATTACTGGCAGGGCTTCACCACGCGGCAGATGCTGCTCGGGCTCGTGCCGGTCGGTACGCGAAGCGGCGTTGGCTACGGCCGTACCGTGCCGGGCGGCGGTCCCACGGCGATGGTCGAGGTCGGCGCCGACGTCGATCCACGCCGGCTGTTCGACGACTGGGTGCTGACGCACGAGTTCATCCATACCGCCATGCCGTTCGTCCGCGGCCGCAGCACCTGGTTCATGGAAGGCGCCGCGACCTACATCGAGCCCATCATCCGCGCCCGCGCCGGCTGGAAGACCGAGGAGGAGGTGTGGCACGAATGGGTCGAGAGCATGCCGCAGGGCATCGGCGCGTTTGCGTCCGGCCTCGTCAATACCACCGGACGACAGAACTACTGGGCCGGCGCCACTTTCATGCTGCTGGCCGATCTCGGCATCCGCCGCGCGACGCAGGGCGCCAAGGGACTGGAGGATTGCCTCGGCGGCGCGCTGTGGAGCGGCCTCGACGGTTCGCTTCGCGTCGGCCTGGACGACTATGCCGCCGCCTGCGATCGCGCCGTGGGCACCACCACGATGGCCGATCTGGTTACGCGCCACTTTGAGCGTGCCCAGCCTCTCGATCTTGCGGCGCTGTGGCGCGACCTCGGCGTCTCGATGACGGGCGGCCGCATCGTCTTCGACGAAAGCGCGCCCGGCGCGCGGTGGCGCAAGATGATCGTGATGGGCATGAAGCCCACCGTGCGGGTGCGGCGGCCGTGGGAATCGTGACCGCCGCCGGTGCCTGGCTGGAAGATCTCACCTGGCAGGAAGCGCGGACACGCTTTGACGCCGGTGCCGTGGTCGTCGTGCCGGTCGGTGCCGCATCCAAGGCGCATGGCCCGCACCTGCCGCTCAAGACCGATGCACTGACCGCCCGCGCGCTCGCCCAGAGGCTCATCGACTGCCTGCCGGTCGTGGCCGCACCCGTCGTGGGCTTCGGCTTCTATCCCGCCTTCACGTCGTTTGCCGGCAGCCAGCACCTCACGGCCGGCACTTTCAAGGCACTGATCCGCGAACTCATCGGCAATCTCCGCGATCACGGCGTGCGGCGGATCGCGATCCTCAACACCGGCGTCTCGACCGAGAAGCCGCTCGACGAAGTGGCGGCCGAATTGGGCGAGGTCGCGGTGCTGCACATGCGGCTCCTCGGAGCCAGTGCCGACACGCTGTTCGACGTTCTCGACGGCGGCCATGCCGACGAGCGCGAGACGTCGGTGATGCTGGCGCTCGATCCGCGCGGCGTACGGATGAACCGGCTGGTACCGGAGGGGGATTTCAAGGTGACGGGGGCCACCGGCGATGCATCGCGCGCCTCGGCCTTCAAGGGCGAGCGGCTGCTCGATGCCCGTACCGAGGACATGGTGGCGGCACTCAGGCGGCGCTGGCCGGATGCTTTTGCAGTGGCCGGCGTCTAGCGCGTGGGCTGCAACGGCTCGGGCCTCACCGGCCGCCAGTTCCGCACCTGCCGTTTTGCCTCGTCGACCTGTCCGGTGGTCATCCGCGGCGCCAGCATGTCACGCTGGCGGGCGGCTTCGGCGTTGCCGCCGGCATGGCGGGCACTCAGGCTGAACCACAGGTAGGCCATGACGTAGTCGCGCGAGACGCCGTCGCCCTTAACGTAGAGCATGCCGAGCTTGTATTGTGCATAGGGCTGGCCCTGCAGTGCCGCCCATTCGAACCACTTCGCGGCCTCGGCGACACTGCGCAGTTCGCCGGGTGCCTCGGCATAGACCAGTCCAAGGCGGTACTGGGCGTAGGGATTTCCCTCCTCGGCAATCGGCAGCAGGATCTGCTCGGCGGCGGCATAGTCGCCGCGCTGCACGGCGGCGTTGGCAGTTTCGATCGGCCCCGCGAACGCAGGGGCCGCGATCATGAGTGCCAGAAAAAACCACAGCCGGATCAGCGGACGCATTGCGACACCTCTTGCCTTCAATATGCCACGGTAGCGCCCGTCCGGCATCTGGCTCCACGGCCCATTGCGTGAGATAATAGCTGACACCACCTGGTACTGGATGACCATGGCAAACGACTCGGGACTCTCCCTGCCGGACGGCGTCGCATTTCCGTTCGACAACACCTACGCGCGCCTGCCCGAGCGCTTTTACGCACGCCTTGCGCCGACGCCGGTCGCGGTCCCGCGGCTGCTCAAGCTCAACCTTGCGCTCGCCCGGCAGCTCGGCCTCGATCCCGACGTGCTGGCCTCGCCCGAGGGCGTGGCGGTCCTGGCCGGCAACCGCATTCCCGGAGGCTCCGATCCGATAGCACTGGCCTATGCCGGCCACCAGTTCGGTGGTTTTTCACCGCAACTCGGCGACGGCCGCGCCATCCTGCTGGGCGAACTCGTGGACCGCGACGGCGTGCGCCGCGACGTCCAGTTGAAGGGTTCCGGCCCGACGCCGTTCTCGCGCCGTGGCGACGGGCGCGCCGCGCTCGGCCCGGTGCTGCGCGAATACATCGTCAGCGAGGCGATGTTCGTCCTCGGCATTCCCACCACGCGCTCGCTGGCCGCGGTCAGCACCGGCGAGCCGGTATGGCGCGAGACCGAGCTGCCCGGCGCGGTGCTGACGCGCGTGGCGTCGAGCCACATCCGTGTCGGCACCTTCCAGTTCTTCGCCGCCCGCAGCGACCTCGAGGCGCTGCGGCTGCTGGCCGATCATGTGATCGACCGCCACTATCCCCAGATCCGCACCGATCCCGCGGCCGCCGCTCATCCGTACCGTGCCCTGTTCGAGCAGGTGATCGACCGTCAGGCCAGGCTGGTGGCACAATGGATGCTGGTCGGGTTCATCCACGGCGTCATGAACACCGACAACACCTCGATCGCCGGCGAGACCATCGACTATGGTCCCTGCGCTTTCATGGACGACTACGATCCAGCCACGGTCTTCAGTTCGATCGACACCCAGGGTCGCTACGCCTACGCCAACCAGCCGCGCATCGCGCCGTGGAACCTCGCGCGCTTCGGTGAAACGCTGCTTCCCCTGCTCGACGACGACAGCGACGCAGCCCTGGCCCAGGCCAACGAGATCCTGGCCACCTTCCAGTCGCGTTTTGCCGGCGCGCTGCTCGCGGGCCTGCGGCGCAAGCTCGGCCTGTTCACCGAAGATGCCGGCGACGCAGTCCTTGCCGATGATCTCCTGAAGGCAATGGCTGCGAACCATGCCGATTTCACCTTGACCTTCCGCCGGTTGGGCGATGCCGCGGCCGATCCCGTCCACGACGCCGGCGTGCGCGACCAGTTCCTCGATTCCGCTGCCTTCGATGCCTGGGCGGTGCGCTGGCGGGCACGGCTCGGCCACGAATCGCAGGACGGCATTGCCCGTCGCGCCGCCATGCACGCCGTCAATCCGCTCTACATTCCGCGCAATCACCTCGTCGAGGCGGTGCTTGCCGCCGCCATCGAACGCGACGACTACGCGCCATTCGAGGAACTGATGGCCGTGCTGGCCCGCCCGTTCGACGAGCGGCCCGGGTTTGCCGCCTATGCCGAGCCGCCGGTGGGCGATCAGAGCGGCTACAAGACCTTCTGCGGCACCTGAGAATCTAGTAGCGAAGCGTCACGCCAACGGTGAAGAATTTGGCGTTCACGGTATCGAAGAAGCTGCCGGCCAGCAGGTCGAAGCTGATCGCCGCATCGCCCGGCCGCCAGCGCACGCCCATTTGCGTGCCGGTGAAGCCTGGCTCGCGGCCGAACAGTTCCACCATCAGGCTGATGTCCTGCCATCCGATCTTGGCTTCGACCTGGGCGCCGTAGAACAGCGCATTGGGGAAATCGCCGATCCGGATGTAGCTCCAGCCGGCGTTGAAGTTGAAGCGCACGCTGTCGTTGAGCGGAATCGTCACCGGGATGAGCAGGCTCGCGGTTTCGAGAAGCCCGGTCTGGAGGGCGACGCCGCTGTTGAAGATCAACCCGATGCCGACGCCGGTGTCTTCCGGCTGGAAGTTGACCTTGGCCTGCGGGCCGAGCAGTTGGACACCTCCGATTTCGGCGCCCCACAGATGCTGGAACTGGGCGCCGACCTGCAGTCTCGGTACATCCTTCAGCGTGCAAGCGTTGGTGGCGTTGAAATAGCCGCCGCCGACGCCGTCGTCGAACTTCGACACCCAGGTGTCGAATTGGCAGGTACCGGGCTCGACGACCTCGGAATCGTCGACGATGTGGGCGCCACCTGCTGCCCAGGCAACTGCGCCCGGGGCGCCAAGTGCCGACAAGCACAGCAGGAAGAAGGCAATGAGTGACCGCTCCATGGATGGAGCGGCAGAAACGAATGACAGATATTT
>CALFRN010000524.1 GCA_937919085.1 uncultured Reyranella sp.
CAAGGTGCGTAATCAGGAAAAAAAACACTTCGGGCCAGCGAACAAGACCGGCCTGAACTGGCCAAGGCCCGGGCCGAATGGAAGCAAGGCCGCCAACCCATCATGCGCGAACAGCGCGGGCGGCTAATTGTTCCATCCCCGATGATCACATCTCCCCTCGGCGATCCGCCCTGTTCATGGCAAGATCGGTCTTGAGGGACATTCTGGGCGAGGTGCGGGCATGCTGATCCATCTTCACAAGCAGGCGACGACGACGCCCAAGGTGCGTGCGGCGATCCAACAGAGCGATGAGGTCGGGACGGTGCTGGCTGAGCGCTTCGGGGTAACACCGCAGACGATCTACAAATGGCGTCATCGCGACAGCGTCGAGGATCGCAGCCATACGCCGCACCGACTGCAAACCACGTTGACCCCGGCGCAGGAGGCGGTGGCTGTCGAGTTGCGCAGGACGCTCCTGGTGTCGCTCGATGACCTGCTGGCGGTGGTCAGGGAGTTCCTGAACCCGAATGTCTCGCGCTCGGGCCTCGACCGCTGCCTGCGCCGTCATGGCGTGGGCAATCTGCACGACCTGCAGGCGAAAGATCCCCGTCCGAAGCATAAGGCTTTCAAGGCCTATGAGCCCGGCTATCTGCACGTGGACGTCAAGTATCTGCCCCAAATGGCTGAGGAAACCTCCCGGCGATATCTGTTCGTGGCCATCGACCGAGCCACACGCTGGGTCTTCATCCGCATCTTCAAGGCCAAGACCGCGGCCAATGCGCGGCGCTTCTTGCGTGACCTGGAACGTGCCTGCCCGATCCGCATCCGCACTATACTCACGGACAATGGCAAGGAATTCACGGATCGCCTCTTCGGTCTGCGCAAGCGCGCTGCGACCGGCGAGCACGAGTTCGACACGCTTTGTGCGTCCCTCAATATCGAGCATCGTCTGACCCCGCCGAAATCGCCCCAGACCAACGGCATGGTCGAGCGGTTCAACGGTCGCGTCGAGGACGTCCTCCAAAGCCACCACTTCCGATCCGGCGAAGAACTGGAGATGACCATGCACCGATATGTCTGGCTCTATAACCAGCAGCTCCCGCAGTCAGCCCTCGGCAGCAAGTCGCCATTGCAAGCTATGAAGGACTGGTACAAAATAAAACCGGAGCTGTTCAAGAAACAGCCGTACATTCTTCCGGGATGTGACACCTACACGCTCGCGCTCTGGACTGGTCTCACCCGCTTCCTCGAAGACGGTCGCCTTGAGTTGGATAC
>CALFRN010000525.1 GCA_937919085.1 uncultured Reyranella sp.
GGCCGTTTTTCGGTGGTCGCCTACGAGGCGCGGATGATCAGCGAGCCGAAGATGGCGATGGTGCAGCGGATTGCGGCGCGCCTACTCCCATAGCGGGATCGCGATCAGCGGCCCGTGCCGCCGTCGCCCGCCCTTGCACTGTCGATGGCATCGCGGACAGCGCGTGCCAGCTCGACCTTGTGGAATGGCTTGCTCAACAGCCGCGCGCCCTTGTCCAGTCGGCCATGATGAACAATCGCGTTGTTCGTATATCCAGACATGAAGAGCACCGCGATCCCGGCCTGATGCTGCAGGGCTGCGCCGGCAAGAGTCCGGCCGTTGATCGCCCCGGCCATGACAACGTCGGTCAACAGCAAATCATAGGGGCCGTTCTTGACCACCAGCTCCAGTCCCTCGACACCGTTACTCCCCTCGTCCGTGACGTAGCCCAGGCTATGCAATTGGGAGACGACATTCTCGCGCACGATTGCGTCGTCTTCCACCACGAGGATGCGTTCGCTTCCGCGAGGCATGATTTCCCGGTTCCCCGTGTTCGCTTCGAGAGCCGGCGCGTCGCTGCGCGGCAAATACATGCGGACGGTCGTGCCGCGACCCATTTCGCTGTAGATCCTGATGTGGCCGTTCGACTGCTTGATGAAGCCGTAAACCATACTGAGGCCGAGCCCAATGCCCTTGCCGATGTCCTTGGTCGTGAAGAAAGGCTCGAACACATGGTCCAGCACATCGGGTGGAATGCCCTGCCCGGAATCGCTGACCGCGAGCATGGCGTAATCGCCGGGCGCGACGTCGGGATTGGCTCTCTGGTAATTCTCGTCGAGAACTGCATTCGCGGTTTCGATCGTCAACCGCCCGCCGTCAGGCATGGCGTCACGTGCATTGATGGCGAGGTTGACCAGCGCCGCTTCGAATTGGCTGCGATCGATGCTGGTGACCCAGAGTTCCGCCGCCGGGGTCGATTGGATTTCGACATGCTCGCCGAGGGAGTGACGCAGCAATTTGTCGATAGCGACCACCACCTCATTGAGATCGGTCGGCCTGGGGTCCAGCGGCTGCTTGCGCGCAAACGCCAGCATCTGACGCGTCAACTCCGCCGCGCGATCGGTGGCCTGAAGGATCCGCTTCAGCCGTTTCTGCGTTCCCTCGGGGAGGCTTCCATCCTTGGCCATAGCCTCGGCATCTCCCATGATCACCATGAGGATGTTGTTGAAATCGTGGGCGATGCCGCCGGTCAGCTTGCCGATCGCATCGAGCCGCTGCGCCTGCCGGAGGTCGCCTTCGATGGCCTTCTGCGCCGTAAGGTCGTGAACGACTCCGACGAAGATCGTCTCGTCGTCCAACTTTGCCTCGCCGACCGCGATGCTGATCGGCAGGGTCGTACCGTCCTTGCGCAGGGCGGTCACCTCGCGTGCCGTACCGATGACGCTGCGTTTGCCGGTGGCCGCGTAGTTCCGAAGATATCCGTCATGCGCATCGCGGTCCGGATCCGACATCAGCATCTTCAGATTCCTGCCGCCCACCTCGTCGGCCGAATAGCCGAAAATGCGCTCCGCCGCCGGATTGAACGCCAGGATCCCGCCGCTGGCGTCGATGACGATCAGGCCGTCGATCATGGTATCGCGGATGACATCGACGAACTTTCGCAGCCGCCGCTCCATCGCGGCCGCCTGGACCTGAGCCGTGACGTCGCGCGTCAGCTTGCCGAACCCGATATGGCGCTTGTGGTCGTCGAAACGCGGCATGATGACCACGTTTGCGTCGAACGCCGATCCGTCCTTGCGGACGCGCCGGCCCGTCTCCTCGTGGCGGCCCAACTCCAACGCCTTCCTCAGCAACGCCGCCGGACGGCCGGCGGCGATATCTTCGGCGGGGTAGAAGCAGCGGAAATTCTTGCCGATGATTTCCTCGGCCCTGTACCCCTTGATCAAAAAGGCGCCGGAATTCCACGTCAGGACCCTGCCTTCGAGGTCGAGCAGGATCACCGCATAGTCGGGCACGCTTTCGGTCAGAAACTTGATCAGCGCCGCGTCTTGCGCATGCGTCACGTCGGTCCCCTAGAGAGAACGGTCCGAGGGCGGCGACCGTCCATCGGAACGCCCATTTTCACGCTATCCGACATCCCGGCCCGCGCTGCCTATGCGCCAAGCTTCAGCATGCGATCGAGTGTCTGGACCAGTTGTGTTCGCCGATAGGGCTTGACGAGACAGTCGACCCCTCGCGGCAGTTCGCCCGCGTTCACCAGCGCAACCGGGAAGTAGCCCGAGCAAAAAAGCACCTTGAGGTCCGGGCGGCGGTGCCGGGCGATATCGGCCAGTTCGCGACCGCCGATGCCGTTTGGCATGACGACATCGGCCATGAGAAGTTCGATATCGGCAACGCGCTCGAGAATCTCGAGCGCCTCGTCTCCACTCGCCGAGGAAACCACGTCATAGCCGAGATCCGTCAGGGTTTCCTCGACCTGTTCGCGGGCAAGGTCGTCGTCGTCCACCAGCAGAATCTTCGCACCCCGGAGCAACACAACCTTGGAAGGCCCCGACTCTACATCGGTAGCCCCGGCCACCGAGGAACGGGCGTTGTCTTCCGAATAAGCGTGGAAGTCGGTGGCGAGCAGGCCGAAGCCAACGAGATTCTTGGTTGCATCGCGCACCGGCCTGATCGCAACCTGAGCTTCCAGTTCGACGCCCTGTTTGTTGACCAGCCGCATCCTCTTCTCGTGCTGGCCCCAAGCCGTGGCATTATCCAAAGCGGCTCTCGCATTCACAGGCGAGACGCCTTCCTTGCTCAAGAGGTCGGAAAAGTGACGGCCCTTGAACTCCGCCGAGCCATAGCTCCAGACGTTTTGAGCTCCGGAATTCCAGGCTACGATATTGCCATCCACGTCGAAGGCCACGATTGCGATACCGGTCAAATCCTTGACGAAGGATTCAAATATCTCACTCTTTGCAGCATCTCTCATGAGCCTTGCCCTCTTTTTCTGGCTTCCTCCAAAACCTGATCAGCACGTTCCCGGAATTCGTCTCCGGCTTTGAATCCGACAAGTTTGAGGCTCACCAATCCAATACGCGACACGCGTCACCTCCCATACGGTCCTCCCATGCACCCGGATGAGGACGTCGACACAGAGAATGCAACAATACTGTCAAAATTCAGTCAGAGAACCACGGCCAGGACCGGCAATGGCCGTGACGTACAACGCCGACGGGCGGCATCAGGTTGCACAGCCTCCGCGTGCGGCGACAGCAGGTGTTCTCGCGCAGGGCTTCGGAGACGAAACGCTCAACCAAACTCGACGCCGTCCGAGTTGGCTATTCCGCCGCCCTGGCCACCGCCGCCTTGTGCAGCAAGGGTGCCGCATACTTCCGGTCGTGCTGCAGCGACGGCACCATTTTCCGCGCCTCCGCGACCTTGGCGAGGTCGATGTCGGCCAACACAAAGCCGGCCTTCTCGCCGCCGGCATCGGCCAGCACCTCGCCCCACGGGGCGATGGCAATGGAGTGACCGTAGGTCTTGCGCTTCGATCCCTTGTGGGTGCCGACCTGGGCCGGCGCGAAGA